>CACAAB010000017.1 GCA_902530325.1 uncultured SAR116 cluster alpha proteobacterium | reverse complement strand
CATTAAAATATTATCAATCAAAAAAGCAAACGTGATTGTTAATATTGACCATCCAAATAATCGGTAATAAGTATAAATATTTTTATCCATTTTTTGAATAGAGGTCAGCTCTTAGCTGACCTCCAGTTAATATTTTATGAAAGTCCTAAGACTCTATTTCTTTGGTTGACGTATGATATTTCAAACTTTGCCATCATACTTCCACATTCTTTTAAAAATGCTTGATAGGCGTCATCTATTTCTTTAGCTAATGCAGAATGATTTCTTGTTTCTTCAAAAACTTCTGCTGCAGCTTCTCCAAATGAATCCCATACATCATCATTAAATGATTTTACCTTAGTTCCATGTTCATTAATAAGTTTTGCAAGGTATTCACCATTTTTAGCACATGTTTCTTCATATTGAGCTGCATGTTCTTCCATGGATGCTGCAGTAATGAGAGCCTTTTCATTATCTGTTAATTTACCCCAGAAACTTGCATTAAATGCTAAAGCTAGACAAGAACCTGGCTCATGCATACCACCTGTGTAGTAATATTTAGCAGCTTCATAAAATTTCATGAAATAATCATTATAAGGACCTACCCACTCTGTAGCATCAATTGATCCAGACACTAAATTTTCATATATTTGTCCACCTGGTAATGATACTGGAGAAGCTCCAAGTTTAGACATAACAGTTCCACCCAAGCCTGGAATTCTCATTTTTAAGCCTTTTAAATCTTCACTAGAATTTATTTCCTTGTTGAACCATCCACCAGCTTGCGTACCAGTTCCACCACATGGAAGAGCTTTAAGACCAAACTCACCTGACATTTTATCCCAAAGCTGTTGCCCACCACCAAACTTAATCCAAGCATTCCATTCAACAGTAGTCATACCAAATGGTACAGCTGTAAAATAGGCAAAACCAGGATGCTTACCTTTCCAATAATAATCTGCAGCAATGTAAGCTTGTGAGTTTCCAGATGCAACTTCGTCAAAAACATCAAATGCTCCAACTTTTTCACCTGCAGCGAAATAATTGACCTTTAACTTACCCTTTGATAGTTCGGTAATTCTAGCTGATAATCTTTGTGCTGATAAGCCTAAACCTGGAAAATCTCTTGGCCAAGTTGATACAATGTTAATCTCTTTATGACCTCCTGCTATAGCAGGTGCTGATAGTGTAGAAGCTCCAGCAACACCTGCAACAACGCCTACACCAGCTTTAGTAATAAAATCTCTACGTTTCATAAAACGCCTCCCTATATTTTGTATTGTTATTTAAGAATTGAAGTTAATTGTATCATTAGTACACAAAATTAAACTTAATTTAAAGAATTTTATTTAATTATTTAAAAATAAATACTGTTAAATAAATATGCATAAATATTGATCAATCTTTATTGATACAATATATGAAAGTAAATTTTAATTAAAAATTGGTGGTCTTGGAAATCCGTTAGGCACCATCCTTCCAGCTCCTCCTCTTTTACCTTGCCAAGGTAATATATCCTTTTCGGTTCTCTGACGTCCACCAGTCATTTTCCAAATTATTCCATCCTCTTTATTAAATGTAGTTATATCAGACAATGTACCGTCTTTATATCTTTGAAGTATAACTCCTTTTCCCTTATTTAATTCAGGAACTTCATCTATTGAATACACTAATAATTTTCTGTTATTTCCAACAACTGCAATAGTATCTCCTTCAATTTTTTTACATATTTTTGCTTTATTATCACCTTTTGTATTTAAAATTTGTTTTCCAGATTTTGTCTGTGCAACAATATTTAAAGTATTAATTTTAAAACCATGACCTGATTCTAGAGCCACAACTATATTTCCTTCAAAAAATGGGAAACAAGATATTATTTTATTCTCTGCTTTGAGATCTAAAGTAAGCGATATAGGCTCTCCAAATCCTCTACCAGATGGAAGTTTATTTGCAGAAACACAAAAAAACCTTCCATTATCCGCAAAGAAAATTATCTTATCAGTAGTAAAGGCATTTATTTTAAATTTCTCTTTATCACCTTCCCTATATTTAAGTTCGACATCATCATTTAAATGATTTTTTTGAGTTCTAATCCAACCCTGATCAGATAAAATTATTGTTATTGGTTCTTTAGTTACAAATTGATCTTCATCAAATTCTTCAACTAAAGGTAAGTCACTAATTTCTGTTTTTCTATATGAAATATCTTTAAAATCTTTCTTTAGACTTTTAATGTCTGAATAAATTTCTTTCCATTGAACATCAATGTTATTCAAAATTTCATTTAGATTATTTTGTTCATTTTCTAGCTTATTAAGTTCATTTCTAAGTTCAATTTCTTCTAACTTTCTAAGTGAACGTAGACGCATATCTAAAATAGCATTAGCCTGAATATCATTAATCTTAAAATAAGACATTAAAACTACCCTAGGATTGTCTTCTTCTCTTATAATTTCAATAACTTTGTCAAGGTTTAAATATACAATTATATAACCATTTAAGATGTTAATTCTATTTTCAATTTGATTTAATCTATATTTACTTTTTCTCTGAAGAATGATTTGTCTATGATCTAACCAAGATTTCAATGCTTCTTTTAAAGATTTCACACCAGGTATATTTTTATTATCAATTACATTTAAATTTAGAGAAAATCTTACCTCTAAGTCAGTTTTTTTAAAAAGTGTTTCCATAATCATTTCAGGCGATAAATTTCGACTTTTGGGCTCAATCACTATTCTAATATTTTCTGCACTTTCATCCCTTATATCAGAAAGCATTGGAAGAGATTTATTATCCATCAATTCAGAGATTTTTTCTAACAATCTACTTTTTTGAACTTGGTAAGGAATTTCACTTATGATTATTTTCCATTGTCCACCTTTTATATTTTCAATATTCCATCTAGATCTTAACCTAAAACTTCCTTTTCCATTTTTATAAGAGTTTTCAATTGATAATGTTGGTTCAACTAAAATACCTCCAGTAGGAAAATCTGGTCCT
Source organism: uncultured SAR116 cluster alpha proteobacterium (assembly GCA_902530325.1). GTDB lineage: Bacteria > Pseudomonadota > Alphaproteobacteria > Puniceispirillales > Marisalimonadaceae > Marisalimonas. The sequence continues at coordinate 30,763 of CACAAB010000017.1, read as the reverse complement.
TTTACAAAATTAGAAATCGTAGTATCAGATGCATTTGGAAATTTGATTAAATGACAAAGAGCGTCAATTAATTCGTAAATATTATGAGGAGGAATTGAAGTTGCCATCCCAACAGCAATACCTTGCGATCCATTAGCCAATAAATTAGGGAAGGCTGAAGGCAATACAACAGGCTCTTTACCTTCGTCATCATAAGTAACTCTAAAATCTACAGTATCTTTATCAATATCAGCTAATAACAATTCTGCTGCCTTAGACATTCTTGCCTCTGTATATCGCATGGCTGCTGCGTTATCTCCATCGATGTTACCAAAATTACCCTGACCATCAACTAAAGGATATCTCAATGCAAAATCCTGAGCCATTCGTACCATCGACTCATAAATTGCAGCATCCCCATGAGGATGAAATTTTCCCATTACATCACCTACAACACGAGCAGACTTTTTGAATGATACATTGTGATTTAGTTTTAATTGCATCATAGCAAACAAAACTCTTCTATGAACAGGCTTTAAACCATCTCTTACATCTGGTAAAGATCTTGATGTTATTGTTGATAAAGCATACGTAAGATATCGCTCTGAGATTGCTTTTGAAAAAGGGGTAAGACTTATATTTTCATTTTGTAAATCTTCATTTTCCATAAAATAACTCTCTATAATTATAGTTTTTTAATCATATTTTCTAATCTATTTCTAGGATTTGGTAAATTCGTAATTCTAGAGTCATTAATAGATAATAATAATTTATTTTTGAAAAAAAAAGTTGTTATATTTAACCCCATAATAATCTCCTCATGAATACTTGATCCAACGACTTCAACTCCTCCTAAAAACATTGGCAATTTTAAGAGTTTAGGAGCAAATTTTCCAGCACCTTCCTTTGATACTGCTTTTCCAGTTCTTGGGCTTACATAATGTAAATTATTTTTTTGTCCAGTTACAGCACATTGTTTTAAATCTAAAGAAAAACCAATTGATGATAACAATCCAATTTCCCATTTCAAATAACCTTTAATCCATTGTTTATTATCAAGTTCATCGTTGATTGCTAAAACATTTAAGAAGGCCTTTGTTGCATAGAAAACCTCAGAATAACTTTCTCTTTCAGGTAAAAATTTTTCTAATAAAGAACATAATGATGTTAAAGCTTGTAATTTAAGTTTTTCATCAAAAATCTTTCCTGAAATTGATGAAATTTGTTCAATTTTAAAACTTCCCATTTGTTCAATTATTCTGGATTTCCAAAATACTTTAACTAAATTGCCAGGTTGGACACTAGGTAAAATTCTTTTGGTTTTATAATTATTAATCCAAGCTACGTAACGTCCATGTTCCTCTGTCAAAATATTAATTATAAGACCTCGTTCACCGTATTTTTTAGCAGATAATATTATCCCAACATCATTCCATTCAGGCATTATAATTCAAGCCAACAGAAAAGTATTTCGATGGATCATCCATCCAATTTTTTTTGAGTTTAATATGCAAAAATAAATGAATTTTACAATCTAATAATTTTTCAAGTTCTTTACGAGCTAAAGTGCCAATTCTTTTTATGTTTTGACCTTGTTTTCCTAATATTATAGGTTTATAGCTTTGTTTATTAATATATATCGTCTGCTGGATATTAACACTTTCATCAGGATTAACTACCCATTTTTCTGTTTCAACAGTAAGATTATATGGCAATTCTTGATTAAGATTTTTAAACAACTTTTCCCTTGTGATTTCAGAAGCTAAAATAGATTGAGGTAAATCTGAAATAGTATTTTCATCATAAAAAAAAGAGTGAGGTGGCATTTTTTGTGCTAAATATTCTATTAACTTGTTACAACCACTTCCATTTTTTGCAGAAATCAAAAATGTTTCTTCAAAGTTATAAAGATTTTTAATTTCAGAAATTTTTTTGAGAAGATCGTCTTTCGGTAACAAATCAATTTTATTTAAAATTAAAATTACATCTGATTTTATTTCAAAAATTTTTTCAATTATTTCTTTAGTGTTATTGTCTATTTTTTTTAAAACATCGTGAATATAAACAACTTTATCAGTTAAATTTAACTCAGACCACGCAGCATTCACCATAGCTTTTTCAAGTCTTCTTTTTGGTAAAAACATACCAGGTGTATCAACAAAAATTATTTGAGATTTTAATTTATCAGTTAGATCAACATTACAAATACCTCTAATACAAAATCTTGTAGTTTGTACTTTATGAGATACTATAGAAATCTTTTTTCCTACTAATTTATTTATTAGAGTAGATTTCCCTGAATTTGGTACCCCAACCAAATTTACAAAACCTGATTTAAAATCTCTTTTTTTCAAATTAATTTAATACCACTTTTATTAATAACTTTAAAATTTCAAAACATTAAGTAATTTTGTTGCTGCAGCTTCTTCAGCTTTTTTTAAATTAGAACCTGTTGCAGAAACCACGTCGTGATTTTTAATATATACACAAACTTCATATGTAGGTTCATGTTCATTTCCAGATTTATTTAAAACGCTATATTTTGGTAAAGTTTTATATTTGTTTAAACAATATTCTTGAAGAATGGATTTAGGATGTTTTAAATCTTTAGAATTATGTAAATCTTTATCTATAATGTTATTTATTATAAAATTTTGACAATTTTTTAATCCTGTATCAATATAAATTGCTCCAATAATTGCTTCAATAACATCACTCAATATAGATTTGTTATTTTCTAAATTATCTCCCTTTTGTGTCTTTAAAAAAGAGCAAAGATTAATACTTTTTGCATAATGATATAATTTTTCTTGATTAGCATATTTTTGAAAATAGCTGTCTAGTTCACCTTCTTTTGCTTCGGGGAAAGTTTTAAAAAAATATTCTGATAACACTAACCCTAAAACTCTATCACCTAGAAACTCTAATCTTTCATAATTTTCTTTTTTGATATTTATGTTGCTTTTTTGATAACTTGAATGGGTAATAGCTTCTTCTAATAAAGCAATATTTTTAAATTTGTAATTAATATTTTTTTCAAGTTTATTTATATACACTATTCTATCGCCTTACCTACTCTTGAAAATCTTATGGCTTTATGCCATTTCCAAAATTCAAAAATTGAAGCAGTACTATTATGTGAGAAAAAAATTATCTCTGCTTTACCTATTAAATTTTTCTTTGGTACAAAACCAACCTCTGGTGTCCTACTATCTCTACTATTATCTCGATTATCTCCCATAAAGAAAAAATGATCTGCTGGAACTTTAAATAAAATTGTATCATCAAATGGATCATTATCACTGGCCTCAATAATCTTATGAGTGTTCGAACCATCAAAAGTCTCATCATATTGTGTAAAAACTTTTTCATCACCAAATATATTTTTCATTATTCCAATATTTGTCTTTATTCTTTTAGCCTTTTTTGAGTTAATATAAAGAATACCCTCTTTTACTTGTACAGTATCATTTGGAAGTGCAACTAACCTCTTTATGTAGTCAATAGTTTCATCTCCTGGTTTTCTAAAAACAATCACATCTCCTCTTTGTGGTGTTTTATATAAAACTCTATCTTTGATTGGACCTAAACCAAAAGGAAAACTATATTTTGAATATCCATAAGAATATTTTGATACAAATAAATAATCACCAACTAATAAAGTTGGAATCATTGAACCTGAGGGTATGTTGAAGGGTTCAAAAAAAATAGAACGAAAAAAAATTGCTATTGAGCCAGCAATTAAAAGAGTTTTAAAAAGCTCTTTAAAGGAATTCTTCATTAAATATACTCCAACAATATGAGTTATTTTTACAGTCTACTTTATGCAATACCTAAACATGAGGAGCAAGTGAAATTATAACAAATGCAACAACGAAAGGATTTTCATCAGATAAAGAAATATCAAATCTTAATTTGGCATTGAATTTTTTTTCTTTTTTTTCAATATATTTTTTTGTTTTACCTGAAAAAAATAAATATGGTTTTCCATTGGGGTCATTTAAAATTTCTATTTCTTTAAAAAACAAACCTTCACCCCTAATAGAACTTAGGGCTTTCCAAGTTGCTTCTTTTGCTGCAAACCTTTTTCCAAAAAAATTATCAGAATTGTTTAATTTGCCTTGTGAAATTAGAACTTCATTCTTTCCGTAAATACGATTAATAAATTTTTGATCATATTTTTTTAAAATTTTTTTTATTCTTTCTACATTAAGAATATCTGTTCCAACTCCAATAATCATTTTATAGCTTGTGCAATTATGTCACGCATTTTTAATATTGTATTTTCTAAACCATAAAAAATAGAATTGGCAATAATAAAATGGCCTATATTTAGTTCAACAATATCTTGTATCGATGCAATTGAAGTTACGTTATTAAATGTCAAACCATGTCCTGCATGACATATTAACCCTATTTTTTTAGCAAAAGCGGTACTTTCAATAATTTTATTTAATTCAAATTTTACATTTTTTTGTTTTGAAAAGGCATTTGCATAACTTCCAGTATGAAACTCAACTGTTTTTATTCCTAATTTGTTAGTTGCAATTAATTGATCTTTATCAGGGTCTATAAAAATTGAAATCTTTATATTAGTATTTGATAAAGATTTTAAAGTTCTTTTTAAATTATCAAAGTTTTTTATAACATCTAAACCGCCTTCAGTAGTGACTTCCTGTCGTTTTTCTGGAACAAAACATACAGAATCAGGTTTATAATAAGAAGCAATGTTTACCATTTCTGTATTCGCAGCAATTTCAAGGTTTACAGGGATATTAATAACATTTAAAATATCTCCTAAATCCTGTTCGTTTATGTGCCTTCTATCTTCTCTAACGTGAACAGTTATTAAGTCTGCACCTGATTTTTCAGCAATTTTTGCAGCTTCCACAACTTTTGGATAGTCTTCACCTCGAGCATTTCTTAATGTTGCAACATGGTCTATATTAACCCCTAATCTTACATGTCTTTCCACTACAACGTCCTTTTATTTTTTTTGTTTTTTCTTAACTTGTAAGAAGAAATAAAGCTATAAACTAATAAATATGTTATTACCCATACTAAAGGAGCAACAATAATACCACCCACAAGCATTGGGAAAAAAATTTCATATGTTTGATTAATTATCATTTCAAAATTAATATCATTATTTAATGTGGTCTCTTTGATAGGTGTAACATGAGTTCCAACTTTATATATCAATCCCCAGATAAAAGGAAAAGTAATTGGATTACCAACTACAGTCCCAATTAATGCAGCAATAAAATTTCCTCTTATCATATAAGCAAAAATTATAGCTAATACAAAATGCAAACCTAAAAGTGGTGTAAATGACACCATCGATCCACAAGCAAAACCAGATGAAATTGCATAAGATGAGGCAGGCAATCGTGCTAGCCTTAATTTATAATAGGAAATGATTCTATTTATCTTGTTTGCTAAATTTTTAAAATGCAAGTTAGTATTAATTATCTCAACACTCCATTTAATCTTTACCTCTTTCAACGCTTTCAACAAATTGAGATAATCTCATTGCAACGATTATTTGATTTAAATGATTTAAGTTTCTAACCTCTAAATCAATGTTAAATTTATAATAATCTAAGCTTCTTGAAACTACTTGAATATTAGAAATATTTCCATCATTTACACTAATTATTTTTGTTATATCAGCCAAACTACCAGGCTCGTTTGATAAAACTGTTACTAAACTGCCTCTATGAAATGACTCACCTTCTCTATCCCAAGATATTTCGAGCCATACTTCAGGCATATCATTAAACTTTTCAAGTGCAAAACAATCTAATGCATGCACTGTAATTCCTTTTCCAGTTGTAACAATTCCAACAATTCTTTCACCGGGTAATGGATGACAACAATGTGCATAATGTATAGCCATGCCAGATATTGCCCCTTTAATTTTCATAGATTTTTGTTTGTGAGGTTTTTTTAATACCGGTAACTTATGTTTAGCATTTTGTTTTTCTGGATATAAAAAACTTAAAACTTCTCTTGATTTAATATTTCCCTTTCCAATTTCAATTAATAATTCTTCTAAATCTAATAAACCAAATTCGTTTATTACTCTGCTCAAGCTTTTTTCATGCATTCTTTTATTTTGTTGCCTATATTCTTTTTGTAGCAATGCAGTACCTAATTGTAAAAATTCTTTTATTTCTTGTTTTCTAATAAATCTTTTAATTGCAGATTTAGCTTTTCCAGTAATACATATTTCAATCCATTTTGGATCTGGAAACCCACTTTTAGAAGTTAAAATTTCTACTTGATCTCCATTTTTGATTTCAGTTGTCATCAATCTATTTTTGTTATTAATTTTTACTCCAACAGCTGAGTTTCCAACTTCAGAATGCACAGCATATGAGAAATCGACTGCATTAGCCCCTTTAGGTAGAATTATTAAATTTCCTTTTGGTGTAAAACAAAAAACTTGGTCATTATACATTTCTAATTTTGTGTTTTCTAAGAATTCTTCTGGTTCATTGCTCTCCTCAATGATCTGAATTAATTCACGAACCCACTTATACTTTAAACCTTCAGACCAATAAGCACCCTCTTTATAAATCCAATGAGCAGCAACTCCATTAAGAGCAAATTCATTCATTACTGAAGTTCTTATTTGCACCTCAATTCTTGTTTTTTTTGGACCAATTAAACTTGAATGAAGTGATTGATATCCATTTCGTTTTGGTGCAGAGATATAATCCTTAAAACGCCCCATTATTGCCGTATATTCTTGATGCAATATACCAATGCTTTTATAACAATTAGTCACATTATCAACGATAACTCTAAAGGCCATAATATCTGATAATTGATCCATACTAAGATTTTTGTATTGCATTTTTTTCCAAATTGAATAACTACTTTTTATTCTTCCAGTTACATGACTTTTGATATTATTTTTTTTTAAAAGAGTTTGAATTTCTTTTGTAATATGAGGGATATTAAGTTCATCTTGAGAATAAATTAGTTTTAAACGCTTTAAAATTGAATCACGTGTTTCAGGTTTTAAAACTGCAAAGCATCTATCCTCTAATTCTCTTTGTATAGCATTAATACCTAGACGTTCAGCTAAGGGTGCAAAAATTTCTAGAGTTTCATAACAAATTTTTGCCCTTTTATTATTATTTTTAATTCCATTAATGGTTCTAATATTGTGCAATCTATCTGCGAGCTTAACCAATAACACTCTAATGTCATCTGATGAAGCTAATAATAGTTTTCTAAAATTTTCTGCTTGAGCAAATCCAAATTTGAGATCTAGTTTAGACAATTTAGTCACACCATCAACAAGCTTTGAAATTTCAATTCCAAATTCATCTTTAATGTTTTCAAGAGTGATTTCGCTATCTTCAACAACATCATGTAGAAGTGCGGTAATTATAGTAGAAGAGTCCAATTTCATTTGAATTAAATAATCAGCAACTGCCAATGGATGAGTAAAATATTTTTCACCACTCCCCCTAAACTGGTTTGCATGAGCTTTTTTAGATAAATTATATGCTTTTTTAATTGTTTCATAAGAAACAAGATTATCATATTGAGATATTTTTTTATAAAGTTTGGATGCAGTTAAACTCATATAATAATATTATATTATAAAAATATTCATATCTATATTAAATGCAAATAAAATTAATGAAATTTATCTAATCTTCGTTTTTAATTAATTCCTCAGATATATCAACAAACTTATTTTCTTCATGTAACTTATCTTTTTCAAAAGTAAATTCACTGTCTGTAATTGATTCAGATTTATTTTCATTTAAATAGGCAGCAAATTCCTCTTCTAATGAAGCCTCATCCTCAATATTATTATCTTCTTTGATCAAGTTTTTTTGCATTGATCTAATAAATCTTTCTTGTAAACTCTCAGCATCGATTGCCTCTGCAGCGATTTCACGAAGAGATACAACTGGATTTTTATCATTATCTCTATCAACTTCTATAGCAATACCATTTGAGATTTCTCTAGAACGTTGAGCAGCTGCAATAACCAGATCAAATCTATTAGGAATCCTTTTTACACAATCTTCTACAGTAACACGAGCCATAATTTTAAACCTCCAAATTTATCTTATTAAATAAAAAACTTTCAAAAATCAAATGATAATTCTCTCTCTATAGATCTTAATTTTTTGATCTTTTAAACCTATTAAAATTTTATTTACGTTTTTTTTTAAAATTGGATGAAACCAGTTTTCATCTAATTCAGCTAGTGGTTCCATTACAAATCGTCTTTCATGAGCTCTTGGATGTGGGATAATAATTTCTGTGTTTTTTAATATTTTATTTGAATAATCAATAAGGTCTAAATCGATTACTCTAGATTCATTTACTTCTTTTCTTCTTCTTCCAAACATATGTTCAATTTTATGCAACGACTTTAAAACATCCAATTCATTCAAGGTAGTGTTTGCCAGTAAAATACAATTATAAAAATTAGGCTGATCACTTTTGGGAATTGGTTCTGTTTCATACCAACTTGATTGTTTTTTAACGTTGATCGAAAAATCTTTCATAATATGAATTGCCTTTAAAGCAATATCAATTGGATGTAATCCTTCATCTGATCTTATATTGCCTCCAATGCCAATTATAACTTTTTTGATTTTCATAAAATGATATAGAGGTTATTTGTTTAAATTTACAAGAATTTAATTGTTATTTTTCAATAATCTATGTTTTTCCCTATCCCAATCTCGCTTTTTAATCACTTCCCTTTTATCAACCTTCTTTTTTCCTTCAGCAATACCTATAGATATTTTAGCCAATCCTTTTTTATTAAAATATAAACTTAAAGGAACAACTGTACATCCATCTTTTTTAATCTGTCCTAGGATTTTATTTCTTTCTTTTTTATGAATTAACAAGCGTCTAACTCTTTTGGGATCATGATTTTGTCCCGAAGAAGCCAAATTATATTCTGGAATATTTGAATTTACTAAAACAATTTGGCCGAACTCATCAGTCGCGTATGACTCATTAATACTTGCTCTTCCGAGCCTAAGACTTTTGACTTCACTTCCAAATAAAACAAGCCCAGCTTCTATAGTTTCAATAATAGAATAATCAAATTTTGCACGTCTATTTTCAGCTACTCTACCTTTGGAAACTGTTTTTACTTGTTTTTTACTCATTTAAAATACTAGCTACTATAATAATTCCGCAAAATGTAAAGCTTCTTTGACATATTTTTTGCTTTCTTCTTCAATTTCTACAATTGGAAGCCTGGCCTGAGAAGAACAAAGTCCTAATAATGATGCAGCATATTTAAGTGGACCTGGACTAGTTTCATGAAATAATGCATCATGTAAGGGCATCAGTTTTTTATTTATTTCTTGAGCAGTTAAAATATCTCCTTGTTTCCATGCATTGTGCATCCTCGAAAGTAATTTAGGAGCAATATTTGATGTAACAGATATACAACCATGGCCTCCCGCGGCTAAATAGGCTAATGCTGTTCCATCTTCACCAGATAATTGAATGAAATCATCACCAATTAAATTTTGTAACCTTGTAGGTCTTGCTAAATCAGCAGTTGCATCCTTCACTCCAACAATTAGATCATTTTCAGCTAGTTTAGCCATAGTGTAATCATTCATCTTTATTACTGAACGACCAGGTATATCATATATAATTATTGGCTTACTTGAATTTTTAATAAGTTCATTGTAGTGAGCTATTAAACCTGATTGGGTAGGTTTGTTATAATAAGGCGTAACAATTAATAAACCATCCGTACCAGCTGAACATGCATGTTTTACAAAATCAACAGCTTCATTCGTAGAATTTGAACCAGCACCTGCTATGATTGGAACCCTTCCATTTGACTGGTCAATACATACTTCTACAAGTTTTTTATGTTCATCATGAGATAAAGTAGGTGACTCTCCAGTTGTTCCAACTGGAACCAAGCCATTTGTTCCATTTTCTATTTGAAAATCTACTAATTTTCTATAAGCATCAAAGTCTACTTTATTATCTTTAAATGGAGTTAATAAAGCAGTGTATGAACCATGAAATAACATAAAATACCTCGCCAAAAAAAATGATTTGTTTATCATACTCATGTCATTTAAATTTAACAAGATATAGAATAAAATAATCTAGGAAAATATTAATGGTTAATGGTCAGGTAACATACAATTCTATTTTAGAAGCTTCTAAAAGGTTAGAAGGAAAAATTGTAAGAACACCTATTTTACAATCAAAATATATCAATAAGAAATTAGAATCTAACATCTTTTTAAAAGCTGAAAACCTACAGACAATTGGAGCATTTAAATTTAGAGGTGCTATGAATTCAATTCTCCAGTTACCATCTGACATTAAAAAAGTTGTAGCGTGGTCAAGTGGAAATCATGCACAAGCCGTTGCTGCTGCGTCAAAAATAACAGGTCGCCAAGCAACAATAGTAATGCCAGAAGACTCTCCAAGAGCAAAACTTAATGGAACAGCTTTTTGGGGTGCTAATATTATAAAGTATGATAGGAATAACGAAAACAGAGAAGAAATTGGAAAAAAAATAGCGAAGGAATTACATGCTACGATTATCCCCCCATTTGACGATGAAAAAGTTATAATTGGACAAGGTACTGCTGGTATAGAATGTATAGAACAATTAAATGAAATTCATGTTATACCTGATATTGTTTTATGTTGTTGCGGTGGTGGTGGCCTCATTGCTGGTATAAGTACAGCGATAAAAGAAAAGTTTAAAAATGTTAAAATATATTCTGTTGAACCTGAGAATTTTGATGATACAAAAAAATCACTTAAACAAAATTCCATAATTTCAAATTCTATGAAACATGTTTCAATTTGTGATGCACTTTTAGCTGAAAAACCAGGAAAAATTACATTTGAAATTAATAGATTAAATCTAACCTCTGGGATATCAGTTACTGACAAGGAATCCTTAATTGCAATGAATACAGCATTTAAACATCTTAAGATTGTTTTAGAACCAGGTGGAGCAGTTGCGCTAGCAGCTGCCATTTTTAAAAAAATAGACATTACAAACAAGAATGTTCTAGTAATTGCATCTGGTGGAAATGTAGATAAGGATATTTTTGAAAATTGCTTAAGCCAACAAGAAATTTAAAATTATTCTGTAAAAACATTAATCACATTTTCTATCTTAGGTCTTCTTCTTTCAACCGGCTCTTTTTCTTTATTTCCAATGTAAATGAAACCAGCTAGTTTATCAGTTTGAGGTTTTCCACCAACCTCCTTTATCATTCTTTCATTGTAAGAATACCATTCAGTTAACCATTGAGCGGCATAACCTAAAGATTGGGCTGCAATAAGTATATTTGAACATACAGCTCCAGCGGACAATTCCATTTCCCATGATGGTATTTTAGGATGTGAAACAGGTTTAAATAACACTGCTATCACAGCACTAGCTCTCAAAAATCTGTTTTTTTCAAAATTTATTTCTTCTTCAGTAGCTTCAGGATTGTTTAGTATATATTCAGGACCTAAAATTTCTTTACCTATCCTATATCTTGCTTTGTCTTTTATGACCGTTAAACACCAAGGATTTAAAGCACCATGATCAGGCACTCTGATACCGCATGCTAAGATGTCATTTAGGTCACTTTCATTAATATGACCTGAAATCATTGTTTTTGCAGTAGTAGATCTTCTAGTTTTAAGAAAATTAATAACGTTATTCATTTAATTAATTAAAAATAAAGCTTTACTTGTTAAGTGTTATAATACAAACGTTACTATCAATGCCATATTTTTTAAAGATTAACAATGTATAATGATCCAATAGTTGTAATTGTGATAATATTAGCAGTAATGGCTGGAGGTCTTATTAAAGGTACTATTGGATTTGGAATGCCGATGGTAGCTTTGCCGTTAATTGCGTTCGCAGTGCCAGTAACCACAGCTATGATTTTACTTTGCGCTCCTATTTTTTTAACAAATTTTTTACAAATAAAATTTAAACAAGGTATTAGTAGCTTTAGATTTTTGCCAATGTTTTTATTTCTAGTGGTCGGGCTAATTATAGGTGCAAGGCTGATACTTGAAATAAATTTAAATACAATTACCCAAATAATCGCGATTTTAATAATATTTGCAGCTGTAATTAATTGTTTTGGCTTTAAAATCAATAATAATATTAATAAGAAACACGAAAGAATAATCACATCTTTTATTGGCTTTGGATCTGGGATATTAGGAGGATTATCAACTGTCTACGGACCACCAATGTTAGCTTATTTAGTTGCAGTAGACTTACCAAAAGAGAAATTTGTAAGGACAGTGTCAACTATGTACTTTATTGGTTCTTTTCCATTATATGGATCATTAATTTATTATGGATTTGCTACAAAACAAGATCTAATAATGAGCTTGTTATTGATAATTCCAGCTTTGATAGCCCAACAAATAGGTACAAAAATAAGGGATAAAATAAATCAAAAACAGTTTAGAAACTGTATTCTAGTAACTTTAGTCATTCTTGGTATAATGCTTTTTACTAAAACAATATAAATAAATTATTTTTTTAAAATAGGAACTAACTTTAGGCTTAGTGATATAAATGGTCCTATAAAAATTGCGAAGATAATTGTTCCAATGCCAAAAGTACCTCCTAAAAGCCAGCCCAAAAAAACTACAAAAAATTCTATGCTGAAACGAATGATGCTAATAGGTTTGTTATAGTTTTTAGCAATTCCAGTCATTAAACCATCTCTAGTCCCTGGACCAAGGTTAGCAATTAAATAAATACCACTTCCAAAAGCAACTATAAATGTTCCTAAAATAGATAAAATCAAAGGATTAAAGATTTCATTTAAAAATTGAATTAATGGTATCAAACCACCCATTGTTAATGCAATTATAATTATATTCATGATCGTACCTAATCCAGGTTTAAGTTTTAATGGGAACCATAAAATTAATACTGCACAACTTATATAAAATGTAGATAAACCTACACCAATATCAAATTCCCTTGCAATGCCCTCGGCTAAGACTGTCCATGGTGTAACGCCATTTTGAGAAGTTACTAATATACTTTCGCCTAAACCAAATAAAAACAAACCAAAACATAGAAAAAAAAAAGTTTCTAATTTTGGCTTTACATTATCAGGTTTGTTTGAACTCCATGTTGTTTTAGGAACTGAAGTTATAAAAAAAATTTTTGAAATTAGTTTCAAATTTGATTTCAATAATTTGCCAATTTAACTTATTATCTAAATTTTATATTTGATCTATTTAATTCTTTTATGCTTGTACAACCCATAAGTTTCATATCTCTTTCTATTTCACTCCTATATAAACCTAAAGCTTTTTCAACACCTTTTTGACCGGCTGCAGCTAAAGCATATAAGTATAACCTTCCACCAGAGCAAGCTTTTGCGCCAACTGATAATGCTTTTAATATATGAGTGCCTCTTTGGATTCCACCTTCACAAATTACATCAATCTTATCTCCTACAGCATCAACAATTTCAGCTAATTGATCAAAAGGTGCTCTAGCTCCATCTAATTGTCGACCACCATGATTTGAAACCATTATACCAGTACAACCAATATCAACAGCTTTTTTGGCATCTTCAACACTCATTATACCTTTTAATGCAAAATGACCACCCCACTTTGAACATAAACGTTCAGCATCTTTCCAATTCATAGATTGGTCTAACATTGATGAAAAATAATTTCCTATTGACGTTGCTGTGTTTGTACCTTCACTTACATGATCTTGTAATTGTGGTAATTCAAATTTAGGTTTAGTTAAATAATTTATTGCCCACATTGGCTTAGATGCGAAACTAAATAGGCTAGCTAGAGTTAGTCTAGGTGGAGATGTAAATCCAGTTCTAAGATCTCGTTCTCGATTACCTCCTGTAATTGTATCAACAGTAAGAGCTAAAACATCAAATTTAGCTGCCTTAACCCTCTCAAGCATACTGTCATTAAGACCCCTGTCTTTATGAAAATAAAATTGAAACATTTTAGGTGTGGAAACAATAGAAGATATCTCTTCAACACTAACCGTACCTAATGAAGATACTCCAAACATAGTTCCAAATTTTTGTGCTGCCTTCCCAACAGCTCTTTCTCCATCATAATGAAATAATCTTTGTAAAGCAGTTGGAGCACAGTAAAAAGGTAAATCTAATTTTTTTCCAAAAATAGTGGTAGATAAATCAACATTTTCAACCCCTCTTAGTACATTTGGTATTAAATCAGCATCATTATAAGCAGCAGTATTTCTGTTATATGTAACTTCATCATCTGCTGCTCCATCTATGTAATGAAATATAGGTGAAGGAAGATTCTTTCTAGCAAGTTTTCTAAAATCTTGAAAGTTATGACAATCGTTTAAATTCATTTAATTTCCTTTACATGCAATACAGTAGTAATTACTTTAAAATAATAAATTTTAATATTTTTACTAGTATTTTACATAAATATAAGTTTTTTTAATTTTGTCTATGCAAATTTTAAATGGAAAATAAATGAACCAAATTAAAAGAGTTGAAATACACGAATTCACTCACTCAGCAACAAATTTGGGCCTATTGACTAATGCAAACACTATTGGAGCAGTAGGATATTCTAAAGGTCAATCTATAAAATTGGATAAATTTGCGGTTGTAATAGAAACTAATGATGGATGTAAAGGTGAGTACGTCACTCACTGGGGAGGCAATAAAGCAGCTTGCGCACAAGCTAAAATGTTGGCACCAAAATTATTAGAATATAATGCTGAAGAAAGAGAAAAAATATACGATGACTTTAAAAGAGAACTTAGGCAATTTGATCACATGGGCCATGGCCCATTAGATATCGCGTTGTGGGATTGGGCTGGTAAGAAATTAAATTGTTCAATTGCTGTATTATTAGGAAGTTACAGAAAACATCTCAAAGCATATGCAAGTACGTATCATGGTGACAGAAATGGTGGTTTAGATAGCAAGGAAGCTTTTGCTGATTTTGCTGAGCAATGTTTTGATATGGGTTACAAAGCCTTTAAAATACATGGATGGCATGAAGGAGATGCAAAAGAAGAAGCAGAAAATGTTTTACATGTAGCAAAAAAAGTTGGAGATAAAATGACATTAATGCTTGACCCAGCTTGCCAACTTAAAACTTTTGCCGATGCACTTTATGTTGGTAAAGCTTGTGACGAAGCAAATTTTTTTTGGTTAGAAGATCCATATAGAGATAGCGGTGTGTCAGCTTTTTCACATAAACGCCTTAGAGAGATGTTAAAAACTCCATTATTACAAACAGAGCATATTAGAGGCTTAGAAACCAAATGTGATTTTCTTATTGCCGGTGGAACTGATTTTCTAAGATCAGATCCTGAATATGACATGGGCATAACTGGAGCAATAAAAATATCTCATTTAGCAGAAGCTTTTGGAGTAGATGTTGAAATCCACGCCTGCGGCCCTGCTCATCGACATGTCATGGCAGCCACTAGAAACTCAAACTTTTACGAAGTCGCTTTAGTTGGTCCTGATTGTCCTAATACAATGGCTCCCGTATACACATGCGGTTACAGTGATATGATTGATTGTATAAATAAAGATGGTTTTGTTCCTGTGCCTGATGGAATTGGGTTAGGAGTTAAATATGACTGGGACTTTATAAAAACAAACACTTCTAATGTAAGTGTTTATGAGTAAAAATATGCCTGATAAAGAAATATTACTTATTTTAGGTAATCAATTATTTCCAATTGAGTATATAAAAAAGACTAAAGTTAACCAAATTTTTATGGCTGAAGATTTTGGATTAACTACAAATCATAAACATCATAAACTAAAAATTTTAATGTTTTTGTGGTCAATGAGGCAATATAGGGACAATCTTATTAAGAATGGTTACACTGTATTTTATCATTCAATTGATGAAGAAAGTTTTCATGATAAGTATGAAGATAAGTTACTTAAAGTAATTAAAGATCATAATATCAAAAAATTAAAATATTTTGAAATTGAAGACAAGGATTTTGAAGTTAAAATTATCAAATTTATAAATCAAAAACATATTGATTATGAATTATTTCAAAGCCCTATGTTTCTAACTTCAAGAGAGAACTTTTTTGAGTTTGCGAATGAACAAAAAAAACTAATACGCATGGCAAGTTTTTATCAAAAAATAAGAACCAAAATGAATATTCTTATTGATGAGAATAATAAACCAATTGGAGGAAAATGGTCCTATGATGAAGAGAATAGAAAAAAAATTCCAAAAAATACGTTATTACCAAAAATTTATGATACAAAATTAAATAATAATATTAAAGATTTAAAATCAATTATTAATTTAAAATTTAAACATCATCCAGGTGTAACAGATAACTTGTGGATGCCAACTAACAGAGAAGATTCATTAAAATGGTTAGATAATTTTTTCAAAGAAAAGTTTTTTGATTTTGGAAATTACGAAGATGCTATAATTTCGGAAAACAATTTTCTTTATCATAGTGCAATTAGTCCATTACTTAATATGGGCCTCTTAACACCTAATGAAGTCATTCAAAAAGCTTTAGATTTTGCGAATTTAAATTCAATTCCTCTCAATTCCTTAGAGGGTTTCATTCGGCAAATTATTGGATGGAGAGAATTTATTAGAGGTATATACCATTATAAAGGAAAAGAAGAACAAAATTCTAATTTTTGGAAACATGATCGAAAATTAACTACAGATTGGTATGAAGGCACTACTGGTATCACACCTTTAGATGATGCAATAAAAGATTGTATAAAATATGGTTACACACACCACATACCAAGATTAATGATTATTTGTAATATAATGAATCTCTCAAAAATAGATCCTAATGAAATATACAAATGGTTTATGGAAATGTTTGTAGATTCCTCTGATTGGGTAATGGTACCTAACGTTTATGGAATGGGTACATACGCAGACGGTGGAATATTTGCAACGAAACCTTATTCATGTGGCTCCAACTATATTTTAAAAATGAGTAATTATAAAAAAGATGAGTGGTGCGATGTTGTGGATGGATTATATTGGATGTTTATGAGCGATAACATAACTTTTTTTAAAAGCAACCCAAGACTTGCAATATTGGTTAAATCCTTGGAAAGAATGAGTGAGGATAGAAAAAAAATTATATTTGAAAAAGCAAATCATTTCATTGAAAAGAAGACTTTAATTTAAATTTGTTGAAGTTAATTCATAAGGTTTTGTAAAATAAAAAAATTAAGTTTTTAATTTTCTTATTCGAAAATTATCTTTATTTGCTCCAAGGAACATTTGATATAGTAAAAGGGCTTCAGTCACATTTTTTAACCATTCTAGAGGATACAAAACACCATAATTAATAATATCACCACCTAACATAATTAAAAAAAAATTTGTACAAAAATATATTAAGAAAAAGTATTTTCCAATAGGTATAAAAAAATATATTAGAATCAAACTTATTAATGAAAAAAAAGACATAAATATTGTAGCATATAATTCAAATTTACCCTCTAATATAACTGATGTGTAACCTGGATTTATGAAACGACTAATCCCATAATATTTTTCAAAATCAAAAACACTTGGGATAAGACCTATCAATATTACTGTAAAAACCATTAATAAAATAATTCTTCTAAAAAATATTTTATTAGTTTCTACTTTTTCATTATTCATCAATAAACCTTAATCAATTTTAACCAATTTGAAAACGCGAGGTAAATATATAGTTAAAAAAACTCCCCTTGAAATAAGAAATAAAAGAAAACAAGAATATAACTCTTTTAAATCTAAATTATTTTTAAACAAATATTCTAAAATAATGAAAAAAAATAACGATGAAAATATTATACAATTGCGCATTTCTTTAGCTAATGTTGAGCCAATAAAAATTCCATCTAATTGAAAAGCTGACATAGATATAAATGGTGTAATAATAACTAATCCCCATAATCCTAATGTCAAATCTCTTAATACGCTTATATCAGTAAAAATAGAAATTAGATAAAATTCGAAAAGGTACAAAATAATACCAATAAATATTGAAAAAAATAAAGCAAATTCAGTTGTAATTCTTATGGCTTTATAAATATTTCTTTTATTTTGAGATCCAATAGAAACACCTACACAAGACTCTGCAGAATGTGCAAATGCATCTAACGAATATGATGACAAACTAAAAATTACTAATAAAATTTCAATTGTAGCAAGCTCGTCTACACCAATAAGACCTGCTTTTTTGATCACATATGCTTGTACAGAAACCATTAGCATTGTTCTTATAAATAAATCTTTGCTAATAGAAAATAATTTAAAAAATCTTGATATACTTTTAAATTTTTTAAAATTTAAAGTTTCTAAATTTAATTTTTTTATTGAATATGAAAAAATTATAATTGACATAATAAGACCAGAAAATTGTGCTAAAACACTACCTAGCGCAACACCAAATATGCCATAATCTAAAATCACTGCTAAATATAAAGAACAAATTACATTTACAACATTGATAGTGATAAGTTGAATCATCACTGCTCTTGTTTTTTGCATTCCAAAAAACCAACCTAAAAATACTAAATTCAGCAACCCAGCCGGCAAGCCAATCATTCTTACAAAGAGATATTCTTTGTATAATATTTGTAGTTTTTCCTCAGGAGTTAAAAAATAAACTGATAAATTGAACAGAAATTCTTTTGATAAAAATAAAATTATCCCAATTAAAAGAGCTATAAATAATGGTCTTAATAAACTCAACAATACTTCATCGAAATCTTTAGAACCTAGTTTTTGAGATACTATTCCAGTAGTTCCCATCCTTAGAAAATTTAGTCCTGCATACATAAAGTTGAATACTATACCCCCAAGTGCTATTGCTGCAATATAAGTGCTTTCAGGCATATGACCCATAATTATGGTATCGGTAAGGCCTACTAAGGGGATGGTGAAATTTGCAATTATCAATGGCCAAGATAATGACCAAATATTTCTTCTGTTAATAATCATATAATTTAGACCAGAAAGAAACTAAAATTTTCTAAATTTTAGATAAGCTTGTTCAGGGTCCATACCATCTAATATAGCTTTTCTCATTTCACTTTCAGTAGCCATAACTTCTTCAGTCTTTTGTATTACTTCTTCTGCTACATTTTGAGGTATTATTACAGCTCCATCCATATCAGCTATAATAAAGTCACCTGAACATATCGTGACGCTTCCTATAGTGACAGGTTGTCCAAGAGAGTTATATTTCCATCTTTCTACGATATCAGCAGGAGTTGACAACCTACAAAAAACTGGAAAATTAGCATCTATAATTTCTTCAACGTCCCTACAGTGCCCATCCATTAAATAACCTTTAGTCCCTTTTACCATTAATGCTCGAGCAGATAATTCTCCCATAAGTGCAATTGAATGTGTGTTTGGTTGACAAACAATAACTTTATCATTTGGAACCTGTGATAAAACTTGAGACCATAAAAGAAGAGATTCGTGTCTAGATAGTGTTTTGTCCACATGGCCAGATACTGTGTAAATTTCTCCAAATAGCTTTTGACCCCTTTCTAAAGCCTGTATTTCAGGTGGAAGGACACAATTTCCATACCCCTTTTCTCTTAGGACGTCATGAATAGCACTGGCATAACATTTTGAAAGACGGCTTGTTAAATCAGTCATACCTTAACTCCAGTGAATTTTGTTGATCTTATCATTAAGTATTATTTAAAGTCGACACAATTAAAATATCTAGCTTTATTAAGATTATTAATTTATTTATCTATCTACAATTTTCTAAAATTTTTTCCAAAAAAAATCTTACTAAAAGCGATGGAATATCAGCTAACATAAGTATCTATTTTTAACAATATTATAGATAATCGATAAGTTTTGAAAATTTTTTATTGGGTATCTTGTTGGAGTTCTTTTTGAGAATTACAACTTAGAACTTCTACACTACAATAATCATCAACAACCCTCTTGCATTCAAGACATTGATAATGTGATTGTATATATACATACCCCTTTTTACTTGAACAGTATGGGTAAGGAAGCTTAATATTTATTTTAAAATATCATTCTCTGAATTGAGGATTAATAATGATGCAATTAAACTAATTTATTATTAATTAATCAAATAAAATTGTTTACATTTAAGCAGTTTAGTATGAATAGTTAATTTAAGTTTTTTACGGTTATCAAGCATGAAATTTCTTTGTATTTCTTTATTCTTATCATTTCTAATGATTAAATTAGTTAAAGCTGAGGAAAAACATCTTTTTATAAAATGCAAAAGCTTAGATGACAATACAATTTTAAATTTTAAAATAAATAAAGATAACGAACTGTACACAACGGTGTTCAAAAAGATAAAAAACAATTTTATTGAAATTGGAGAGGTGGTTGGTCAAAAAAAAGATATATTTATCTTATTTGAAGATAAATATGCTTACCTTGGAGTAGATTTTGCCTGGCATTATGATAAAAATACTCTTAAATTGAAACCAGTCTTATTGAGTAAAGGAACTATAAAATTAAATAAATTACCTGAAGAATTATCGTGTGTGTTAATTTAAATCAATTAACAAATTAAATTATAAAAATCTCAACCTAGAATATGAATGTAGAAAATTAAACATAATATAAAAATGAAATTTAAAGAATTAAAATTTATTAAAGGGATTTGTCAACTTGATTATAATTATTATGTAATTTCTTTCACTTCTTCTCAAGATAAAAACTCCTACTCATGTACAATCTTTAATAGAGCTAAATTACCTGTTGATCTTCCTGGTATTAAGACTGAAGTAATTAAAAATAATAAATGGACTAAAATCAATTTCTCAAGGATAGAAATTGAAACTTTAATAAAAAAAATACAAGCATTCACGGGAAATAAAAATCCAAAACATATGGATGAAAGTGAATTTTATAAGGACATATTTTAAAGAATAAAAATTTGTGTTTTTAAGAAAGTAAATCTAGTTTATATAAAGTAACAAACAAAAAACCCAATTATTAAACCTTCAGCAAAACTAATCCAAATTATCTGGTAATTTGATAAACCAGTAATTTTTTGAACTTTTTCAATTAAATCTATATGCCATGCTTTAAATTTATTTATCATATCAGACTGATCCATTAAATTTTAATTATACATCTTATAGTAATTTATTAATTTAATTAAAATCATCATTATTATAGCATATTTAGCATACAAATTTATCATAATAATATAAATTAGACATATGCTATTTAAACATTTTACTAACAAGATTTTTAATTATTTTTTTAACCTTTCTTTTATTTTTTTTGCCAATTCTGGATTGGCGAAAGATGATAGAATGCAAAAAATTTCTTATTTTTCAATTGATCTTACTGAAGTATCCATTGGTGAATTCAATAAATTCACTAATAGTACAAATTATATTACAGAGGCCGAAAAAAGAGGATGGGGTTATGTGTATTCATCAGGATGGATAAAAAAAGATGGTTGGAATTGGAAAAATTCTTATGGAATAAAAGGAGAATTAAATGAACCTGCTGTGCATATAAATTTTGATGAAGCTCAAATGTTTTGCAAATGGAAAGACAAAAGACTTCCTAGTGAAGAAGAATGGATATATGCAGCATACACGGAAATGAGAAAAACATCATCTAGTAATTTTATATATGGACAAACTTATGAGTATCCAGTTGGGGACACACCTGAAGGCGTAAATTGTTTGGAAGATTGTAAATTCGAGAATAATGTAAATTACAAAAAGCTATTATCAAGAGGTAATGGTCATTCTAAAGTTGGCGTTACAAAAAAAGGAATAAATGGTTTGTATGATATGGGTGCAAATGTTTGGGAATGGGCTAACATAGAGAACAAAAGAACTAAAGCCACGAAAGGTGGTTCTTGGTGGTATGGAAAAGAACAGATGCGCCTAAGCCATCAAGCAAGAAAAGATAAAAATATGTCAGCAGTTTATATTGGATTTAGATGTGTCAAAAATTTAAATTAAATGTCTTTTTATTTGAATATTTGCCATTAATTTACCTCATTCTTTTCAAATTTAAGTCATTATTTTTTAATTAAATGTTTAAATGAAAAAGTAATCTTTCATTTATAACTTCTAAGAGTATTAGCTGATAATTCAGCTTATGCTTAATTCTCTTCAAATTTCAAATGACTTTTGCATGATAAATTACAATCAGAACTACCAAAACCATCTATAATTATTGTTCCCTTTGTCTTTTTATTTAAATTACATTCAGTCATTTGTGATTTCTTTGTATCAATAATTTGTATAGCATCATTATTGAGTAAATAATCTATATGCCAATGGAGATTTTTTTTCTTAGAAAGATGCCTTTTAATTCTTTTATCGATATTTTTTTTGGCAGATCCTGTGTACACATAATATCCAGCTGGAAAAATAAATTTTCCAAGTTTTCCAACTTTTAAATTTATCTCTTTTGTTACGTTTATAAATAATTGATAAGATTGCAATTTCTAACCACTAAATATATTTCTATAAATTACAATTATAACTAACTTTTTTTGTGTATTCAGGAAAATATTTTGAGATCACTGTAAGATCAAAAAAAGAAAGTATCGAAGTATTTGTCTCTCTTTCAAGAAGAAAATTAAAACTAAAATTTAAAAGTTCTTTTTTTGAAATTTTATTCTTAGTTAGGTTGAAAAGCATTTCATCAGTAACATAAACAACATGTTTAGTAATTTGTTTTGCTTTAACAGTAATTTCAAATTTATCTTTAGATAAATCAGCAATCAGTAGCTCCAAATTTTCTTAACCTCATCTATTTTTAAAAATACACTATTATCATATTGATTTATTATCATTTCAATTGCTTCATCTTCACTTTTTGCTTCTACAATCAACGTATTATTTTTAATTTCTTTTCTTCCATTAAAATGCTTGAATTCAAGTGAAAATTTTACTTCAAAATCAGTTTTCCAATTACTCATTGATTTTCATCACAATAATCTTATTAATATTTGACTAATCAGTTTTATAAAAGGTGCCTTCTTTAGTTAAGATTTCTAAAAATTTCGATGATACAGCTGTTGTACCTGAAACTTCTCCATCATTTAACTCAATCTTTAAACCTTGTTCTTTAAAAGAATCTATTATGGGACCAGCTGTATTATTATGGTCTCTCATAAATGTTTTATGATCTGGAAAAATCAGAACCAAAGTAGCAATTACATCTGAATTACTAAAAATTAATTTCATTAATGTACCATTTTGAAAACCCTCTGCATCTGCCTTAGTATCAGTGTAATTAACAAACATATTTTTAGACATTTTATCTTAAAATGTTATTTTATGGTCCTTACATACATTAAATTCACCTATAACTAAATTGAGATATTAATTATTTAATCAAAGAATTTATTGATCGTAAAGCTTAAAACTGTTAATGATATCACTAAATTTTTTACACTTGTAAAATTCTAAAATTTTATTAAAACAATCTAAAACATTTTTTAGACTATTCTAATGGATTTAATTAAAAAAATTTTAGAAAATAAGTATTTTGTTACTTTTATAACAATAGTAATTATAATTAACGCTATTACTCTCGGACTAGAGACCAGTTCTAAAATCAAAGCAGAATTTGGTGTTATTCTATCTTTAATTGATAGAGTTGCATTAACAATTTTTACAATTGAATTAATTTCTAAGATTGCAGTTTACAAACTAAGATTTTTTAAAGATGGTTGGAATATTTTTGATTTTTTAATTGTAGCAGTTTCTCTTATTCCTGCATCAGGTCCTTTCTCAGTCTTAAGAGCCTTTCGTATTTTTAGAACTCTAAGATTGTTATCAATTGTCCCGTCAATGAAGAGGATCATACAAGCTATATTTATTTCTATTCCTGGCATTTTATCTGTTGGTACAATTATTATATTGATATTTTATATTTCTTCAGTCCTTACTACTACTTTTTTTGGAGAAAAATTTTATGAATGGTTCGGCACAATAGGAAATTCAATGTACACACTTTTCCAAATAATGACTTTAGAAAGTTGGTCAATGGGTATAGTAAGGCCAGTAATGCAAGAATTTCCTTTGGCCTGGTTGTTTTTTGTGCCCTTTATTTTAGTTACAACATTCGCAATATTAAACTTGTTTATAGGTATAATTGTTGATGCGATGCAACAAATTTCAAAAGATGGTAATCATGAAGAAAAAAAATCTGAACTAGATTTGCAAAAAAAAATTATATCTATGGAATTACAATTGAAAGAAATAACAAAATTATTAAATAAAAAATAAATGAGATTTTAGTGTCCTTTATCTATAATAAAAATGATGCAATATGCATGTGGTGTAAGAGAACAAAAAACCCGCATCCAGATTTTACCTTTGAAACAATTCCAACAAAGGTTTTTAAATCAAAAAAAGGTATAAAAATTGAACTTTGTTTTAGTTGTTATGAATATGAAACTATTAAATCTAAAAAAACTAAAACAGATTTTAAAAAAAATTTAGACCTTAAATATGAGACATTAAAAATTTTAAATATTTGAAAAACACGTTGTGTTTATATCACTAAATTGATGATTTTTTTAATAAATTTTGAATATATGGTCTTAATTTTTTTATACCTATAAATGGGTGTATTTTAAGAACATAATCTAGATTTTTTAAAGCCTGTTTATATTCCTTTAATATAATATTAATTTGAACTAGCCCTGATAAAGCCCCAAAATGTCTTGGCTCTAATTTTAAAGTTAATTTGATGTCATTTATTGAACCTATGTAATCGCCTTGCAAAAACTTAATTGTTGCAATCTTATTAATTGGTTCTGCCCACACAGGTTCTTTTTTCGATAATTTTTTAAAAAGTAAAAGCGCTTTGTCTAATTTACCATTTTGTAATAATTCTAGACCCTTCTGCATTTGACTATTACTACTTTTAGTTGATCCATTATTAAGCCATAAATTCCATATTTTAGCCTCATAGTCCATAGCTAAAGTGGGATTAGTTGATTGTTTTAATTTAAAGAAAAGGTTGTCCAATTCAGAAGAATGAGAATTATGTGAAAAATTGATAAAGATAACTATTAAAAATATAAAAATTTTATTTAATGTATATAATTCATAAAATGTATTTTTTGCTAAATTATAAATCATTAATAATTTACATCATATAAAACGATACCCCTATTAGAAAAGACCTTCCATACAATACCTGTTTTATTTTTGAATTCTAATTCTGCTTCTTTAAAAATTTTTTGACATTCTACAAAAGCCTTTTCATCTTTATATTCCCACAAATGGCCTAACCTTAGTGTACCTTCTTTATTCCATATTTGAGACACCGTTTGCCTAAGTGCGCCTGCTTTTTTGAATTTTTCAAAATTTTTATTCATAATTTTTTCCCATTCAATCTCACCAACTTTCATATCACTCTTTGTTTGAAAGTCTGAAGTAATATAACTTATAAGTTTAGAATCACTCATTTTCATACCTTCCTAAAATTTTTTTTTATTTGAATTCAATTTCAACAAATGAATATGGGAAGTCATTATGATTTATGACGTTATGGTTAACACCTTTATTTCTAAAATAACTTACTCCCTTGCAAAGATTTGAATAAGATACTTTGCCATCATGATTTATAATTTTAAGTTTACCATCCAACAATGGTACTACAACATAATCATACTCATGGACATGTTTTCCAGTATCTTCACCTGGCTCAAATGACCAACGCGTTACCCTTGTTTTTTCATTATCAATCATTATTTCAGATTTAGCCATCTTTAGAGAACTCGCTAACTAAAACCAAAAATTTTTACTTATGCAATCATATTTTCCTGGCATTTCAAATTCATTTTTATCATCTACAGTTAATATAAAAGGTTTTAAATTTTTTGTTACCATATCTAAATGCCACGCAAAATTTAAATTTTCATCGATGGTCATATCTTCAAATAATAAAAAAGATGAAATTTTTTGTCCAACAACATTTCCTACCTTTATGAATTGTCCATTAATCCTTTTGTAAGCAGTTGCATAAATATGATTTTCATCATGTTTAAAAAAATATTCTTCTTTACCCTTTACCTTATCACTATGGCATGAAATACCTGAATAAGGTTCGAATGCGTATATTTGAAAGTTACACAAACTTAACAAAATTATTAGAATTATTTTTTTTAACATTTTAAAATTTACAATAATTTTTAAAAACTTTTTGAAAATATTATCAAAATATAAAAAAACATATTTAAAATTCAAATTATCAATGCTGTGTGTTATTTTTTTTTAATAAATCTTCCATAACAAGTTTTAAAGATTCAAATAAGTCAATTGCAATCACCTTTTCATCCTCAGTAAGAGACAAAAATTGTTTATTAAGTTGTTTCTTATCAGTACCTTTAGACTGTAATTTGATCCATACTGGATTTTGCTGTATTTCTTCAAGGCTTTTATATTTCAAAATAAATTCCAAAAAAATATTTAATTTAATTGGTTTATAGTTAATCAAAAAAGTTTAAATTTTGGAAGTTTTTTTTCATTAGTTGATTCATTTTTTATTATCATTATGATTTTAAATATGAACAATAAAGTATTTAAAATCGACTTGATACCTGACAATAAAGAGATATCAATTTCAGAAGATGAAACTATTTTAACTGCATCATTAAGAAATGACATACAACACCTACATGCGTGCGGTGGCCTAGGAATGTGTTCTACATGCAGAGTTGAAATTCAAGAAGGTGAAGGTAATCTGTATCCAAAGAGTAAATCTGAACAAAAATTGTCTGAAAAGCTAGAATTACCATCTAATATAAGATTGGCTTGCCAAACGAAAATTAAAGGTAATGTGAAGCTTAAAAGATTATTACTTGATCAAAAAGATTTAATTTTGGCTAATCAAATGACAAAAAATTCAGTTGGTTCTATTGGAAGTACAAAAAATCTTGCTCTCATGTTTGTTGATATAGTTTCTTTCACACCTTTAAGTGAACAATTACCCTCTTATGATGTAATGTACATCCTTAATAGATACTTTGACGACATGGGAACGATAGTTAAAAAAAATGGTGGTGACATCAACAACTTTATTGGTGATGCATTTCTTGCTGCTTTCGGTATAGATGATAAAATAGATTCCGTTTATCGTTGTACACAAGCCGCATTAGAAATTTTAGAAGATGTAGATAAAAAGAAAAAAGTTTTTTTGGATAATTATAATATAAATTTTGATGTAAGGGTAGGTGTTCATTACGGAGAAGCAATAGTGGGAATGCTAGGGAATGCTGGAAATCAACGTTTAAGTATTATTGGTCAATCTGTTAACATTGCTAGTAGAGTTGAAACCGCTAACAAAGAAGCTGAAACAAGATTATTGATTTCAGAAGAAGCATTTAAAGAAATCGAGGACAGAGCTGAAGTTGAAGATTTTGTTAGAGTGAAATTAAAAGGTTCATCTCAAAGATCAACATTATACGAAATTTCTAAATTAACAGGAAAGTCATTAGAATCTAACGATGATAAAGTTTTTGAATCCGGGATGTTTTGGAAAAAAATTATGTTATCTAAAGATTTAAATAACGGGGACAAAAAGAAAATTAATCATAATGATGAAGAAATATTAATTGTTAGAAATGATGATAACCTCTCAGCTTTTTCTAATCTTTGCCCACACATGAACTTACCGCTTGAAATGGGACAAATTACAAAAGATAATGAATTCTTATGTCCATTCCATGATAGTAAATTTTGTTTAAGAACTGGAGCAGTAAAAAAATGGGTAACAACTAGTCCAGACTGGGCGCCAGAGGAAGCTGTAGAACTGACAAAAGCCATAAAAGAAATTCCATTAGATTTATTGCCAATAATGGATAAAGACGGATATATATGGATTGGGGGTTAATAGAATTAATTAATTTAAAATCACTGTTTTTTATACTTAAATGATAGGAGATAAATTGAGTAAATAAAAATTCCAGTCATGAAAACATCAAGAAAAAGCATAGCATTATCTAATATATTAAATAATCTGAAAATTGCATACAATATGCTTGCTGTAGCAATTATTATACCTTTACCGAAATCTCCTCTAATATTTTTAATTAACAGTTCTTTTTTAGCATTTTTTAACATTTAAATTATTTTATCATTTAACTAATAGTTTTAAATTCCTAATCAGAGGAACGTTCTGCCCATCCTGCAAAAATTTTCTCTAAAACAACAACAACATAATATAGAGCTATACCTAAAATAGCTAACCCAATTAAGACAGCAAACATAAGAGGATAATCAGCATTTGTTTTTCCACTATCAAAAAGTGCTCCTAGTCCCCTACCATGTGGAGAAACTATCTCCATTAAGTTTGTGCCAATAAAAGCTAATGTAACGGCTACTTTTAAGGCACCAAAAAACTCTGGTAAAGTTTTTGGTAAAGCAATTTTCCAAAAAATTATTGATTTGGAGGCACCTAAAGATCTTAAAATATCTCTATATTCAGGTTCTAGCGTTGATAAACCAATTGAAATTGATACAGCAATTGGAAAAAAAGAAATCATAAACGCAATTAGAATAGTATTTAAGTCGTGTTGACCAACAAACATTAAAGCAATAATAGGCACAACTGTAGCCTTAGGTATAGCGTTAAAGCCCACCAAAAGAGGATATAGAGCTTCGCGTAAAATCTTTGAGAGACCCATAATCATTCCAAGAAATACACCTAAAATTACGGCTAGAAAAAGACCTGCCACAGTCCTCCAAAGAGTGTCCCACCCGTATTGAAAAAAAAGTTTTTTAAATTTCCAAAATGCTGGCCATAGGTCAGATGGTGAAGCCATTTTATAATTTGGCCAACCATTAAACCATACAATGAACTCCCATAATAAAAGAAAAATGATAATTGCATACAAGGGTATTAAAATTTGTCTCATTAATTTTCCCCCTGTTGAACTTGAGCAAGTTCAATTTGTTTTCTAAGTCTTTTTAACATATCTATTGAATTAGGAGAAAACAGACTATCAAGCTTAGGATTTTTTAATTTTGGTATCTTTAACGAATATTGATTTGTGGCTGGCCTACCAGATAAAACAACAACTTCATCAGCTAAAAAAATAGACTCTCTTAGATCATGCGTAATTAGAATTCCGGTAAAGGGTTCCTCTTTTCTTAATTTATGCATTACTTGCCACAAGTCTTCTCGGGTAAACGCATCCAATGCTCCAAATGGTTCATCTAAAATTAAGACTTCTGGTTTATGTACTAACGCTCTGCATAATGATGCTCTTTGTCGCATTCCCCCAGATAGTTCAGAGGGTCTTTTTTCTTCAAATCCCTCTAACCCTACTAAAGACAAAAGTTGTTTTGCTCTTTCCTTTTTATCTTCTAAACTTAATTTATTTGGGACAATTTCTAGGGGTAACATAACATTTTTTAAAATACTTCGCCATTCTAACAAAACAGGGTTTTGAAAAGCCATTCCGACAGTTGGTCTTGGTGTAGCAATTTTTTCACCACTAAGATATATTTCACCTTTATCTGGCTGTAAAAGACCTGAAATTAATTTAGTTAGGGTAGATTTTCCACATCCAGAGGGTCCTACAACAGCTGTAAAACCATATTCTGGTATGTTCATAGTTAAGTTTTTTATAACTGGCAGTAAACCAGTTTCAGTTTTGTAGGTATGTGTTACATCTTTAATTATTATGGCGTCTTTTTTTTTATTTAATGACATAAATATACCTTAAAATAGGATGGAAGAAACCACCCTATTTTATATTTGTTTTTAAATTACTTCAACTTAAACCCACCTTTTGGTAAATAAGCGTCTGTAAAATATAACTTTGGATTAGGTTTAGTTTTATATTTATAAGTCTCACTTAATTGTATAATAGCAGCTTCAAAGCGTGCTTTATCAATATTACCCATTCCATTCTTAAGGACATAATCTGTCATAACATTACCTGACAGAGCTAAATTAAACCTTCTTTCTTCTAACTTTTTGTCAGCAGCTGGATTCCTTTTGGCTAGTGCGTTAATAGCAGAACTAGGATTTGAAACAGCATCTTTCCAACCTTTTCCTACTGCACCAAGAAAAGATTTAACAACATCAGCATTTGCAGAAGCAAAATCAGTATTAACAATAATTGCATTACCGTATAGCTTAAGCCCATGATCAGCCATTAATATAGTTGTTATATCATTTTCAGGAACACCTAAACGAACTAGGTTAAGGTAAGAAGAAAAAGAGTATCCAGTTACAGAGTCGACTTTACCCTCAGCCAACATAGGTTCGCGCGTAGGAAATCCAACTGGTTCAACTTTAATTTTCTTCATGTCTAAACCATTAGCTTTTGCAAAAGAAGGAAATTGAGCCCAAGCTCCATCTGGTGGAGGTGCACCTAAAACTGATCCAATTAAATCAGAAGGACCATTAATTCCTTGTGATTTTCTTCCTATTACAGCAAAAGGAGGTTTGTCATAAATCATCATAACAGCTATTACTGGAGCTCCAGGATTTTGGTCTAAAAACTTTATTAATGAGTTAATGTCTGCAAAACCAAATGGAAAGGCACCAGTTGCAACCTTTGGAATTGCGGCTAAAGAACCTTTGCCTGGTGAAATCTCAACGGATAAGCCTGCATCTTTAAAATAACCTTTATCGATTGAATTGAAAAATGGCGCCGATGGACCTTCAAATTTCCAATCTAATGTAAATGGTATTTTAGTTTCTGCATAACTTGTAATTGAAAACAAAAATGAAATTATTATTAAAACAAAATTTTTTAACAAAT
>CACAAB010000016.1 GCA_902530325.1 uncultured SAR116 cluster alpha proteobacterium | reverse complement strand
TTCTAGGAGATAAAAAATTAGAAATTCAGGATTTTGACGACCCTTCACCAGGGCCGGATGATGTGATTATTGAGATCAAAGCTTCAGGAATGTGTGGAAGTGATCTCAAATTTTACAGAGCAAATAATGGTCCATCATCTCTAGGTCTTGGAGGTGATGATAAACCAGTTATTGCTGGACATGAACCATGTGGTACTATTGTAGAAATAGGATCTAACGTTCCAAAAAAACCTTTTCAATTAGACACACGTGTAATGCAACATCATTATGAAGGGTGTGGCACCTGTTCACACTGTTCCACAGGATGGCAACAACTTTGTATTGACGGAGTTAAAGCCGTTTTTGGTGTTACTGGACACGGTGCGCATGCTAAATATATGAAGTGTCCTGCTAGCACATTAGTTCATTTGAGGGATGAAATATCATTTGTAGCTGGTGCAGCAATATCATGTGGAACTGGGACCGCATGGGGAGCTTTAGAAAGACTAGGTTTAAAGGCAAGTCAAACTATAGCGATTTTTGGCATGGGACCCGTTGGATTGTCAGCAGTCATGTTAGCTAACAAGATGGGGTCAAGAGTTATTGCAATTGACATAAATAAACAAAGGTTAGAGAGATCTGTTGAATTTGGAGCAGACATACTAATAAATCCTAAAGAAAGCAATGACTTATTAGAAGAAATAAAGGATTTAACAAAAGGTACTGGAGTCGATGCATCATTAGAAGCGTCATCTTCACCAGAGGCACGTTCATTGTCAGTAAAGATTGTGAAAACATGGGGCAAAGCATGCTTTGTAGGTGAAGGTGGAGACGTCACTTTAGATGTTAGTAATGATCTATTAAGGAGACAAGTTACACTTATAGGAAGTTGGACATTTTCAAAACATGGACAAGCACAATGTGCTGATTTTGTAGTAGATAAAAAACTAAATGTTGATAATTTATTTACACACACGTGGTCACTGAACCAAGCAGAAGAAGCCTATAAAATATTTGACAAGCAATCCGATGGGAAAGGCGTTATCATACCTTAGATCTTTTAATCAATTCTGTTTATAATGCGATTTCCAAGGTCCATAGTGTAAGCTTAGACTTATAAATAAGCCATAAATTATCAAACCAGACGACATAGTAATAAATAATAAATACGGACTAGCTACATTATTATACAAAAAGAATGAAGTTAAAATTACAACAAAAATCAATCTTAAAAAGGTTCCTACAACTGGCCAAAACAAAGTATTGAATGCTTGACATACAAAATAAAGACCAAGACCAAGAGCAAAAAATGCATAAAAAGGAGCAACCACCTTCAAATAAACTTCAGCAGCATCTATAGCTTGTGGATTATGTGTGAAAAAATTGGACCAGAGTTCAGGATAAAATGAAAAAAATAATCCTGTAATCCCAACAATGAAAACAGAAAAAGCTGTACCCTTCCAAGTCATTTGTACAGCTCTTTTTAATTTATTTGCACCAACATTAGCTCCTACTATTGCTATAAGCGCACCACCTACTCCAAAAATAATAGGGATCAAAAGCAATTCTAACCTAATTGCAATACCAAATCCAGCTGTCCAATGTGATCCAAAAATTCCAATCACTGCTGTACAGAATAATGCTAATGAAATTGTCATTAAAGACTGACAACTTGCTAATGAACCTGATTTAATTAACTTTAAAAATCCGTCTAATTGCAAAATTTTTGAAAATTTAAATGTATAAGAATGATTTCCAAAAATATAAAAACCTAATATAAATATTAATCCAAAAAAATATCCTGACAATAATGAAATGGCAGACCATTCTAAAGAATTAAATAAATAATTTTCGTTTAAAAAAACTACATTATTTTTTAAAATAAAATTTCCATCAAGATAATTAAAATTGAAACTTGCTAGTAAAACATGAAAAGACAGAACAATCAGCCAACTAAAAGCTGGCATTATTGTATTACCTGAGCCTCTAGTAATAGAAATAATAATATTAAATAACCAAATCAAAAAAATTCCACCCAATAATATGTTACCATAACTTAAAGCTGCGCTGCTTACCTCTTGATCTATTTTCATAAAGATGAAAAATCTTTCTGAAATGGAAAAAAAAAGTAACATCATAAGTAGTGCACCCAACAATGAAATTAATATTGCTGACCTAAAGATACATTCTGCCAAGTGTAAGTTTTTGCTTCCAAAAGCTCTTGCAGTAGCGCCACTTATAGCTCCACCAAACGCGCCATTGGATAGCATGCTTGTTAACATGAAAATTGGAAAAATATAAGCTACACCAGCTAATTCAGAAATGCCTATTTTACCTATGTACCAAAGATCAAATATAACAGTACTCGCTGATAAAAAGGTTGCACATATATTTGGTATAGCTAATTTAAAAAAAATTTTATTGAATGGTAATTCAATTAGTTCATTAGAAATTTTTTTTTTATTCAAAACCAATCTTTCAAGATTAATTTATAAATTCTAATGTCTTCTCTTCATCCTTAACTGACTTGACAACAGTACCAGGTCTCTCTTTGGTAAATTTACCATTTTTGTAGGTAACTTTTCCCGATACAATTGTGGCTACATATCCCTTAGTGTGCTGCATTAATCTTTTTCCGCCTGCTGGCAAATCTTGTGTCATAAATGGATCAGAAGAACTCACATTTTCCCAGTCAATTATGTTGATATCAGCTTTTAAACCAACTTTTAAAAGGCCTCTGTCATTCAAACCAGCTGCGTTTGCTGTGTCAGAAGTTAATCTTCTTACTGTTTCTTCCATAGAATATGCTTTTTGCTTCACTGACCAATATGATATAAGCCAAGTTGGATACCCTGCGTCTAAAATAAAACCAACATGAGCTCCGCCGTCACCTAGCCCCATTATAGCATTTTTATCATCAAGCATTTTTTTTACATACACCAAATGTATGATCAGCATAGTTTACCAATGGAGCATAAATAAAGTTATTACCACCATTTTCTATAAGAATTTCATATGCTAATTCTGCTGCCGTCATACCTTTTTGTTTCGCCATTGCTTCAATGGACTCTTCTGGCTTAGGGTTATAATTTGGCGGCGAACCAAATCTGTACATTTGAGTATATCCAATTCTATTAATTAGTGGGAAGGTACTTCCTTTAATAGGATCTTCAGATAAAATTTTCTTCTTAACTTCATCTTTTCTCATCTCAGTTACACGTCTATCTAATGGCAAATCTGAAATAGATTTATATGTGTCTGTTCCAGAGAATGGATTTTGACTTCCATTTAATCCTAATAACAAACCAATAGGTCTTGGAGTAACAACTGGTCTAATAGGCAGACCTTCTTTTTGAGCCTGTCTTGCCATTGCCATAAGATCTTCCCAGAAGTGAGGCCTGTCATGTCTTTGAGTGCAACTAAAGACAACTGGTCTCCCAGAACTTTTCACAATTCTCTTTAAAACTTCAAATTCTGTTTCTGGATCGGGTTCATTCCAATCTGAAACTATTTCCATAAATCCTGCACCTGCATCTGACAAACCCATTGCAATAGCAGTTAACTCATCTTCATGCGCTCTCAAAGTTGGAGTGTATTCTCCTTTTAAACTCTTATGACTGATTGTACGTGATGTTGAAAAACCAAAAGCTCCTGCCTCAACAGCTTCCTTTGCAAGTTTTCTCATTATTTGCATATCTTCTTTAGTTGCAACTTCGTGCTTAATTGCCCTTTCTCCCATTACATAAACCCTCAATGCTGCATGAGGTAAAAGCGCACATATATCTATGTCTAATTTATTTTTTTCTAGAGCCTTAATGTATTCCTCAAAAGTCTCCCATTGCCAGTTTAAACCCTCGTGCATCACAGGAGCAGGAATATCTTCGACACCCTCCATAAGTTCAACTAACTTAACTCTATCTTCTGGTTTACAAGGAGCAAAACCTACTCCACAATTACCCATAACAACAGTAGTTACACCATGAATTGATGAAGGTTTTAGTTGGCTATCCCAAATCGCCTGGCCATCATAATGAGTGTGAATGTCAACAAATCCTGGGGTAACAACTAAGTTAGTTGCATCAATAACTTGGTTAGCTTTACCCGAAAAATTTCCTATAGCTTCAATTATACCATTTTTAATTGCTATATCACCTAGTTTTGACTTGGCTCCTGTTCCATCAACTAAAGTGCCATTTTTAATAATTATATCAAAATCACTAATTTCTCTATTTAAGCCATCCATAAAAAACTACCCCCTTATCTTAATATTTTGTTATTTAAATTATTTGATGTCAATAAATGATTTCATTTAAGTTTTTTGTAATTAATTAATAATTTTATTTTTTCTAAGCATTTGTATCTGTTTGGCTGATATTCCAATCTCTTTAAGTACATTATCTGTATCACCTCCTAAAAGAGGTGCAGAATGTCTTACTTTTCCAGGAGTTTTGCTTAATCTTGGAAATGCTTGATGCATTAAAATATTTCCATATTCCTTATTATAATTCTCAATAAGAACTTCCCTGTCATTTATATATGGATGCTCTATTATTTCTGAAATATCTAAAACAGGTCCTACAGTTATTCCTTCTTTTGAAAAGATATATAAAACTTCTTCTCTGTTATATTTTTTAATAAATTTTGAAATAGGTTTATCCAAATCATCTTGATTATTTAGTCTGTCACTATTACTCAAAAACCTTGGATCCTTAATCAAATCACTTGAACCTATTGTTAAGGCTAGTTTTTCCCACATTGACTGCATTGACGCTGACAAAGAAACATATTTATTATCTTTTGTTTTATATATCCCTCTTGGTGCAGCCACATTACTTCTATTTCCTACTCTTGTTGGTACCTTACCTGAAATTTTATAACTTGCGGCCCATGGACCTAAAATTGAAAAAAAAGGCTCAAAAAGAGACAAGTCTATTACTTGGCCACCAATATTATTTTTTTTTGAAGCCAAAATAGCCATCAAAATGGCACCAAATCCTGTTAATCCAGCAACCATATCAGCAAGAGCTAAGGGAGGTAAAAGAGGAGCTTGTTTTTCTTCACCAGTCATTGCTGCAAATCCACTCATGCCTTCTACCAAAGATCCAAAACCTGGAGCATTTTTAAATATCCCAGTTTGTCCCCAACCCGAAATTCTTAAAATAATTAATTTCTTGTTTAACTCATTTAATTTTTCTGGACCGATTCCCCATTTCTCAAGAGTGCCAGGCACAAAGTTTTCGATAAAAACATCTGCTGATTTTACTAATTCTTTTAAAAGATCTAACCCTTCATCTTTTTTTAGATCTATCGAAATACTTCGTTTGTTTCTTGAATAAACAGCCCACCAGTGAGAGACACCATTTATTTTCCAATTTCTGAGGTCGTCTCCTTTTCCTGGTTTTTCTACTTTGACAACATCTGCTCCAAAATCAGCAAACATATGACTTACCATATTACCAGCTGCCAAACGAGACAGATCCAAAATTTTAATATTTTCTAATGGTAACAAAATTTAAAATTCCTATTTTCTATGTTTCATCATTATCAATTTTTAATTTTCTAAGTTGTTTCAACAAGAAATTTCTTTTTTTAGCTCTTTTTTCTAAATCGTGTTCACTTAGAAACTTTCGTCGTTCTAACTCTAGTTTTTTACCTGCATTTTCTGACCAATCTGGTATTTTAGTTTGTGATTTAGCCATTTCAATAAATATAGATCCATATCTAGCCATATAATCTTTGATTCCACCTGGTGCATTTAAATCAATTGTTTCAAAAGGTCCCATAAATGCCCATCTCAGACCTAATCCATCTTTTATAGTTGCATCAATATCTTCTGAGCTAGCATATCCTTCTGAGTATAATCGCATCGCCTCATTTAAAAGTGCACCTTGTAATCTATTTAGTATAAAGCCATCAATTTCTTTATTAACGGTTACAATAGATGAACCTGAGAGTTTAAAAATTTCTTTAGCTTTTTCAATCGATTTTGTTGATGTATTTTCACCTGGGCAGATTTCTACACATGGTATAAGATGTGGTGGATTAGCAGGATGTGCTATTAGGCATCTATGTTGTCCTCTAAGGTTCAGTGTTATTTTTGAAATTGGTATGGCGGAAGAAGATGACCCTATCACTACATTTTGAGGTGACAAATTATCTAACCTTGCAAATAATTCTTGTTTAACAGATAAAATTTCAGGTGCACTTTCTTGGATGTACTCGACTTTAGCGCATAATTCTTCAAGTCTTACATTTTTAGAAATTTTATTTAAACATTTATCAACATCAACTTTGTCATCTATAGCTTTTAATTCTTCAAGAAACAAAGTAACTCTTTCTTCATAACCATTAAAAACTTCAGGATATGGGTCATAAACAAAAACATTAAAACCACTTTTAGAAAATATCGCCGCCCAACTCGAACCAATTAATCCACCACCAATTATACCAATATTTCTCATGAAAATTCCTTTAGAGTTAATTTCTATTAATTATTACGTTATTTATAATTTAACTAATAGAATAACTTAAATTATTTATTTATATTTTGAAAATCGTGATAATTTATCACTAAATTTAATTTTTGGGATTAATTTATGGGACAATTGGTCAGTGGCGTTTGGACAAAAAGTTCAGTTTCAAACAATCAAAAAGATGGAAGTTTTAAAAGAGTAGATAGTGTTTTCAGAAATAAAATAAGTATTAATGGCCAAATTTATAAACCTGAAACAAATAGATATCACTTATATGTAAGTTATGCATGTCCATGGGCTCATAGAACGTTAATATTTAGGTTTTTAAAAAAACTTGAGAACCATATCTCTGTGGATTATGTGCATCCAGATATGCTTGAAAATGGTTGGTCCTTTTCGAAAAACTTTCCTAAAACAACAGGCGATAGCTTGTATGGTAAAAAGTATGTACATGAAATCTATCAAATTTCAGATAAAAACGTATCTTCGAAAGCAACAGTTCCTATTTTATGGGATAAAAAAACTAATACAATTGTAAATAATGAGTCTGCTGAAATAATCCGGATAATGAATAGTGCATTCAATGATATTACAAAAAATTATGATGATTACTATCCATCAAATTTAAGAATTGAAATTGATAAAATTAATAAAGTAATTTACGAGAACATTAATAATGGTGTTTACAAATCTGGTTTTTCAAGAACTCAAGAAGCGTATGAAGATGCAGTAAAAAAATTATTTTCATCATTAGAAATGATTGATGAAATCCTAGAGGATAAAGAATATTTAGTTGGAAATGTGCTAACTGAAGCAGATATCAGATTAATTCCAACATTATTAAGATTTGACAGCGTATATTATGTTCATTTCAAATGTAATTTGAAAAAAATAAATGAGTTTAAGAATATTAGTTCTTATGTAAAAAGAATGTTTAACAATCCAGCTATAAATACAACAACAAATTTTGATCATATCAAAAGACATTATTATTATTCTCACGAACATATAAATCCATATAGAATTATACCTTTAGGTCCAAACTCGCCAATTTAAATTGTTGTATTACTTTCTTTTTGAATAAATTGAACATGCTGATCCAAACTCAGCAAACAAACATCTGTTTAATTCGTTTTTTTCAGGTTCATATTCGGCATGCCACTGAACGCCTATTGCAAATGAAGAATGATCAGGAATACTAACTGCTTCAATAATACCATCATCTGAAAAAGCTTCTATTCTTAAATTATTAGCAATAATATCGATAGCCTGACCATGAAGTGAATTAACTAAACAAGAGTCCTTTTTGAGTAATTTTGAAAAATAGCCGTTTTTTACAAAATCAATTCTATGTTTTAATTTAAAAATTTGCTCAACCGTTACATCATCTCCTCTGGGCATACGATGATCATTTTTGTCATCCAGCAAATGTACCCTATAATGCAACGTTCCGCCATAGGCTACATTCATTTCTTGGATGCCTCTACAAATTCCAAAAATTGGAATACCTAAGCTAACACATTTAGGTATCATTTCTAAAACAATCTCGTCTCTTCCAACATCAATGGGCTCATCTGGCGGGAATGGATTACCTCCAAAATGATGCGGCTCAACATTTGCTCTTCCTCCAGTTAAAACTATACCGTCGATTTTTTTTAGGAGTAGATCTAGATCTTTACCTTTTATATATGAGGGAATTAAAATTGGTATTGCGTTACTAAATTTAGATACTGCATTTACATACCTTAGACCTGTTGAATGAGAGACTTGCCTACCACCAAAATTAATAATTTCATTAGTTGATATACCAATTATTGGTTTGTTTGAAGACATGATTTATTTGAAACTTTCTGTTATTTTAAATTTTTAATTAACAACCTAGTTGTTTTGCTAAGTCTTTTAAATCTTTTGAAACAATATCCCATTTTCTATCATCTTTATAATCATTTACTTCAGCAATATCAAACAACTTATCCTTGCCGTACTCAAAAGGTCTGTGAACATAAGCAGTTTTCATACCCTGAAGGCTAGCCGCTTTTAGATCATCATCATGAGCTGCAACCATCAAACATTCTTCTGTTTTTAAATCAAGAGCACTACAGGCTTTCAAGTAAGCTTCTGGCTCAGGTTTATAATGACCAATTACTTCTGCTCCTAAAATGACATCCCAATTGAGATTTGAAAATTTTGCCATATTAACTATTAAGGCTATATTTCCATTAGATTGGGTAGCAAGGATATATTTATTCTTAAGGGCATTAAGACCTTCGCTGCTATCTGGCCAACCAGGAAGTCTATGCCAAGCTTTTACAAGCATTTTAAAATCTTCATCTGATAGATTATGCAAATTAAATTTTGAAGCAATTTTTTCCAAATTTTCCATGTGTAAAATATCAAGTATAGTAAATGATCTTCTTCCCTTTCTTATCTCCTCCATAGCTGGTTGATATTCTGCTCTCCATGCGTCGGCAAAATCAAAAGGATCTAATGAAATATCGTTTTTCTTTGCAACACTCTCTACTTCTCTAGCTATACCAGTCCTCCAATCAACAACAGTCCCAAATACATCAAACAAAAGTGCTTTAACTTTTAACATTTTGCCTCCAATCAATTAATATGTTAAATATATCCAATAAGTATTATTAAAACTGAAATTTAATCTACTTAAAAAATAAATAAGAAATCTTTGAATTTTAATCACATATCTTTTCAGCCAAATGAATAAAGATAAATCAAAAGAAATAAAAACATTATCTCCTGCATTGCTGGCTGTACTCTTTATGGTTTTATCAGGCATTTTTGCAACAACTATGCATTGTTTAATAAGGTTTGCAACTGAGGATAATCATCCATTTGAAGTTGCTTTTTTTAGAACAATATTTGTTCTACTCATTTTTCTTCCTGTAGTAATAAAAAAAGGTATGGCATCGCTTAAATCTAATAATGTTAAATTACAATCATATAGAGCAGTTGTTGGCAGTATAGCTATGTTATGTATGTTCTATGGTCTTAGTATAACAGAATTGGCAAAAGCAACTGCGCTTATGTTTACTGTTCCTATTTTTGCAACAATATTAGCAATTATTTTTCTCAAAGAGATTGTTGGAATAAGAAGATGGCTTGCAATGTGTGTGGGATTTATAGGAGCATTAATTGTTTTAAGACCAGATGTTGAATTAGGTTTTGGGCCATTACTAATTTTATGTGCTTCATTAATGTGGTCTTCTTCTATGTTAATGGCAAAGAAACTTACACAAACAGATACAACTGTAAGCATAACATTTTGGCAAGCAGCAGGTCTCATACCTGCAACATCCATACTTGCCATACAAGTTTGGGTTTGGCCTACTTTTGAACAGCTAATAATGTTTTTATTTATTGCTATAGCTGGAACTTTAGTTCACTGGTTTTTAAATGAAGCTCTCAAGAGAGCTGACATTACTGCACTTCTTCCACTAGACTATTTAAGGTTAATTTGGTCAGTATCACTAGGTTTTATATTTTTTAACGAAATACCACATGTAGGTTTATGGCTTGGGTCTGCGCTAATACTTGGCGCTTCAACATATATAGGTATAAGACAAGCAAAAAAGAAAGAACAGTTGAGAACTAATACAAGTATAAATTTATAACTTTAACGCCCTCCAGAAACAGGTACAACTGAACCAGAAATATAGCTTGATTTGTCACCTAATAACCACATGACCGTTTTAGCAACTTCTTCTGCACTACCTATCCTTCCAAGTGGAACTGATGGCATTAATCTATCAACCCTAGACGCATCTCCTGCTTTAGCATGAATTTCAGTATCAATCAAACCTGGTGCAACAGCGTTAACTCTTATTCCAAATTTTCCAAGCTCTTTTGCCATTCCATAAGTAAGAGAATGAATAGCACCCTTAGACATTGCATAGTGAACAAACTCTCCTCCACCACCAATATCTGCGGCTATTGAAGACATATTAACTATTGTTCCTGATTTTTGAGAAATCATAACTCTTGCTGACTCTTGAGCTACATAAAAGGCTCCTGATATATTTGTATCTACGACCATCTTCAAATCGTCTGGACTAAGATCTTGTATTGGTGAAATTGGTCCTGTTATTCCTGCATTGTTAAAAACACCATCAATTGTTCCGGCTTTATCTAAGAAATCATTAAACATACCTTTAACAGATTTATTATTACCTACGTCACATTGTAATATAATTCCATCACCACCTGAATCTCTTACTAGTTTAAGACATTGTTCTGCCGCCTTTAAATTTTGATTATAGTTAATTCCTACAAACATTTGTGCTTTAGCGGCTTCAATTGCAGTAGCCTTTCCAATGCCTTGGCTTGCTCCTGTAATTAAAATATTTTTCATTGATATTTCCTTTTTTATTAGATTTTTTTAAATTTTTCTCGAAAAATTCCTAATACTTCTGAATTCACTGGCCTTGGTGGTTCCTTCCCATCAAAAATATCTAAAAGCTGTGTTGCAACAAATTCAGACATTTTATTTCTACTATCTCTTGTAATACCTGCTGTATGAGGGCTAGCTATTACATTTTCAAGTTTTAAAAGTTTATGCGTTGACGGAGGTGGCTCAGACTCCCATACATCTAAACCTGCCCCTGCTAAATGTCCTTCTATAAGTGTATTATATAAATCGTCTTCGTTATGGATTGATCCTCGAGAAGTAGTAACAAAATAACTTCCTTTTTTCATTTTCTTGAACCAATCTTTATTGATCATATTATTTGTTTCTTTATTTAAGGGTATATGAACAGAGACAACGTCACTTTCTGATAATAAAATATCTAATTCGGTTTTGCTTGCATGTTTCTTTTTAAAAGTTTCTTCAGATAAGTAAGGATCATAAGCTAAAATATTACAACTAAATGCAACTTTACATATTTCTGCAACTCTGCCACCTGTATTTCCAAGACCTATAATTCCAACATTTTTTATTTAAAAGATCCTTACCCATTAAACTCACTCTTGGCTCGTTCCAACCTCTTCTCAGAGCGTGGTCACATTCACCAATTCTTTTGAATAAATTCAAAATCATGCCTACTGCATGCTCTGCAACACCTTCAGAATTTCCACCAGTCTGATTAACTACTAGTACACCTGACTGAGTACATGCATCAACATCAATAGTGTCGTAGCCTGCACCAGAAGATGAAACAACAAGTAGGTTTGGTATTTTAGTTAAAAATTGTTTGTCAACTTGTAAATATTTTGGAACTTCATCTCTAGCTGCCCCTACCTGATAGGCATCCGCTTTTTGCAAAATTGACATGCACTTTTCTTCATTATCTGAACTATTGATTTTTAATATTTCAACTTTAGATTGGGAATGTAAAATATCTAAACCATTTTGGGCAGGCAAAGTATCAAGGTAAACTATTGTAGGCATATTATCCTCATATCAAAAACACTCTGATATGATATTCATTTTCTAAATTCATGCAAAGTAATTGAAACTATTTTTTAAAGTATATTTTTCGAGATACTATTATAAGATAATAATATATCGAATTAATTAATACTTATGAGGATTAAAATGATTAATAGAATATTAATACCAGATATACTTCAACCTGTAAGTCACTATTGTCATGTTGTTGAAGCAAATGGTGTAGTTTGGGTTTCAGGATTAGTCGGAATGAATTTTAACGGCACAATTCCAGAAAGCACAAAAGATCAGTTTGATATTGCCATGAGAGATCTAAATACTTGTCTTGTTGCGGCTGGTAGTTCTTCAAATGATGTAGTGAAAGTGAGAGTTTTTTTAACTAACATTAACGATAGATCTATCATTAATCCAAAAAGAATTGAATATTTTGGAGAACATAAGCCTGCATCAACTTTATTAGAAGTATCTGCTCTTGTAGACCCTAGAATGAAAGTTGAAATTGAGGCTGAAGCAATTGTTACAAAATTACAATAAGAAAGAGAGTTTAGATGGACCTAATTAAACTAAGCGCTAATGAAGCATTAAAAATGATGGAAGAAGATAGTCTTTCATCTGAAGAATATGTAGAAGCATTTTTAAAACAAATAGAATTAAGAGAAGATGATGTTGGCGCTTGGATTTTTTTAGATCCTAAACTTGCATTAGAGCAAGCAAGAGAAGCTGATAAAAGACGGAAAGATAAAAGCGCAGGTAAATTAAACGGCCTCCCAATTGGTATTAAAGACATTATTGATACAAAAGATATGCCTACAGAAAATGGATCTCACTTATGCAAAAACAGAAAACCATCTAAAGACGCTCATTTAGTTAGATTACTGAGAGATGAGGGTGCTGTTATTATGGGTAAATGTGTTACAACTGAGTTTGCCTTGTCAGGTCCTGGAAAAACAAAAAACCCACAAGATTTAGAATGCACCCCAGGTGGCTCTTCGTCGGGTTCTGCTGCTGCCGTGTCAGACCATATGGTACCGTTAGCAATTGGATCACAAACAGGCGGTTCTGTTTTAAGACCTGCATCATTTACAGGTATATTAGGATTTAAACCAACATTTGGAACGATATCTAGATCTGGAATGTCACCAATTTCTCAAAGATTAGACCACCCTGGTATTTATGCAAACTGTGTTGAAGACATAGACTTAGTTGCCTCAGTAATTTTATCATATGACAGTAATGATTTAGATATGATTCAAAATTACCAATATGAAAGAACTATGAGTTTAAATAAGCCAATTAAATTTGGATTTGTTAGAGGGCCTGTTTGGAATTTTGGTGATGCGGATATGAAACATGGAATTGAAGAGTTTGTAAAAAATGCACAACTTGACATTGAAGAGTTAGAGCTTGGAAAAGATTTTGATAATGCAGCTAAAGCACACGAAATTATAATGAACGGATCTATTGCTAATTCTCTAATGAATTATTACCAAACTGATAAATCTAATC
The DNA here is from genome assembly GCA_902530325.1 of uncultured SAR116 cluster alpha proteobacterium. Classification (GTDB taxonomy): domain Bacteria; phylum Pseudomonadota; class Alphaproteobacteria; order Puniceispirillales; family Marisalimonadaceae; genus Marisalimonas. The sequence continues at coordinate 22,138 of CACAAB010000016.1, read as the reverse complement.
TTCACCCCTTTACTGTTAAAAGAATCGAAGCAGGAATACCAGTATCAGCGAGTGACTACGTATCAGCAATAGAACAAGCAAAAAAAATGGAACAAATTTTAAAACAATTTTTTAAAAAATATGATGCTATTATTACTCCTGCAGCACCAGGACAAGCACCTCGCGATCTAATGAATACTGGTAATGCAATCTTTAACGGATATTGGACTATGATGGGTGTTCCAGCAATCAGCCTTCCTTTTTTAAAAGGTAAAGATGATTTGCCAATTGGCATTCAATTTATTGCAAATTGGAGTGAGGATTTAAAATTATTGGAAATATGTAAGTATATTTTAGAAAAAGAAAAGCTTGCTAACTAAAAAAGTCAGCAAGCTAAATTATTTATATATTTAAAGTAAACCTATTTTCTTCATGTAAGAAAGATTTGACTCTAAAGCCTCTTTTGCAAGCGGGCTTTTTGATGCAGCAGAATTCCACGCTTCAACAGCGATTTGTCTGAACTTTGCTCTCTCACTAACTGGCCAGTCAATGATTGTTAAGTCACCGGCTGCCTTATCTTTTGCAACTTGAGCTCTACCGTCAAGGCCAGCATCTCTCAGTTTAGCTGTCCAAGTCATGTAGGTCCAAACTGTTAGGGCAGTTTGATGTTGTTTACTTAACTTATTAAAAACTTTCTTGTTAATAATAGTTTGTAGGTTCGCCATTGAGTGAATACCAGGGTAAAGTGGGTACTTTGCAATCTTATGGAAACCACTAGCATGATTGTTAATATAAACAGAAGCGTCAGCGGCATCAACAATACCCTTTTCTAGAGAAGTATAAACCTCAGAGAAAGGAATTGAAGAAGGTGAAGCACCAGCTCTTCTAAAAACATCAGCGGCTAAACCTTCAGGTGATCTAATTTTAACACCTTTAAGATCAGCTACGCCATTGATTGGAACCTTTGAAACAAGAGCTTCTTTTCCGTAAGGACCACAACCTAGAACAAGAATTTTACCTGGTAAAACACTATCATATATTTTTTGAAGCATTTCTTTTCCACCACCGTGCATACAATATTCTTGATATTGTTTCGGTGTATCGTAACCTGCAATCAGGTCCCCCATAATTGCAAAAGCTGGATCTCTTCCTGCAAAGTATGCAATAGCATTAAAATCACCGTCTAGGATACCGTTTGCAACTGCGTCAATTGTTTCTCTGTGAGGTACAACGGACTTTGTTGGTAATCCTTCAATTTGTAATTTGCCATCAGTCAGATCTGATAATATTTTTGCCTTTTCACCCATGTAAGTATGAGCCCAGTCACCAGCTTTAGAACTCATTTGAAACTTAAGCTTCTTCGCACTAGCAGCGCCTGTAAAGGTAAGGCCAGCTACGATTAAAGCACTTATTAAATATTTTTTCACTATATTCCTCCTTTTGTGAAAATTAGCTGAAACCATCAGCTATATAAAACATCATCCATGTAATTAAAACCGCGAAAGCAAATCCAGCAATCCACGCCCAGGGACCGTAAGTATCTACATGATCGCTTCTAACAGGTTTAGCCAAAATTTCCTCCTTGGTTCTTGACATACTAAAATTAATGTCTCTAATAGATATTATTATAGTTCTTAATTCTAAGACAATTGCAAGTTAAAAATTCGTATGGGGGAAATTTAATGGCAGAAACAGTCCAAAAGCAAAGTTTAGACTTGGATAACATGGAAAATTTTGAGACTGGGAAAGATCGTTTTGCCTTTTTTGACCATTTTAGTAAGTTTTCTGGGCTAGCTGTAGCACAACTTTATTTAATATGTGCTGCTGTGACAGGATACGAAGTTATATCAAGATACGTGTTTGATGCCCCTACTCAGTGGGTATTTGAAGTTGTAATGGTTTTAGCTGCAACAGCATGGATGTTGTCAGCTGCTTACGTAACTTTGCACAAACGTCATATTGGAATAACAGTCTTTTATATAATGGCATCGGATAGAGGTAAATGGTGGCTTGATCTTATTGCGTATGTAGTTGGCATAATTGCTCTATGGTTACTAATTGATGATTCAGTCATTCGTGCTCTTGATTCAGTTATGATGCTTGAAAAGGCTGGAAGTGCCTGGAATTCTCCACAGCCAATGATTTTAAAATCTATGCTTACCATTGGTGCAACGACTTACATAATTCAATTAATGATAAATCTATACAGGCATTTTAGTTCTAACATTGCAAAAAAAATAATTTTAGGAATTTGTGGTTTGATAATTTTGAGAATCACTTGTGTTATAATAGTCCACTTTATAGGAGAAGAGAGTTTCGCTGGATATATAAACACCCTCTATGCCGCAGTCGGAAGTTATATTAATCCACAAGATTACATTAACATGCAGGATATGAATATAGGTACGGCAAGCATATTAATTGTCGTGTTAATGCTGGTATTGATGATGACAGGTATGCCTCTTGGGGTTGTTACATTATTTGTGTCAGTTCTTAGTGCTCTTTGTTATTTTGGTTATGGAGGACTTTATTTAGTATCAACCAATGCTTTTGGGCTATTAGAAAAATATCCATTAATTGCAGTACCGCTATTTGTATTAATGGCGTCTATTCTAGAAAGAGCTGGCGTAGCTGAAGATTTATTTGATGCTATGTCAATTTTTGCAGGAAAGCTTAGAGGCGGTGTTGCAATTCAAACAATTGCCGTTGCAGTTGTGTTAGCAGCAATGTCAGGTGTTATGGGTGGAGAAATTGTTATGCTCGGTTTAGTAGCTTTACCACAACTCTTGAGATTGGGTTATGACAGAAAAATGTCTATTGGTTTAATTTGTGCTTCTGGTGCATTAGCAACCCTTATTCCGCCTAGTATCATCATGATTATTTATGGCTTATCTGCTCAAGTAGCTATTGGGGATCTTTTTATGGCTGGAGCTGTTCCTGGTTTAATGCTTGCTGGGTTATATGCTATATATGTACTAGCAAGATGTAATATTAATCCAGCAATGGCACCTACTGCAGAAGAGGTAGCAAAAGCAAGAAAAAAAGAAATGAAAATGTCTAAAGATAAACTCTATGCAGTTTTCTTAAGTATCTTTTTGATATTCTGCGTTATGGGTTCAATTTATGGTGGAATTGCATCGGTAACCGAAGCTGCAGCAGTTGGAGTTTTAGGTGCTATTTTTGTTGCTTGGTTCAGAAACTCATACAGTTGGAATTTATTACAAGTAGCTCTTGCTGGAACGATGTCCACTGTTGGAACAATTATTTGGCTAATTTTAGGAGCAGTAGCATTTGTTGGAATTTATAATCTTATAGGTGGTGCAGATTTTATGAGATCCTTGTTTTCAGGATTAGGATTACCTGCTATCGGAATAGTATTCGTTATGATGGGGATTTTAGTTATCCTTGGAACGTTTATGGAGTGGATTGCAATAGCATTTATAACAGTTCCTGTGTTTGCTCCTGTTGTAGTAGGAATGGCACCAGAATTAGGATTAGAGCCTGAGTGGGCAGCTGTGTGGTTTGGTGTGTTATTTGTTATGAATATTCAGATTTATTTTCTTTCACCACCATTTGGACCTGCATGTTTTTGGCTAAAATCGGTTGCACCAGCAGATATCACCTTACAAGAAATTTTTGTATCTGTTCTTCCTTTCATAGCCCTACAAATAACGGGAATGTTATTAGTTATGTTTTATCCAGACATTGCTCTTTGGTTTCCAAAATGGCTTGGATCATAGATAGTTATTAATGTAAGGGTAGATTTGCAACCAACCATCTAGAGCCATTTTAGATGATAGGTAAACTAAAAAAGCAAGACCTAAATATGATAACCATTTAAACTTGGTTAATAGTTTAACAATAGCAGTTGCAAATAAAGCCATTATTAAAATTGCAAAGGCTATTCCTAAAATTAAAAGGGTTTTATTATCCCTTGCTATTGCCGTAATGGCTATAACGTTATCAAGAGACATTGATATATCAGCAATAATTATTGTTGTAAGTGCTCCTTTTAATCCTTTTCCAGACACATCTTTTTGGAGTTTTTCTTTTTCTTCTTCTAATGAAGAGAATTCTTTAATATCATTGTAAAATTTCCAACAAACCCAAAAAAGTAATAATCCACCTAACAAAAGTAATCCAGGTATACTTATTAAATAGGAAGCAACAAGAGCAAATAAAATTCTTAGAACAGCAGCAGCCATCAAGCCAATGAATATTACTTTTTTACGAATTTTTTCAGGAACTGCCGCGGCCGCCATTCCAATTATTAGAGCATTGTCTCCGGATAGCACAATATCAGCTATTATAATCTGAGTAACATCTACTATCCACTCTAACAAAATAAATCTCCATTTAACGACGATTAAGTAGCATTGTTTAGACGATTTATCAATTATATCACAATGTTTAACAAAGTAATTGATAGAATTTATATTGATATGAAAAGATAAATATTTATTATTAATGTTCAACGAAAGTTAAAAATATGGATAAAATATTTGATTATATAATTGTTGGGGCAGGTTCAGCAGGTTGTGCCGTAGCTAATAGATTATCTGAAAACATAAATAATAATGTTCTATTAATCGAAGCTGGTAGATCATCGCATCCGTTATCAAGACTTCCAGCAAGTTTTGCTCTTTTAATTGATAATCCATTAGCAAATTGGAGGTATAGATCAGAACCAGAAGAAAATACTTCAAATCGAAAAATACCAATACCAAGGGGCAAACTACTTGGAGGCTCAAGTTCGATTAATGGATTGGTTTATGTAAGAGGAAATAAGCTTGATTACGATACATGGGCACAAATGGGAAATACAGGTTGGTCATATGACGATGTCTTACCTTTTTTTAAAAAAATGGAAAACTATCAAGGAAGCGTATCAGAATTAAGAGGAACAAATGGCCCTTTAAAAGTTTCTGAAGTATCGGATAGAAATCCAATTTATGAGGGATTATTTAAAGCTGCAGAAGAAATAAAAATACCTTTCAACAAAGACTATAATGGAGATGATCAAGAAGGTATAGGTTACACTCAAACCACAATTTTTAATGGTGAAAGAATGAGTGCAGAAGTTGCTTATTTGAGGCCAATAAAATCTAGAAAAAATCTTACTATAATTACAAATAGTCTAGTTAAAAAATTACTTTTTGATGGAAAGAAATGTATTGGCCTTGAAGTAAAGAATAAAAATAAGATAATAAAGTATTCTGTTTCAAAAGAAATAATTTTATCTGGTGGAGCAATAAACTCTCCTCAAATTTTGGAACTATCAGGCATTGGTAAAAGAGATGTTTTGGAAAAGAGAAATATACCACTTATACATGAACTTAATGGTGTTGGAGAAAATTTAAGGGATCATATTGCACCTAGAATGGTTTATAAAATTACAAAACCAGGAATAGCATACAATGATAAGGCTAGAGGTATTAATTTAGTTAAACAAGTCGCTAACTATATATTTAAAAGAGATGGTTTCTTAACTTTGCCATCCGCGCCTGTTGTAGGTTTTTTCAAAACCAGAAAAGAATTGGCAGCTCCAGATATACAGGTTCATTTCATCCCTTATAAAGTTGTTTTGGAGAATGGTAAAAGAAAGTTAGGTGAAGAACCAGGAATTACTTGTACTGTAAATCAAAATTTACCTGAAAGTAAGGGTAGCATTCACATAAGATCAAACGATCCAGAAGATCCTCCAAAAATCAAGTATAATTTTCTCTCAACTCAGTTAGATAGAGATACGCTAGTTGATGGTGTTAGATTAATAAGAAAAATTATGGGATCAGAAATAATGAAAGAATTCTGTGGTGAAGAGATACAACCTGGAGAAAATTTTAATTCAGATGAGAAAATACTACAGTTTATTAGAGATAAAGCAGAAACTGTCTATCACCCAGTTGGCACATGCAAAATGGGATTTGACCAAGATTCCGTTGTTGATAAAAATTTAAAAGTTCATGGAATAATAGGTCTTCGTATTGCAGATGCTTCGATTATGCCAACTTTAGTGTCAGGAAATACTAATGCTGCATGCATGATGATTGGGGAACGTTGTGCTGACTTTATATTGAATAATTAAAAATGGTAAATAGATCTGATATTGAAAATTTTTGGACTAGGGGAGATGTTCACTCAAGAGTGCATCAAGCAATGTCAGATGCAGGTTTAAATAATAAAAAATTAGAAGTTGAAGATTTATTTCCTATTGATCAGTATCACGCTCGAGGGATTGCAGCAACCATAGATCTCGGGAAAAGGATGCCAATATCTGAAAATCAAAGAATCATAGATATTGGATGTGGACTTGGAGGACCTGCAAGATATTTTGCAAAAAAATTTAAATGTTTAATAACAGGAATAGACATAACACCGAGCTTTATAGAAATTGGTAATAAGTTTAACAATCTTACCTCAATGTCCAAGCAAGTATCACTGCAAATAGGAAATGGTGAAAGTTTAGATTTTGAGAATGAAGCTTTTGACGGTGGATATTCACAACATGTAACTATGAATATCAAAAACAGAAAAGAATTTTTTTTGGAAGCATACAGAGTTTTAAAAAAAGGGACTTTTTTTGCTTTTTCAGAACATGGATTAGGGCCTGAAGGAAACCCAATTTTCCCATTACCATGGGCAGACACATCTAAAATGAGTTTTTTGTTATCTCCAGAAAGTACAATATCGTTATTAGAGGAAGTTGGATTTTATGATATTCAAATTGTTGAAACATCTAAGAAATATATCTCAGGCTATGAAAAAATGATCAATACTAAATCTAAAAAAGATACCACTATTCTTGGAATTCACGTGATAGGAGGATCTACAATGAAACAAAGATCTATTAACTCAATGAGGTCTATTAAAGAAAAACGTACATTACCATTTGAAATTGTATGTAAAAAATAATTTTAAATACTAAAAGTTCAAAATTATTCTTTTATTCATTTTACCTTTGTTTTCTATTTTTACAGATTTAACGTAATCAATCTCAGATGTTTTATTTACATGTGTTCCGCCACATGGCTGAAAATCAATATTGTCTCCAATTTTTATCATTCTTATTTGTCCAGATCCTCTTGGCGGTTTTACTGCCATAGTTCTGACTAATTCTGGGTTTTCGTCTAACTCTTTATCTGTGATGCTTGAAATATAAATTGAATAGTCTTGATCAATTAATTGATTAATTTTATTTAATACTTCTTCTTTGTCAGGCTTACTTTCAAGATCAAAGTCTAGACGACCTCTTCCATCACCTATAGATCCTCCCGTAACAGGAAAAGGTATAATTGAACATAATAGATGAAGTGCAGTATGCACTTTCATGTGACTATATCTTTTTACCCAATTTAAATTTAATTTGACATCCTCATTTTTGTTTAGACCATCAATATTTTCAACTAAATGAACTAATTTATTGTCAATATATTTAGTTCCATTAATGTTAATAGTTTGATTATCTACTGTAATTGAACCATCATCTCCAGGCTGTCCACCACCCTCTGGATAAAAAATAGTTTCATATAAAACTAAACCTTCAGATACAATTTCAGATATAATTGTATTATGCTCTTTCAAATATGAATCATTTCTAAATAACTCAATTGTCATTTTACTACCTTTAATATATCCTAGACTTTGTTAACAAATCTCAAATTAGAATGTTATAAAAATTTGCTAAATTGTAAATAAATTTAAAGGATAATAAAATGGATATTGATGGTAAGAAGGCTATTGTTTTTGGAGGCACATCTGGAATAGGGCTCTCAGCAACTCAAATGTTATCAGATAAAGGTGCTCATGTAGTAGCACTTAGCCGAAATCCTGAGAAATTACAAAACGTCCCCAAAAATGTTACAACCAAAAAAATGAATGTTTTAGACAGGGATGCATTAGAACAGTTTTTTGAAGAAATTGGCGAGTATGATATTTTAGTTAATTCTGCAACAGGTGGCGCCAGAGCTGTTGGCCCGTTTTTATCCATGGATTTAGACGGTTACAGAGCGTCATTTGATAAATTGTGGGGATATACTAATGTAGTTAGATATGGTACTAAATTTCTTAAGGATAATGGAAACATCGTCTTAGTTAGTGGTTCTCCAGCTAGAAAATGTAGACCAGGGCAAATTGCCATTTCATCAGTAGGCGGTGCTGTAGAAGCATTTGCAAGAGGTATAGCTCCTGAGATAGCTCCAAAAAGAATTAATGTAGTTTCGCCTGGAATTATTGATACCCCTATGAGTCCTCTTCAAGGTAAAGAAAGAGAAGATTATTATAAAAACACAACAAACAAGAACTTAATTCCTAGAGCAGGAACTCCTAATGAAGTTGCAACTGGAATAATTTTTGCGATTGAAAATGAGTTCATCACTGGAACAACAATTGATATTGATGGTGGCTGGCTGATTTCATAGAAACAACTAAGAAGAGTAAATTTATACTCTTCTTTATCTATTTTAAAAAATATTAAATCCAACAGGACTTAGTGTTAAACCTAAAAAACCACCAAAAAAACCACCCCAAACAACAAGCCAACCTAGATGCTCCTTTATCATTTTTTGAATGATGATTTTAATATCTTCTGGGGATAAATCAGCTAATCTAGTGTCTAATATATTTTCAATCTTTAATAACAAGGAAGACGTAGTCTCAGAGTTATTATCGCTAGAAGTATTTTCATTTACAAAGTCTTCTATAATTATTTTTAATTTTTTAGTAAAAGGCTCTTTGAGAGGATCAAGAGCCTTTCTACCACCTACCATTGCAAGCATACCACCTAATTGTGAACCTTCTATAGCCTCAACTAAACCAATAAAAACCTTGTCAAAATCAATCTTATTAATAATTGTTTCCGAAGTACTAACTTTATTATCTAATAAAAAATTATTTATCTGTGTTTCAGTAAATAATTCTTGTAAAATAAGATTTTTAATTCCCAACTTTATATCTTCGAATTTATCTTGTATAACGCCCGATCCGTATAACAGGGGTATTTTCTCAAACAACATATGAATAGCTAACCAATTAGTTATACTTCCCGATAAAGCAAATACTCCTGTAATAATAATGAATGAATACTTATCTTGATAAAAATAACCCACAATTATAATTAATATTGATAATAAATTTGTTATTAGAGATTTATTAATCATTTATAAATCCTCATAAACTCAATTTACAACTTTGGTGCTGCAATCACTGGGTTTTTTAAAGCTCCTAACAACCCAATATCAACTTCAACAATATCTCCTGGGACCATGTATACAGGTGGATTTCTTTTATCTCCAACACCACCAGGAGTGCCAGTCACAATGACGTCCCCAGATGATAATGCTGTAAATTCTGAAATATAACTTATTAATTTTGGTATTGGAAAAATAAGATCATCTAATGTGGCTTTTTGCATTACATTTCCATTTAATCTTAATTCAATCGGCAACTTTCTGTAATCACCAACTTCACTTGGTGTAACTAAATAAGGCCCGAAGCCGCCTGTTCCAGGAAAGTTTTTTCCAGGAGTAAATTGAGAAGTATGCCTTTGGTAATTTCTTACACTACCATCATTATAACACGAGTAACCAGCAATATGATTTAATGCATCTTTTTCAGATATAAACCTACCACCTTTACCAATAACGATTGCCATTTCAGCTTCATAGTCAAAACGATCAGATTTGTCTGGTTTGATCAAAGGTTGTAAATGAGCAACTTGAGAGTCAGCAAATCTAGTAAAAATTGTAGGATTATCTACGTCAGGTCTTCCGGTTTCTTTTTTGTGTTCTAAATAATTTAAACCAATGCACATAATTTTTTCTGGATTTGGAATTACTGGTAAAAAAGTAATGTCTGATAAAGATAGTTCTTCAGTTTTTCCTGCTATGTATTCTTCAGCTTCATTTTCCATATTTAAGGTGATTAAATCTTTTATAGTATTGATCTCAGGATCAAGCTTTCCAGTCAAATCGATTACTCCATTATTTGCAACTGCTCCGAAACCAGGTTTTCCTAACCTTGTAAAGCTTAATAGTTTCATGTTTTTTTTCCTCTTCTTAAGATCTCATAATCGCATTTCCCCACAAATTTAGGGTTTTTTCTTCTTGAGGCCAGTTTTTTGGCGGTCGACCAATTACCGTTTCCAATTCAGCCGATATTTCTATCCAATTTCCGTCAACATCTTCAATAAATACAAATAAATTATTTCCTGGACCATGTCTACCAGGCCCCCACATCAACTTTATATTATTTTGAGCAAAATGATCACACCATATTTTTATATTATTCCATTCACCAGCTTCATATGAGTGATGATCCATTCCATTTTGTGAAGACTTAAAACACGCGACTGTATGATGCTCGTGATTTGATGTTGTGAAACAAGTTGCGAGTTCACCAGTACTTTTTACTACTCTGTCAGTAACTTGAAAACCAAGTTTTCTTTGATAAAAATTTTGAAACCTCTCGACGTCTTTAGATGTAAAAGTTAGATGCTGCAACGGTGCATAAATACCTTCTGTTAGAAAATTATTTTCTTTTTTTAAAACACCAAAACATATCATATTGTAATCAGGATCATGTAATGTAAAGGATCCTGATTCATAAAACTCTGAAACAAAAGAATTGATCTTACATTTATTTATTTTTAAAAATTCTTTATACCTCTCTAAATTTTCTTCATTTTTACAAACCATTCCTGCATAGCCGAGCGTCTTGTTTTTGCCTGTTGTTATTATTATTTTTCGACCAGGCCCCTCGCACAAAAACTTTTGATTAGTTAGTCTGTCTATTTTCATATCCATTACTTTTGAATAAAAATGAGCTAACCTTTTTGGGTCACTACTTTTAATTTCAAGATGGTGTAATGAAATATTAGCTTGAACAGCATCTAGGGACATCTATTTACCTTGTTGAATTTGTTTCATGATGATACTTTTGGATATCTTCAAAAATTTCATTAATGTATTTTTCTACTAATAAACCATAAGTACTAAGATTAGCATAAATTACAGGCTCATGCTCTAAAAGAAAATCATCTAAATTGAATATTGAACTTAAAGATGCTTCGATACCTAATTTTTTGTTACTGATTGAAACTGCAAAACCAATAAGACCTTTATCTACTTGACCTTCTGTAAAACAATATCCTTTTTTTCTGTCACTTTTTAAATCTTTTATAAAATTATTTTTATCTTTATCTGATTTAAAATTCTCTAAATTAATTAATTTTTCTAACCTTTTGCCAGTAATTTGCATAATTATTGCCCTGGAAGTTGCACCGTAAATTAAAGGCATTAATTTACCTCTTTGATAACTTGTATTTTTTTTAAAATATGGACTTTTGTAGTCAGCAACACACATAACATTATTTCCATAGAGCCTTGCTAAAACGTTTACGCTTGTTATAGGATTTTCATTAGCTAGTTTTTTTAGAAATGGTTGTCCTGCTCTAACCAAAGGGTCTGAAAAATTAATTATTCTATTAAATTTAATGAATGCCGGCCCCAATCTAAAATAAGATCCTGACGCACTTTCAAGAAATTCTGCTGTAACCATTTCTCGGATTATTCTATATATTGTACTAGATGGCGTTTTAAGTGATTTTGAAATTTCTAAGACAGTCCAAGAACTTCTCTCTTCGGAGAAAAGATCCAAGATTTTTTTATACCTTTGAAACCCAGACATTTTTATCCCTATGAAGCAAAAATTTCATTAAGATAAAAACGAGAAAACTCTTTTAAGTCGCTTTTATCTGTACTAGCAAGAATAAACCGATCAGGTCTAATTATTAAACTATTTGTATTGAATTTTTTTAATATTGATTCTATTTCTGGTATATCAAATGTACTATAGGATTTAATTTTTAATTTCTTTTCGCTTACCTTCTTATTTGTAATTAAGATTGGATAACATGAAAATAAATCATCAAATTCTTTGTTAAATTTAATTTTAAGAGATGGGAAAATTTTTCCTCTATTTTTATCATCTAGATTACCTAATCCTTTTCCAAGTTCAGGCTTTATACTATTCATTTTTATTGTACCATCTTTCTCCATATAAACAGTGTCTGATACTTTTGATCCTCCAATTGAATTAAGTAGTTCACCCATTTTCATTGCTGTATTTATATAATCCCTTACATTTGAAGATCTCTCACTTTGATATGTATCGAGTAATTTTTCATTATGACCTTTTTTACAACATATGCTAATTTTCCAAGCTAAATTAGATGCATCTCTAATTCCAGCACACATTCCTTGTCCCATAAATGGTGGTGTTAAATGAGCAGCATCTCCAACTAAAAACAGACGTCCCATTCTCCATTTTTTTGCAATTGCTGATTGAAATGTATAAACAGTTTTTCTTTCAATCTTTGCTTCATCTTGGGATACCCATTGACTTAAAAATTTCCAAAGTGTCTTGTTATCAAAAAATTTTTCTGTACTTTCTTCTTCTTTTAAAGCGATTTCCCATCTTCTTCTTTTTCCTACATTTCTACAGTATGTAGCTGGCCTACTTGAGTTACAATATTGTATTGTTCTATCTGGCAAATTTGTTTTTTTAGTTTTTAAAATTAAATCAATGACAGCCCAACATTGTTCAAAGCCTAAATGTTCCATTTCACTTTTTATTTGCTTCCTTAAAAAGGAATTAGCACCATCACAACCAATAATATATTTAGACTTTACAGAAAAAATCTGTTTCGTTTTTAAATTTTTGTATTGAATGATTGAAAAATTTTTATGATTGATAGTTTTGTATACTTCAGAATTTTGGGAAATAATAACCTCTTCAAATCTTTTTAATTTATAACGAAGACTTCTTTCTAAATCAGGTTGATGAAAACGATAACTTGGATACCAGCCATTTTCTGTAATTACTTTTGGTCTTGGCCAATCAAGAAGCAGTTCACCTTTTTCATTTACAAATTTTGTGCCTTTATTAATAATTATTTTTTTTTTCAAACTCTTAGTTATGCCAATAGTATTAAATACTCTCATTACTTCATCGTCAAAATGAACTGCTCGTGGTAGATTGTATATACCAGCTTCTTTTTCTAAAACTAGAACAGATAAATTATTCATAGCTAAGAGATTAGCTAATGTTCCTCCTGTAGGTCCTAATCCAATTATAACAACATCAAAATCTATAGTACTCATTTTTTTCGAATATTTTGATATAACCAAGGACAATCAATTATCATAGGTGATCTTTTACCTTGCTGGGCAGTTTCGATACGTTTTTTTCTAAACTTTAGTCTTTCATCATGAGGCAAATATAATCTTTCGTGTCCCCAGAAACTTGGTCCCTCATTTGTTTCATGAGGAACCCAGGTAGTAGGATCAATAATTCTACCACCCCAACCATTTTCAATAAAGAAACCTGAAGGAGTATGTGCATAAAAAGAAGTCATATAATCATTTGTATGTCGTCCCAAGGTATAAGCTATTCCATTTTTATAGTTATATTTAAGTAAATCATATCCTTGCCCAACATCATCTAAGTTTTTATATTCTACCATGAAATGATGAAATCCTTTTTTACCACTACCTATTAGAGCGAAACTGTGATGGCGTCCATTAACATGAAAGAAACATAATGAAATTGGATCAAAACTATAATCACTTATTTTGAAATCTAAGATATCTTTGTAAAAAGGAATTAACATATCAACATCAGATACATGTAAAACTGCATGACCTAGTCCGCAAACGTCAGTCTTAAATCCAGAAATTGGCCTTCCTGGAACAAATGGACTATTATCAATATGAGGCTTATAAACAAGTTCAATTCTATTCCCTACTGGATCATCAAAATATATTAATTCATCAACAAACCTCATATCAGTAAGGTTTTTATCCCCTTCGGAAATATCTATTCCTGTGTCTTCTAACTTTTGAGCATATTTTTCAAGATCCGATTTTTCTTCTACTTCCCATCCAAGAAAAGCAAGTTTGTCACCGGGTTCACCAGAGATTATGAACCTTTGCTTTTGATCATCCATACGAAAAAATAAAGATTTTTTGGAATGATCAGTTTTTTGCATTCCTAGATTCTTAGTGGCAAAGTCTTGCCAATCTTCAATTTTATCTGAATTTACCCCAATATAACTAAGTGCATTGATGGACATAAAATAAATCCCTGTAAATATTTTATCAAAGAATATATTATTTTGATAATAAAACAATTATTTTATAACAAAATTATTAAATAATGATAATTATAAGAATTTTTTAAAAAATAGAATTTGATTTATCTAAATATCTAGTTAATGATTTAGATTACATAAATTAAAATTATTTAAAATTTTAAATGGAGGAATATTAATGAATAAATTGATTGGCGTAGTAGCGACAACAATTATAAGTGCTGGATTATCATTTTCAGCATTAGCTGATAAGGTTACTCTAAAATTTCACACTATGGTACCAATGCCAGCAAATTCAAATGCTAAATTTGTTAAACCATGGGCTGACAAGGTAAAAAAAGAAAGTAACGGTGAAATTATTACTGAAATGTATCCGTCAATGCAGCTTGGAGGAAAACCACCACAACTAGTTGATCAAGCTCGTGAAGGTGTTGTAGATATTGTTTGGACTGTTGCAGGATATACTCCCGGAAGATTTCCAAGATTATCAGTTTTTGAATTACCTTTCATGCCAACAAGTGCAAAAATAACTGCTCAGGCTGTTCAAGAATTTGTTGAAACTGCTGGAGCTGAAGATCTTAAAGATTATAAAATTCTTGCAGTTCATGTTCATGCCCCAGGTATGATACACACTAAAAAAACATTAATTAAATCAGTAAGTGACTTTAAAGGTCTTAAGCTAAGAGGTCCAACACGCTCAGCAACAAGTTTATTAAAAAAGTTAGGAGCCACACCAGTTGGTATGCCAATACCAAAAGTTGCACCTTCCTTGTCAAAAGGAGTCATTACAGGAATGGTTGTTCCTTGGGAAATAATGCCATCGTTTAAACTCCAAGAACTAACTAAGTCGCATACCAATGTTGCAGGAAATAGAGGGCTTTATACGACACCATTTCTTTTTGTAATGAACAAGGCAAAATACGATTCATTATCACAGGCCCATAAAAAGGTTATTGATAATAATTCAGGCATGTCATTAGCTAGACAAGCAGGTGTATTGTGGGATGACTTTGAAGGACCTGCTCGTGCATTAGCAGTTAAAGCTGGAGGTGAATTTCACACTTTAACTGGAGCACCTTTAGCTGAGATAAAAAAAGCAGCAGATGAAGTTATTCAAGATTGGATTAAAGATGCTAACAATAAAGGTCTCGATGGACAAAAACTTTACGATACTGCAAAATCTTTAATTTCAAAATATGAAAAAATGATGTAATTATCCTAAATATGAGTTTTAGGAAAAAATTTTTTACATTTAAAATACGTCCAAATAATAAATTTGGACGTATTTTACATTTGATCTCTAGATATTTTGCAATCTTTGGTGGCTTTGTGCTTTTAATAGCTGCTTTAATTAGTATTTTTTCTATTTTTGGAAGAGTGGTCTTTTCATCCCCTATTCTAGGTGATTTTGAATTAGTTGAAATAGCTTGCGCAGTTGCAATTGGATCTTTCTTACCATTATGCCATCTCAAAGAGGGTAATGTTATAGTAGATTTCATAACTGCTAAATTATCAAAAAGTAAAATTAGTTTTTTAGATTCTATTAGTTCCCTCATATTTGGATTGGTTGCTTTGTTTTTTAGTTCTCGTATGATTTTAGGAGCTAAGGACATGTATCTTTATCAAGAAGAAACTATGCTGCTAGCGTTTCCAATTTGGCTACCTTTTATTCCAGTTATAGCCTCTTTCTTTCTTCTAACAATTTGCTGTTTTTATACTTTCGCAATAAAAATAAATCAGATAACAGGAAAGTAATCCTTATGGAAAAATTTACACTAGGCATTGTTGCTTTTCCAATATTATTTTCAATGCTTGCATTAAGAGTTCCGATTGGACTAGCAATGTTAATAGTTGGTTGCTCTGGGACAATTATAATAGCTGGGTGGCTTCCTATTTTATCGCAAGTTAAAACTAGTGCTTGGCATTTATTTTCTAATTACTCTTTATCTGTCATTCCACTATTTTTATTAATGGGAAATTTTGCAGGTAAAGCAGGTATGAGTGAGGCACTTTTTAAATTCACTGGAGCATGCCTTGGTCACAGAAAAGGCGGTGTTGCAATGGCAGCAATTGGAGCCTGTGCGGGATTTGGAGCAATTTGTGGCTCGTCACTTGCTACAGCTGCAACAATGGGTAAGGTTGCATTACCAGAATTAAGAAGACTTGGATATTCTGGAGCTTTAAGTACAGGCACCCTAGCGGCTGGAGGTACCCTGGGTATATTAATTCCACCGTCAGTTATACTAATCATCTATTCAATTTTAACAGAACAAAATATTGCTAAAATGTTTTTAGCTGCCTTTATACCAGGTATTTTAGCAGCTCTGGGATACATATTTGCAATTGGTTTATATGTTAGATTTGTAAAAGGTTCAGGACCCATAAAGGAAAGAGTTGGCTGGAAAGAAAGGTTATCTTTATTTAAGAATATTTGGCAGATCATTCTAATTTTTTTAGTTATGATCGGGGGTATTTATTTAGGTTGGTTTACTCCAACAGAAGGTGGTGCTATAGGAGCTGGCGGAGCAGGTCTGATAGCAATTTCTAATAAAAACTTTAAATTTGGTGACTTAGTTGATGTGATAGAGAGTACAGCAATTACTTCTGCTATGATATTTTTAGTACTTTTAGGTGCTGAATTTTTTAACTCATTTATAGCATTAACACAACTCCCTAACCAACTAGGTGAGATTGCATTAAAAAATAACTTTTCACCTTATTTGATTGTAGCATGTATTCTTGTGTTATATCTGTTTTTAGGCTGTTTAATGGATAGCCTAGCAATGATATTACTAACCATACCAGTTTTTTTCCCTTTGATAATGACATTGGATTTTGGAATGCCTGCTGAGGAGACAGCAATATGGTTTGGAATATTAACACTTATTGTCGTAGAAGTAGGATTAATCACACCTCCAGTTGGATTAAATGTTTTTATTATCAATAAGATGGCTGGGGATGTAAGCATTACTGAAACTTTCAAAGGAGTTTTGCCATTTTTGTTTAGTGATATATTAAGAGTTATACTTTTATTTTCTTTTCCTGGTATTACACTATTTCTTCTCAAAATTTTTTGAAATTAATTTTTAACTCTAGCTTACTTGTAAAATCTCATAATGGTATTTTTATTTAATCTGTTAATATTTCTTATTTGACTTTTACTTATATATGATGAGTATGAAATGATATATAAATTTGGAGGAAATAAATGATTAATATTAAGAGAATTATTGCAGTTGGTTTGATGGTTCTTATGTCAAACATATATGCAAATTTAGTTCTTGCCGCTGTTGATGGACCAGATGTTTTTTGGAAATTTAGTCTTTGGGGAAAAAGAAGAGCTTTTACTGAGGGCGCAGAAACATTATCAAAAAGATTGTCTGAAGAAACTAATGGTAAATTTAAACTAAAGATTTTCTATGGAGGACAACTCTCTAAATCAAAAGAAAACTTAGATGGATTAAAAGCGAACTCATTTGAAATGGCTGCTTTTTGTAATTTTTACCACCCAGGTAAAAATGCAGGATTAATGGTTTTAACTATGCCGTTTCTACCAATGGGAGATTTTGATAAAGATGCAAAGATTAGACAAGCTGTGTATGATCATCCAATTGTCTCAGGTCAGTTGGCTAAATGGAATGCTATGCTATATATGACGTCTAATCTTCCTCAATATGAGTTCTTAGGTAAAGGAAAACCACCAACTAGCTTGTCAGATTTTAAAGGAATGAGAGTTCGTGCTGGTGGTGGTGTAGGTAAAGCTATGGAAAAATTAGGAGCTATAAGACAAACTGTTCCAGCTAGTGAAGTTTATACATTAATTTCAAGAGGTGCTGTGGATGCTGTTTCTTTTCCTTATACATATGCTCACGCTGCATATAAGATTCATGAAGTTGCCGAATGGTATACCGCTAATTTATCACCAGGAACCTCTGACTGCCCATATGTCATAAACAAAACTTCATACAACAAACTACCTAAACAATATCAAAAACTGCTTCAAGATTTAAAGCCTGAAGCATTAGCTTCAATGAAAGCTGCTTATAAAAAAGCTGATGATAAAAATTTACCAATGTTTAAATCCAAACTTAAAGAAATAAAGTATGACGAAAAAACTTTAGCTGAGTTTAGAAAAACAGCAGGTAAACCTGTTTGGGACGCTTGGGTAAATGCAAATAAAGATAAATTTGACGCTCAAGCATTACTAGATTTAATTTTTGCAACTGCAAAATAGTTATATCTTGGCATGTGTGTAATTTTTTACACACATGCTAATTTTTTAAATGTCTAAAATTTTAACTAAATCAAATAATTACCTCAGTGTATTCGAAGATTATTTAATAAAAATATCTGGTATTTCTTTGTTTGTTGTGATGATACTTACATCATTTCAAATTATATCAAGGGTGTTAGGTTATCCGTGGCCAGGATATTTAGAATTATCAGAACTATCAATTTCAATTTTTGCTTTTTTAGGTGTTGCATACGCTCAGCGACTTGATGCACATATTAGAATGGAGCTTTTAGTTGGAAATTTAAAAGGTCGTGCTAAGTGGCTACTTGAATTTTTTTCTACAATCTTTTCTTTCTTAGTTGTTTTAATATTAATTTATTATAGTTGGTTATTTGCAATTGATGCATATAAAATAGGTGATACAACCTACGACTACTTATATCCTACATGGCCAGCAAAAATACTTGTTCCAATTGCCTTTACTATATGGGCACTAAGACTGTTCCTTGAAATATTTGGTTTTTTAAGAATGATATTATATAAAAACTTAGAGCCAATAGCTATTCCAATTATGAAAACACCTGAAGAACTAGCAAATGAAGAAATAAAGGTAATTAAGGACTGATTAATGTTTAGTAAATTACTAAATGGACAACCATCAGGGATTTTTGGAATTGGGTATGAAGACCCTACGACAGTTGGTATAATTTGTACTATTATTTTACTAATCTTAGTTGTTTCTGGTGTAAGAGTCGTATTTGCAGCAAGTATTGCTGGTATGATTGGGTTAGTTGAATTAATAGGTGTTGGTCCCGCTCTCGCTAACATTGGTGCTATTCCCTACTCTAAGTCTGTAACATTTGTTCTTGGATTATTGCCTATTTTTATTTTGATAGGATTTTTGGCCTACCAAGCTGGAATGACCAGACAGCTATATGACTGTGCAAAAGCCTGGATTGGTTTTGTCCCTGGTGGTCTCGCAGTTGCTACAGTTTTTGCAACTGCTGGTTTTGCTGCTGTTTCTGGAGCCTCAACAGCTACAGCCGCAGTTTTTTCAAGGGTAGCTATACCAGAGATGTTAAAAGAGGGATATGATCGAAAATTGGCTGCAGGAGTAGTCGCAGCAGGTGGAACCCTTGCGTCATTAATACCACCTTCTGCTATTTTAGTTATATATGCAATAATTGTTGAGGAATCAGTTGGAGCTTTATTACTAGCAGGTTTCTTACCAGGAGTATTTTCAGCAGTAGTCTATGGTGCAATAATAATTATCTGGGCTAAAATTAACCCTAACTTAGGACCTCCAGGTAGAAGGTATACGCTTAATGAGAAAATCAGAGCTCTTCCAGGGGTGATTCCAATAGCAATTGTAATTTCTGTAATTATTAGTGCAATTTACGCTGGTTGGGCAACCCCAACCGAGGCTGGCGCTTTAGGTGCATTTGTAGTACTGATCATAGCTATAATGAGGGGTTTAAAACTAAATTCACTCAATTTTGCATTAATTGAAACTGCTAAACTCGTTGCAATGATTTTTTCAATTATATGGGGCGTATTAATTTTTGTTAGATTTCTTGGATTCTCAGGATTACCAGAAACTTTTGCTAATTGGATTATTTCATTACCTTTTGATCCTTACATTGTACTAATTTTGATTTTACTTGGTTATGTGGTTTTAGGTATGTTTATTGATGCAATTGGACTTTTATTATTAACCTTACCAGTTGTTTATCCAGCAATTATTCTCTTAAATGGTGGCCCAGATGTAACTGCAGATCAAAGTCCTTTTGGAATGACATTTAATCAAGTAAGTGTATGGTTTGGGATAATAGTAGTCAAAATGGCAGAAGTGTGCCTAATTACCCCACCTATTGGTCTGAATTGTTTTGTTGTTGCTGGTGTAAGAAAAGATATACCTGTAACAGACGTATTTAAAGGAGTAACCATATTTTTTATTGCAGATATTTTAACTATTTTAGTATTAATAATGTTTCCTGCAATAATAACTTGGCTACCCGATTTGATGATGTGATTTTTACAAATTGGCATGGTTATTTGTTAGTTTGGTAGTCATACTCAACATAATATAATTTCAAATTTGATTCGCATAATTACATAATTTCTTTATAAATTAATTACTATTATAAATTATAAGGGGAACATATATGAAAAAAACATTAATTTCATTTATGCTATCAATATTCTTAATTTTTCCAGCTATTGCAGATAATGTAAAAATTGGAATAATTCTTGGATTTACAGGTCCTATTGAATCTTTAGCACCTGTGATGGCTAAAAGTGCTGAAATGGCTATTGATGAAGTAAATAAATCAGGTAACTTTACTCATGGAAAAATAGATAGTGTCAGAGGTGACTCAACATGTGTTGACGCTGCTGCTGCTCAAGCAGCTGCAGAAAGATTGATTACTGCAGAAAAAGTGAATGCTATAATGGGTGCTGATTGCTCTGGTGTCACTACTGCTGTTTTAAAAAACGTAGCAATGCCAAATGGTATTGTTATGATATCTCCATCTGCAACATCGCCAGCACTATCAACTGAGCCTGATAATGGCTTGTTTTTTAGAACCGCACCATCAGACGCCAGACAAGGTGAAGTTATAGCAGATTTATTAATGGAAAAAGGTTTTAAAACGGCTGCCTTATCACATACAAACAATGACTATGGAAAAGGCTTAGCTGCAAGTATTCAAAAAAACTTCACCTCTAAAGGAGGTAAAATTACCATAACAGCATCTCATGAGGATGGTAAAGCTGACTACAGTGCTGAAGTTGCTGCTCTTGCCCAAGCTGGCGGTGATATTTTGATAGTCGCAGGCTACCTTGATCAGGGAGGTAAGGGTATAATACAAGCATCATTAGATGCAGACGCATTTAATAAATTTTTCTTACCAGATGGTATGATTGGTGACTCTCTTCCAAAAGCTATTGGTCCAGATCTCAATGGATCAATTGGATCTGTTCCAGGTACAGACAGCCCAGGCGCAGCTAAATATTCAGAATTAGCAAAAGCGGCAGGTTTTGAGTCTGGGCCCTACGGACCTGAGTCTTATGATGCTGCGGCTTTAATTATGCTTGCAATGGAAAAGTCAAAATCCACTAAAAGTAATGTTTTTAAAGCTAGTGTTATGGATGTAGCAAACGCTCCTGGAGAGAAGATTTTTCCAGGTGAACTTGGTAAAGCACTAAAATTAATTAAGGCAGGAAAGGATATAGACTATGTTGGAGCAACAGCCTTAGAGCTTGTAGGTGCTGGCGAGTCATCAGGAAGTTTTGCCGAAATATTAATCGATAACCAAAAAACCAACAAAGTTGGTTATAGGTAAAATTAGAAGAGGCTTAGGATATTTTCTTAAGCCTTTCTTTTTTTTATATGCTTGGAATTAAAAACCTTTACAAAAGTTTTGGTGGTATAAGAGCCATAAACAACATTTCTTTAGAAATTGAAAAGTCATCAATTACAGCACTAATTGGTCCTAACGGCGCAGGCAAGACTACTTTATTTAATATAATCAATGGCTCTATTAAACCAGATTCAGGAATTGTAGAATTAAATAAAATTGACATAACTGGCTATGAACCTCACCAATTATTTAATCTTGGTATTTTAAGAACTTTTCAAATTGCACATGAGTTTTCTTCTTTAACAGTTAAAGATAACCTAATGATGGTACCTCCAAATCAAACAGGTGAGTCAATATTACAAACTTGGTTTTCACCGAAAAAAATTAAATTAGAAGAACAAAATATAGCAAGAAAAG
>CACAAB010000015.1 GCA_902530325.1 uncultured SAR116 cluster alpha proteobacterium | reverse complement strand
AATATTATTGGTGGTGGTTGTGCAGCTTTATCTTTGGCTAGATTAATTCGTAACTTACCTAACTACAAATTTAATTTGCTTGTAGGTGACAAAAATAAAATTAAAAGTGACCATTTTTGGGGATTTTGGAAAGTTAAAATTAACAAAGAGGCTTTCAATAACGCAAATCATGTGTGGTACAAATGGTCAATAAATACTGATAATTCAAAACATATTCTTACTTCAGTTAAACATCCGTATTGTGTAATAAAAAGACAAAAATGGTTGGACATATGCAAAAAACAACTTCCAGGCGAAAAATTTATAGTTATAGAAAATGATGTACTAGAAAAAGATGGTAAATTATTTGTGAAGAATAAGAAAATAAAAGGTGATATAGTATTTGATAGTAGACCACCTAGATTTCCAAATAATATATTATTGCAACATTTTGAAGGATTTGTAGTTACTTCTAAGACAGATGTATTTGATGAAAAAATTGTAACATTAATGGATTTTAGATGTGACCAGTCAAGAGGTATTCATTTTATCTACTTACTTCCATTTAGTAAAAGGAAAGCATTAGTTGAATCTACAATGTTTTCAAAAACAGTTGAGAATAAAGAATTTTATTTAAATGAAATTTCAAAATATCTTAAAAAATATTTTAACTTAGTTGAATTCACAAAGAGTAGTCACGAAAAAGGTATTATTCCTATGCATTATATTTCCTATGTATCTAAAGAAATATATAATATTGGCACAAGAGGGGGAGCAGTAAGACCTTCTTCTGGATATGCTTTTACTTTCATTCAAAAACAGGCATTTCAAATAATTAGCCAAATAAAGAACAGAAAAAAAATTAATACTAAAATTCACACTAATATTGATTTATTTTTAGATAAAATATTTATTAATGTAATGAATGAATATCCTAAACTTGCTCCCAAAATTTTTTCAAGTTTAGCCAGAATTTTAACTGGTGATGAAATGGCTAAATTTATGTCTGGAAATATATCACTATTAACAACTTGCAAAATAATTATTTCAATGCCTAAATTACCATTTATTAAATCATTTTTTTATGTTGTGTATCATAAATGGTTCATTTTACCCTAGATTGGTTAGATTATATCTCATTATTTTTTATTATTTTCATGGGTGTTCCCCATGGAGCTCTTGATGGAGCTATCTCAGTTACATTAGGTTTTACAAAAAATTTTCATTTACAAGTACGATTTATAATTATTTATTTATTAGTTGCTATCCTAGTTGTTGTTATGTGGTACTATTTACCAGTTATTTCTCTTATCTTATTTTTAATAGCAAGTATTTTTCATTTTGGTTGTGGTGACATAAATTGGAAAAATGATAATTTATATTATATCTGTGGTTACGCGCATGGTGGGCTAGTTGTTTTAGGCATAATTTTTTTTAATAAAGGTGAAGTTGATCATCTCTTTTCAATTTTATCTGGTAATCAGTTGTATTTATTGTGGCAATTTCTCTATGTGGCTCTTTTAGGATGGTTGTCATCATTAGTTTTTATATTATTTAATTATAAGAAAATTATTTTTTCAAAAAATTATATCAAATTATTAGCCTTAATGGTTTTAGTCATATCACTCGTTCCACCTTTGCCAGCATTTGCAATATATTTTTGTTCTATTCACAGCACCCACCATATTAAAAGAATTATACCAACTTTACTAATTTTTATGGAAAAGAAAAAAATAATGTACCTAATGATTATTTTTTCTGTATTAAGTTGGTTAGGTGGGGGAGCTGCATATTATATTTTATTAAATTTAAACTCATATACAGAAACAATTATAAAAGTAACTTTTATTGGTCTGGCAGCGTTAACTTTCCCTCATATGATTTTAGTTGATGGTGTGTTTAGGTTAAAGTATAAAATTTAGCATTACTGTCTAGGAAGTTATATGATTTCCTAAAGATGATAATGTTAACATAAGACCTAGGAAGACGTTTGATTTAAATATTTGTAGTGGATCATTATGTTCAATATCTTTTAATTTTATTACTTGATATATTAGATGCAATCCACAAATTGATACTCCAATGTACCAAAAGATATTATTATTTAACAAATATCCACTAACAATTAATAAGATAAACATTAAACTATAGGCACATCCTACAAAAAGAGTTAAAAAGTTTTTAGCAGAAACAGCAGAATTTTTAATGCCAAAAATTTCATCTTCATTTTTATCCTGGCATCCATAAATTGTATCATATCCAATGATCCAGAAGACGGTTGCCAAATACATGATGAATATTCCTAAATTCCATTCTTCATTTGCAGAAGACCAAGCTGTTGGGACAGCCCAACTAAACGTTAATCCTAAGATAATTTGTGGCCATTTTGTAAATCTTTTAGCTAAAGGATATAGTATTACTAGAGGTATTGCTGAGATTGCTACAAACCAAGTATTAATATTCAATTGATATAGACAAATAAAACCAATCAAAAACATTATAATTAAAAAATAAGTTGCATGTAAAATTGAAATTTCACCACTTGCAATGGGTCTTGTTTTTGTCCTGGAAATTTTTTTGTCAATATCTTTGTCCCACATATCATTAATAGTGCATCCAGCAGCTCTCATTACAATTGAACCTATTAAGAAAACAAACATTAGCTTTATACAGCTTATTAAATCTAAATTTGTTAATGGAAGCACCCACCAACCGGGTAGAAGAAGGAGCCAAAAACCAACTGATCTGTCAAACCTCCCTAATCTTATCCATTTAATATAATGTTTAGGAAGTATGTCCCACCAACCATTATTTAGCATGTCAGAATTATTTTGTTTGGGTATATTCATAAATAATGCAATATCATCATAATATGTTGTAATCAATGAGCAGTGAAATTAATTTTGAGGTATATTGGTTTTGTCTAATGTTGGATTTATCTTATAAAGCTAAAATCAGACTTTATTTTCCTGGAGAATTATCTTTAAAAAATCCAGTTAAACTAGAAAATAAACAAGTTCACTATTTAATAAATGTTATGAGAAAAAAAAAAGATGATTCAATATTGGTTTTCAACAATGTTAATGGTGAATTTTTGGCTAAAATTTCAAAAATTTATAAAAATACTATTATTATTGATATAATTAAAAAAACACGTAAAGTCGAAATTGAAAATGATATCTGGTTATTATTTGCGCCAGTTAAAAAAACTCCAACAGAATATATAGTGCAAAAGGCAACTGAGTTAGGAATATCTAAAATTCTCCCTGTATTTACAGAACGTACTATCACAAAAAATTTAAATTTAAAAAGAATGCAAAATATAGCTATTGAATCTTCTGAACAAAGCGAACGTATAACGATACCTGAAATTTGCGCTTTAAAGAAACTTAAAGATTTAATCGAACATTGGGATAATGAACGAATTATTTTTTTTTGTGACGAAACAATCAGAAAAAACAATGCTGTAAAACTAGATTTTCAGAACTTATCTTCAAAATCTTTTGGCGCTATTCTAATAGGTCCTGAAGGTGGGTTCACTACAAAAGAAATAAATTATCTAAGAGAAAAAAAGTTTATAATACCAATTGATTTGGGACCTAGAATTTTAAGATCTGATACAGCAGTAATTGCCAGTATTTCTCTTTGCAATTATTTAAATGGAGATATAAAAAATTATTCATAAGCTTATATTTAAGTTCAATATGGCTAAAAAATACTATAACATGTAAAATGTTAACGTTTTCAAATTATTAACCTCATCTAAATATGAGATTTAAATGTCAAGATTAAAAAAAGAACACCTCATAAATTGGTTTAAAGAAGGTGAAAAAAAAAGAGAAGATTGGAAGATAGGTACCGAACATGAAAAATTTGTTTTTCATTTAGATAATTTGGAAAGAGTTGGTTATTTTGGTAAATCAGGTGTGAGTGAGTTATTAAATAATCTTGCAAAAGAAAATAAATGGGAAAAAGTTTTAGAGAAAAACAATACTATTGCTCTAAAAGATGAGACAGGGGCATCAATTTCTCTTGAACCTGGTGGACAATTAGAATTATCAGGAACACCTCTAGAAAATTTGCATCAAACATGCAAAGAGACTGGAAGACATCTAAAAATTATGAAAAAAGCAATGAAAAAACTTGGATTATCAATGATTGGTCTAGGTTATGATCCTAAATGGCCTCGTTCAAAGCAAAATTGGATGCCGAAGGGTCGATATGAAATCATGAAAAATTTTATGCCTAAAGTTGGCCAACTTGGATTAGATATGATGTTAAGAACATGTACGATTCAAGTTAATCTTGATTATTTGAATGAACGGGATATGGTACAAAAATTTCAAACATCCTTAGCATTACAATCCATAGCAACAGCTATTTTCGCTAACTCTCCATTTATTGAAGGTAAAGAAAGTGGATACTTATCGTCAAGAGCAATGGTTTGGACTGATACTGATCCTAATCGAACTGGTGTCCCAGAAATTGTTTTTAATAAATTTTTTGGCTATGAGGCATGGTTAGACTATGTCCTTAATGTACCAATGTATTTTATATATAGGGAAGGTAAATATATTGATGTATCTGGGAGATCTTTTTTAGATTTTATGGATGGAAAGTTAAAAGGTTTTGAAGGTCAATTTCCTTCTGTCAAAGACTGGGAGGATCATGTTACAGTTGCATTTCCAGAAGTTAGACTCAAACAATATTTAGAAATGAGGGGCGCAGATGGAGGTCCTTGGAATATAATTTGTGCACTCCCAGCGCTATGGGTAGGGTTATTGTATGATAATGAAGCTCAATTAGAGGCCTATGATTTAGCAAAGCCATTTATGAATTCTAATCTTCTAGAGGAAGGAAGAATTTCAGCTGCAAAATACGGTTTGCATGGGAAACTAGGATCAAAAAAAATTATTGATATAGCAGAAGAAATGATAAGAATTTCTAGTTTAGGTCTTCAAAGACGTAATAAATTAGATGAACGAGGTGTTGATGAAAGACAGTTTTTAGACCCATTATATAATATCATTAGATATAAAAAAACTGGTTCTGAAATTCTTCTAGAAAAGTTTAATGGTATTTGGGAAAAAAATGTAGATAAAGTATTTATTGAAAATTCTTTCTAACACTTTAATTTGTGTCAGTACCCCCTACGGTGATACCGCCCATTAATAAGGTAGGTTGCCCAACGCCCACAGGAACTCCTTGGCCTTCCTTTCCACAAGTGCCAATCCCGTCATCCAACGACATATCATTTCCAATTAGAGAAATTTTTGACATTGCGTCAGGGCCGTTACCAATTAGCGTTGCTCCTTTAAGAGGTTGCTTAACTTTTCCATTTTCTACTAGATAAGCCTCTGAAGCAGAAAAAACAAATTTTCCATTTGTAATATCTACTTGTCCACCAGCAAAATTAACAGCATAAATACCTTTTTTAACTGAGGTTATAATTTCTTCTGGTTCAATTGTTCCGTTATCCATATAGGTGTTTGTCATTCTTGGCATAGGGTAATGAGAATAAGACTGTCTTCTGCCATTTCCAGTTGGTTCCATTTTCATTAGTCTGGCATTTTGTCGGTCTTGCATATAATTTCTTAAAATGCCATTTTCTATTAAAATGTTTTTTGACGATTTTGTACCTTCGTCATCTATTGTTATTGATCCTCTTTTGTTTTCGATTGTCCCGTCATCAATAACTGTAACCCCGTCTGCTGTAACTTTTTCTCCAATTTTCCCTGAGAATATTGAAGTACCTTTTCTATTAAAATCTCCTTCTAAGCCATGACCTACAGCTTCATGTAGCATAACACCTGGCCACCCTGGCCCTAAAATGACAGGCATTTCACCAGCAGGTGTAGGAATTGATTCTAGGTTAGTATTAGCAATTCTTAAAGCTTCTTTTACTTGACCTTTCCATTTATCCGAATTGATCCACTCATCATATCTTCCTCTTCCACCGCAACCAGAGTTTCCTATCTCTCTTCTACCATTTTTCTCAACAACTAATGATACATTCAGCCTAATAAGAGGCCTAATATCAGCAGTTCTCTCTCCATCACCTCTTAATATTTGGATTGCTTGATAAGAAGCTGAGATTGAAGCTGAAACTTGAATCACATTTTTATCAATTGATCTTGCGTAAGCATCTATTTCTTGAAGTAGATTTGTTTTAACTTTAAATGAGGTTTCTTCAATTGGGTTTATTGAAGTATAAAGGGGTCTATTAGTTCCATGTGATGGTCCTGGAGTCATAATTCCTGAATAGTTTTTTGATACAGATTTGACTGTTTCTGAGGCTCTTTTGAGAGAAGATAGTGTAATTTCGCCTGAATGTGCAAATCCTCTAGCTTCACCTGCAATTGCTCTTAAACCAAACCCTTTTGTGCTATCATAAGCAATGTTTTTCATCCTACCATCATCGAATGAAAATGATTCTGATTTTGTAGACTCAAGATATAACTCGCCATCATCCGAATCCATTAAAGTATTTGAGAGTAAAGATTGAACCTTATCTAAGTCAAAATCATTTTCTTCAAAGAAAATTTTATCGGTCAGTTCTAATGGTGATTTATTTTGCATTTTCAGGACCTTTTAATTTGGATTTAAATATATATATGTCAATATAATTTAGTTTCTTCAAGGATAAAGATAAAAAAATAAACATTTAACAATTTAATTAAATTTTTAAAAATATTTATAATTAATTTAGTTTTAGATCTAGCATTTTTTTAAAAAAAGTTTTAAGTAGTACATATAAGAATATTTTAGAATCATTTTAAATTACTTTATCTATATTTTATTATTCATTTTAATATTGATTAAAGTCGAGGAGTATAAATAATGAAAACAATTTTCCAAACTGTATTACATAGTTGGAAAAAAAGCTTAAGTTATATTTTTAGTGGAATATCAATTTTGTTGATTTTCTTTTCAAATTTTGCTTATGCTTCAGAACCAAAACCTTGGCAAATGGATCTGCAAGAACCAGCAGGTATAATTGCTTCAAAAGCAACAGACCTTCATAATTTTCTTCTTGTTGTTATAACTTTGATTTCTGTTTTTGTTCTTGGTTTGCTTGTTTATGTTTGTATTAAGTTTAGAGAAAAACCTAATGTTAAACCTTCAAAAACTTCTCATAACACATTAATTGAGATTATATGGACTGTAGTCCCTGTATTAATCCTTGTTATTATTGCAGTTCCTTCATTTAAACTTCTTTATTTGACTGAAGCAGATAAGCCAGTAGATATGGTTGTGAAAGTATCTGGAGCTCAATGGTATTGGAATTATGAATATCCAGATGAAGAAATTTCGTTTGATTCGTATATCATTGCCGAAGAAGATTTAAAAGGTAATCAGAAAAGAATGTTAGACGTTGATAACCCCTTAGTTGTTCCAGAAGGAACAAGAATAAAATTTCTTGTAACTGGCAATGATGTTATGCACTCATTTTTTGTTCCATCATTAGCTCTTCAAGTTTATTCTATTGCTGGTAGGATTAATGAAATTTGGACAGAAGTCCCTCTTGGAAAGAAGAAATACTACGGACAGTGTAATCAAGTGTGTGGAGTTAATCATGCGTATATGCCAATTGTTATACAAGCATTACCTGAAAATGAATATAAGGACTGGCTAAAAGAAGCAAAAATTAAATTTGCAAAAAACCCAATTAATGAAATTAATAAAATCGTATCATTAGAAAAAAAAGAAGTTAAGGAGATAAAATAATGGCTTCATTGTCTCAAAGTACTGGTGTTGGTACATCACACGATCATCATGGTGCTCCAACAGGCTTTGTAAAGAGGTGGTTATATTCAACTAACCATAAAGATATAGGAACTATGTATATTATATTTGCCATAGTTGCTGCTTTCATCGGTGGAGCGATGTCAATTTACATGAGAATGGAATTAATGAATCCAGGTGTTCAATACATGGAAGATGGTCACGTGTGGAATGTTTTTACAACAGCTCATGGTCTGATTATGGTCTTCTTTGTTGTTATGCCTGGGTTAATTGGCGGCTTTGGTAATTGGTTTGTTCCTATTATGATTGGAGCACCAGATATGGCTTTTCCAAGAATGAACAATATATCCTTTTGGCTATTACCTCCAAGTTTTGTTTTATTATTATTATCGGCTGTAGTTGATGGTGGAGTTGGTGTTGGGTGGACTATATATCCTCCTCTTTCAAGTTCAGCAGGTTCTCCAGGCATGGGTATGGATCTTGCAATATTCTCTCTTCACTTGGCTGGAGCTTCTTCAATTTTAGGTGCCGCAAACTTTATAACAACAATATTTAATATGAGAGCTCCTGGGATGACACTTCATAAAATGCCATTATTTGTGTGGTCTATGCTCGTAACAGTCTTTTTATTATTATTGGCCATACCAGTATTAGCTGGAGCCATAACTATGCTGCTGACTGATAGAAATTTTGGAACGAGTTTCTTTATTCCTGAGGGTGGAGGTGACCCAATATTATTTTTACATTTGTTTTGGTTTTTTGGTCATCCTGAAGTTTACATTATGATCTTACCAGCATTTGGTATTATAAGCCAAATTGTTTCAACATTTTCAAGAAAACCAGTTTTTGGTTATTTGGGAATGGCATACGCTATGGTTTCTATAGGTGTTATTGGTTTTGTTGTGTGGGCGCATCATATGTATACAGTTGGTTTGTCCGTAGATACAAGGGCTTATTTCACGGCTGCCACTATGGTAATAGCAGTACCAACTGGTATTAAAATCTTTTCGTGGATTGCAACAATGTGGGGTGGATCTATAGTTTTTAGAATTCCTATGTACTGGGCAATTGGATTTATTTTTTTATTTACTGTTGGTGGTGTGACAGGAGTTGTGTTAGCAAACGCTGGATTGGATGTTGTTTTGCATAACACGTACTATGTAATTGCACATTTTCATTATGTATTATCTTTAGGAGCTGTTTATGGTTTGTTTGCAGCCTTTTATTATTGGTTTTCTAAAATGACCGGTTATGAATATAGCGAAGGTTTAGCCAAACTTCATTTTTGGGTTACATTTGTAGGTGTAAATTTAACATTTTTCCCAATGCATTTCTTAGGTTTAGCAGGTATGCCAAGACGTTATGTAGATTATCCTGACGCTTTTGCTGGATGGAATATGGTTGCTTCTATAGGTGCTTACATTGGTGCGCTTGGTGCAATAATATTTTTAGTAGTTATAATTGAGGCCTTTGTAAAGAAGCGCAAGGCTGTTAAAAATCCGTGGGGCTCAACTGATAATACTTTAGAATGGACTGTTTCTTCACCACCTGCATTTCATACTTTTGCTGAAATACCAAAAGTAAAATAAGATAGGTTTTAAACATAACTATGCCTTCAATAGCAGTAAATACTAAGGATATTACTAACGATAATTATAACTTAGGCTCACCATATGATTATCTAAATCTAATGAAGCCTAGAGTGATGTCATTGGTAGTCTTTACAGCCTTTGTTGGATATTATAGTGCGATACCTTTAGTTGGTTATACAATTAACCCCATTCTATCAATGATAGGGATTTTTGCCATTGCATTAGGGGCTGGAGCTTCTGGGGTTCTTAACCAATGGTATGATAGTGATATTGATTTATTAATGGATAGAACAAAAAACAGGCCTATCCCTTCTGGTAAAGTGCAACCCTCTGAAGCTCTCTCATTTGGGATAATTACATCTATTTTGTCAGTTATTATATTAGGTTTATCTATAAACTGGCTTGCTGCTAGCTTGCTCACTTTTACGATATTTTTTTATTCAGTAGTTTATACAATCTGGCTTAAAAGACATACTGTACATAACATTGTAATTGGTGGTGCAGCTGGCGCATTTCCTCCAATTATTGGGCATATTTGTGCTACGGGTTCTATTGGATTAGAGGCTTTAATCTTATTTTTAATAATTTTTATGTGGACACCACCACATTTTTGGGCTTTAGCTTTAGTAAATAAATCAGATTATAAGGCAGCTAAAATTCCAATGTTGCCAATTGTCTATGGCGATATGACTACTCGAAAGAATATATTTATTTATTCACTTTTACTCATGCCTTGCGTATACCTCCCTTTGATATTAAATCATACCGGTATTTTTTACGCTATCGTTGTAACTGTACTTAATGTAGAGTTCATTAGAAGATCGGTATCTATTTTAAAGGTAAATGAAGGCTCAGAAAAAGGTTTGTTTGTATACTCCATAATTTATTTGAGTATTATATTTTCAAGTATTTGCTTTGATAAATTAATCAACAATTTCATTACAGGTCAAATATGAAATCTGATAAGGAAGATGAATATATTAAAGCATTTTACGAAAATAGAAAAACTAAGAACTTTACTATTTTAGGCATTATAATATTTTTGGTTGTTCTTTTCTTTTTTATTACAATCTTAAGAATGGATATCACTGGATAAATGTCGTCAAGTTTGAATAAAAAAAATTATAATTCGTTAAAATGTACATTTTTGATTGTTCTTTTTATGCTTGGTTTATCTTTTGCATCTGTTCCTTTGTATGATTTATTTTGTAGAGTGACCGGATATGCTGGTACGGTTCAAAGAGCTTCTTTAGCTCCAGGATCTAATGGACAATATAAAAATATCCAAATAAGATTCGACTCAAATATTTCACAAGAACTTAATTGGGAGTTTAAGGCTCCTAAACAAGAAATAATTGTACAGCCAGGGATACAACAAGTTATTTATTACACAGCAAAAAATTTATCTGATAAACCTACAACTGGCACCGCAGTATTTAATGTATCCCCTCCAAAAGCTGGAAGTGTTTTTATGAAAGTTGATTGTTTCTGTTTTGTAAAACAAACACTACAGCCGGGTGAAGAAGTTAAAATGCCGGTTTCATTTTACGTTGATCCTAGCATAAATGATGATGAAAACACAAAAAACTTGGAAGAGATAACTTTGTCGTATACATTTTTTAATGCTAAAACATAGTTTGGAATTCGATAATTTTCTGGACTAAGTTGAGTTAGGATATATAGTTTAATTAAGGAGTATATAATGAGCGGTGAACAAAAACATCAATATCACTTAGTTGAACCGAGCCCTTGGCCTGCATTAGGATCCGCAGCTGGTTTTACACTGTTTCTTGGGCTTACACTATTTATGCATGAATATCCTTACTCAATATGGGTCTTAGGTGCAGGTTTGTTTATGGTTTTGGCTACAATGTTTTACTGGTGGAGGGATATTGTTAGAGAAGCTGAATACCAAGGTCATCATACACCTATAGTTCAAATTGGTATGCGATACGGGATGATTTTTTTCATTTGCTCTGAGGTTATGTTTTTTGTTGCCTTTTTTTGGGCATTTTTTGATTCCAGTTTATATCCTGATACTGGCATTTGGCCTCCTGAAGGAATAGAGGCTTTGGACCCTTTTGACCTACCATTAATTAACACACTAATATTATTATTATCTGGTTGTACAGTAACTTGGTCTCATCATGCTCTTCAGCATGATAATAGGAAAGATTTTATAACAGGACTTATTTTAACCATAATTTTAGGCGCTATATTTACAGCTGTTCAAGCATATGAATATCAGCATGCCACTTTTGCATTCACTGATGGAATTTATGCATCAACATTTTACTTGGCTACAGGTTTCCATGGGTTTCATGTATTAGTTGGGACAATATTTTTAACAGTTTGTTTATTTAGAGGGTTAAAGGGTCATTTCACTGCTGACCATCACTTTGGTTTTGAAGCTGCTGCTTGGTATTGGCATTTTGTTGATGTTGTTTGGTTGTTTTTATTTGTGTGCATATACTGGTGGGGTGGTTAATGAGTATTTATAATACTTATTAAAATTTAAGGTTCTTTTACTAATAATGAAAATACATTTCAAGCCAATGTTATGGCCATCAATATTTTCTATTCTAATTTTTGCAATGCTAATTAGTTTTGGTACTTGGCAAGTTAAAAGGCTATTTTGGAAAGAAGCCCTTATACAAGATTATTTAATGCAGAGTAAATCTAATCCGATAACTGTCCCTAATGAACTAGATAAATCTTCAATTAATGAATTTAAGTCTATTATGATTTTAGGGAGTTTTATGCACGATAACGAAATATATATTACCGGTAAAACTTATGAAGGAAATGCAGGTTTTCATGTTGTAACTCCATTTAAAATGGAAAATAACAAATTAGTTCTTATTAATAGAGGCTGGGTGTCTGAGAGTTATAAAAACCCTGATAAAAGAAAGTTTAGTCTTACGAAAGGTCTAGTGAAATTAAAAGGAATTATAAGACATCCCCAACAAAAAGGTTATTTTGTTCCAGAAAACGATGGGAAAAATGGATTTTGGTTTACAATTATACCTGAACAAATTTTTGACCATATAAATATCACTTCTAATCCAATAATTGATAATTATTATATTGATGCTCTTCGTATTAGTAAAAAACTTACGCTTCCTATTGGAGTAGATGGTGAACCTAAATTTCGTAATCAACATTTATCATATGCAATAACATGGTATGGATTAGCTCTCTCCCTTCTATTTGTGTACTTTTCATATCACGTATCATCTGGAAGATTAATATTTAAAAAGACTAAACGAAGTGGATAATTATATTAAATATTCAAGTACAAGAGGAGGAGATGGTTCTCTTTCGTATGAAAAAGTTCTTCTAGCTGGTTTAGCAAGAGATGGTGGATTGTTTATGCCAAAAAAATGGCCAAGTTTTAGTCATAGTGACTTAAAAAACATGAAAGAACTTAGTTATTCAAAATTAGCCTCTAAAATATTAAAACCTTTTATTCAACCCTTTTTGGAAGAGAATGATATTTTAAATATATGTCAAGCTACTTATGCATCATTTGGTGATGATGTAGCTCCTTTAAAAGAGCTTAAAAAAAACACCTACATTCTTGAGCTTTTTCATGGTCCCACATTAGCATTTAAAGATTATGCTATGCAATTTTTGTCTAGAGCATTTAATATAGCGCTAGAAAAAAAAGGTAAAAGAGCTGTAATATTAGGTGCAACTAGTGGTGACACAGGTTCTGCTGCCTTAGAGGCATTTAAGGGTAGAGAAAATATTGATATTTTTATTCTTTTTCCGCACAAAAGAGTATCAGAAGTTCAACAAAAACAAATGACTTGGATAAATGAAAAGGGAACTTATGCCTTATCAGTGAGAACTGACTTTGATGGATGCCAAGAAATTGTCAAAGATTGTTTTGAGGATTTAAATTTCAAAGACCGGACATCACTTTCAGCTATAAATTCAATTAATTGGGTTAGATTATTACCTCAAATAGTTTATTATTTCTACTCTGCACTCAGAGTAGGTTCTCCCGAAAAAGAAGTCGTTTTTTCAGTGCCAACAGGTAATTTTGGAAATATCTTAGCAGGATGGATGGCAAAAAAAATGGGGCTACCTATATCTAGATTGATATGTGGATCAAACCAAAATGATATACTTACTAGATTTTTTGAAAGTGGTATAATGAAACGAAAAAATATATCTCCTTCTTATAGCCCGAGTATGGATATTCAAGTCTCAAGTAATTTTGAGAGGCTCTTATTCGAAATAAATGATAGGGATACAAACCTAGTAAAAAAGCAAATGTATGATTTTAAAGTTGATGGAAAATTTAAAATTAGCCAAGAGAAACTAAATAAAATCAATAATATATTTGCTGCTTTTAAGATTGGTGATGTTGAGACACTTGACATCATAAAAAAGATCTACAAAGAACATGAGTATATGCTTGATCCGCATAGTGCTATAGGTTATGGAGCTTTACAAAAAGCTATTGAACAAAAGATGATTTCTATTCATACACCAATAATTTCTCTTGCTTGTGCTCACCCAGCAAAATTTCCACAGGTTATAAAAAAAAGTATTGGGATTTCACCTGAACTTCCTGTTCACCTAGACCATATTATGAGTAAAAAGGAAAATTTTAAAATAATTGAGCCTAATCTAAAAGATGTTCAAGAATATATATTAAATAATATGAGGTAATGATGAGTGCAAAATTTAAAATTCTTGATAATGGTATAACGATAATTAGTGATCAAATTGATGTCGAAAGTGCATCTATTGGAGTTTGGATAGGTGTGGGAAGTTCTAATGAAAAAGAAGATGAATGTGGAATTGCCCACATGTTAGAACACATGGCTTTTAAAGGAACCAAAGATAGAAATGCAGAAAAAATAGCACGTGAGATTGAAGATGTTGGAGGTGACATTAACGCATACACTAGTAAAGAGGTTACAGCCTATTATCTAAAAGTATTGAAAGAAAATGCTGAGTTAGGAATTGATATATTATCAGATATTATAAAGAATTCGACTTTACCTAAAGAAGAAATTGAGAGAGAAAAAGGTGTTATCATTTCTGAGATAGGACAATCTTATGATGCTCCAGACGATAGAGTATTTGAAAACTTTACTAAAACTGCTTTTAAAAATCAACCAATGGGAAGACCAATTCTTGGTACCAAAGAAACTGTAAGTGGGTTTCAACAGTCTAATTTAAAATTCTTTCTAGATTCAAATTATATACCAGAAAATATGTTCGTCTCTATGTCTGGAAACCTTAATAACGGTAAATTTTTTAAAATTGCCGAAGAAAAATTTTCAGATATTAAAAATGATAACAAACCAAAAAAAATCAATTCAGAATGGACTTCAGGTTTTATTACTGAAGATAGAGAGTTAGAGCAAACACTATTAGTGTTTGGAGTTGAAGGCCTAAAAAATACAGATGGTGATCGTTTTTCTCTTAGAGCATTATCAATTATACTAGGTGGTGGAATGTCTTCAAGATTGTTTCAAGAGATTAGAGAAAAGAGAGGGTTATGTTATTCCATTTTTAGTTTTACTCAGATGCAAAATTCTTCTGGAGTATTTGGTTTTTATGCTGGAACGTCTCCTAAAGACGTCAATAATTTACTTGAAGCAAGTTTAATAGAATGGAAAAAAATTAAAAAATTTATATCTGCGGAAGAACTTTGTAAAGCAAAGGCACAAATGAAATCTGGTTTCATAATGGGTCATGAAAGTAACAGTTCAAGGTCAGAATATTTTGCAAAAAATATGATTAATTTTGGAAAAATGATAGAAGCCGACGAGGTTTTAGCAAGTATAGAAAATGTATCTATCAATTCTATCTATGATTTATGTGATAGGTTGTTAACTTCTGCAAAGCCTGTTTTATCTGTAATAGGACCAGATGCCAATTCTTTGAAAAAATTAGAAATTTCAACAATGCTTTAACAAGACGGCTAAGCACTTCCTGAGTATGATACCAACTTACTAGGATCCACACCCATGTTTTTAAGACATTTTTTCCATAATGAAAATTCTAAATGATTGTGAAATATTAATTCTTTATTTGAGTTTGTTATGATCCAAGAGTTTTCTAATATTTCATTGTCAAGCTGTCCTTGATCCCAAACAGCACATCCAAGGAAAATTTTGGCATGCTCTGGTGATTTATTTTTTGAAATATCAATTAAAATTTCTTCAGAACTAGTAATCATAACCCCTTCTAGTATATCTTCAGATGTTTTATATTTCTTTTCGTTAGAATGTATAATAAATCCTTGATTTAAATGAACAGGACCACCAAAAAAAGTAGGATTAGATTTAATATTAGTTAAAGAATTAATTTTCATTTTTTTTAAAAACTGGGAAGTGTCAAAATTGTAAAGAGGTTTATTTAGAATTAAGCCCATAGTTGCTTCTTTAGAATGTTCACAAATTAATATTACAGAATCTTGAAATCTGATGTCTTCAAGTCCTGGAGAGGCAATTAATAGTTTACCTAACAACTCTTGATCCATGTTTGTAATTCCAATATATTATTGTCAATTCTCATAATAACCTAAAAGAAATAATGCACAATAATCTAATACATAGTAAATATTACAAAACTGTAATTTCTTTTCTATTTTTAACTTTAATTTGCTTTTCATATATAAATAAATCTGATTCTAACACACTGGTTTCCAGTCAAAATACTGTGACTAATGAGAATTATGATTTTATTAAATTTGATATTCTATTTGGTAAAATATCAGAAACTACACCATCAAAAATTCTTATAGGTCTGCAAGTAAAACTTTTACCAGAATGGAAAATATATTGGAGAAATCCGGGTGATGCTGGACTTCCCCCAGAAGTCAAATGGGAAGGTGAAAATAACATTAAATCAATGAATTTACTATTTCCAAATCCTAAAAGATTTAATTTTTTTGGTATAGAAACATTTGGTTACGAAAAAAAAGTTATTTTCCCAATAGAAATTGAACAATTAGATAAAAATTTAAAATTATCAGGATTACTAAAATTTGATGCCCAAGTATGTTCTGAAATCTGTGTTCCTGTAAGTTTTAAATATGATTTAAAAAAGTTAACTTATCCTATAAAAAATCATTCCGAATTAACAGAAATTAATAGATATAAGGATAAAGTCCCAAAAGATCTAGGAAATAACGACTTAAAACTTTTGTCGTTTGAGTTTGTTGAAAAAACATTAAAATTAACATTTAAAAATAATCTCAATATTAACCCTTATGATATTATTATTGAAGATAATAAAAATTTAATATTTGAAAAACCTAAGTATTCACAAACTGGTGAAATTTTAAAGTTGAATATTAATTTTAAGGATAAAAAAGATCGTGAATTTTCATTTTTAAAATTAACATTCCTTAGTAATAATAATAGTTTTGAGAAAGTTATAACTAAATCAATAAATTTTAATAATGAAAACATTCCAAAATTAAATAAAAATAAAAATAAAAAATCCTCTGGTTTTACGATTTTTATTATAGCTTTGTTTGGTGGATTTATTTTAAATTTTATGCCTTGTGTTCTTCCTGTTTTATCCTTGAAAATGGTACAATTAGTAAATCTAAGAATGGAAAACAACGTAATATTTAGAAAAAAAATATCATTTAATATATTGGGTATATTAACATCTTTTTTGTTCATAGCTGTTGGTACTTATATTGTTAAGTCTGCGGGTGAACTTGTTGGGTGGGGTTTACAATTTCAAAATCCATCTTTTCTAATTTTTATGATTTTACTAACTTCTTTTTTTGGTTTTAATCTCTTAGGGTTATTTAACCTTTTTTTACCTCCAAAAATCTTAAACATTCTATCATATAGGGGTGAAGGTTATTTAGGAGATTTCATTACTGGTATCACATTAACTTTATTAGCTACTCCTTGTACAGCGCCATTAGTGGGTACTGCAGTTGGTTTTGCCCTAGCTGGAGACACTTTCGAAATTTTTTCTACTCTTTTGACTATGGGTGTAGGTTTGTCATTACCTTTAATTCTAATAATGTTATTCCCAAAAATTATATCAATTATTCCAAAACCTGGTAAATGGTTGGTAGCTTTTAAACAAATTATGGCTATTTTTCTTCTACTTACATCTATATGGTTAATTAATTTATTAATAAAATTAGAGACAAGAATTGAACCCAATTTAAATAACTACAATAATTTAGAAATCGTTAATTGGGATATAAACAAAAATATTTCATTACCAAATGAGTTAGCAGCTAAAGGTGAAATAGTATTTGTTGATATTACAGCTGATTGGTGTTTAACGTGTCAGGTAAATAAAGCCTTGATACTCGAAACTAAACAAGTTTCAGAAATATTTAAAATAAATAATGTAAAAGTTCTAGTCTTAGATTGGACTAAGCCGAATGAAAATATTAAAAAATTCATCACTAAAAAAGAACGTTATGGAATACCGTATAATGAAATTTATGGTCCATCATTACTAAATGGAAAAATCCTCTCTGAATTACTGACTTTTAAAGAAATTGAAGAATATATTAAAAAAGCTAAATAAACTTATTTTAAAACCCAGTGATATAGTTTAAATATAAGATTTATGAAAATATAAGGAGTTTTCATGTCTACTAATGAAGGTAATAAATTTCCCTCTGGAATATTTCTTTTAAAAGATAAACAGGGAGTTAAAGAAGTTAGAACGGATGAATATTTTGAATCAAAAAAAGTTGTGTTGTTTGCTTTACCTGGTGCTTTCACACCGACATGTTCTGCTAAACATTTGCCAGGCTATATAAAATTTTATCAAGATATCAAAAATAA
Organism: uncultured SAR116 cluster alpha proteobacterium; assembly: GCA_902530325.1. GTDB lineage: Bacteria > Pseudomonadota > Alphaproteobacteria > Puniceispirillales > Marisalimonadaceae > Marisalimonas. The sequence continues at coordinate 19,158 of CACAAB010000015.1, read as the reverse complement.
AGGTGTAGATATAATTGCATGTATGGCAGTAAATGATCCACATGTAATGCGTGCATGGGGTTTAGCAAATGAAGTTGAAGAAAAAATTGATATGTTGTCTGATCCCGATTGTTCAGTATCAGAAGCTCTAGGCCTAGATCATTACTTTGGTAAGGTAATGGGACGTAGATCAAGAAGGTTCGCAATGGTAATTGAAGATAATATAATTAAGAAGTCTTTTGTAGAAGAAGTAGGCGCATTTGATGTTTCAACTGCAGAAAATGTTTTAAAAAATCTATAGTATTTTATTCTTTTCCATTCATAGCATTTACAGCTAATTTATCTGCAATTTCATTGTAATGGTTTCCAGAATGTCCTTTAACCCACAACCATTCTACTTCATGTATATTTACATTTTCATCTAGTTCAACCCAAAGTTCTTTATTTGAAACTGTTTTTTTATTTGCAGTCTTCCATCCATTTTTTTTCCACTTAATAATCCACTCCGTTATTCCATTTTTAACATATTGTGAATCTGTATATAACTTTATTTTGCTTGGATGTTTTATTGCTTTTAAAGCTTCAATTGTTGCCTTAAGCTCCATTTTATTATTTGTAGTTAACTTTTCTGATCCAGATAAATGTTTTTCATTATCCTGATAAAGTAAGACAACTCCCCAACCTCCTTTTCCGGGGTTTCCAGAGCATGCACCGTCTGTAAAAATAGTAATTTCTTTTTTCATGATTAATTTTCTATATATTTAATATTTTTAACTAATTTCTTAAAGTACATGTGTTTTTTTATGTATTCTTCTGGATTTTTGGGAACAACGTTAGCTTCAATAGGTGTATTTACCCAATCAAATAATCTTGTTAATAAAAAACGTAATGAGGCAGCTTTACACAATAGTGGTAAAAAGAAATTTTCATCTTTACTTAATTTTCTTTTAGAATTGTATCCATTTAATATAGCTTGATATTTTTTGTCTTGAAAATTGTCTTTTTTATCAAAGCACCAAGCATTGATAGCTATTGCCAAATCATACGCAAGTATATCAGTACATGAAAAATAAAAATCAATTACCCCAGTAATTTTGTTATTAATAAAAAAAACATTATCAGGAAATAAATCTCCATGAATAAAACCTTTTGGCAAATGACTTGGCCAAAATTTTAAAAAGAAATCAAAAGAGTTTTGTATCTCTCCCATTAAATTAGGTTGAAGTGTATTTAAAACACTGATTGGTACATTATTATTACAAGTTTTAATTAATTTTTCCCATCCTCTTACAGAAAGAGAGTTTTCTCTTTTTAGCCCAAAGTCTTTACCCTGAGAGTGCATAATCCCCATACTTTCACCAACTTGGTAACAATCTTCAATAGTAAAATTTTTTTTTGATTTTCCTTCAAGAAAATTTACAATGATTGTTGGCTTACCATGTAATTTTTGAAGAAATTTATTTTTTGTGTCACTTATTGGTCTTGGACAATAATAACCTCTATCATTCAAATGAAGCATTATATTAATAAAAAATGGCAAATCTTTAATGTCTACTCTTTTTTCAAAAATAGTAAGTATAAAATTCCCGTGAGTTGTTTTTACAAAAAAGTTACTATTCTCTATACCTTCTGTTATCCCAGCAAATGATTTTAACTCTCCAATGTCATAAAGTTTTAAAAATTCTTCTAAGTGAAATTTATTTAAATTTGTATAAACTGCCAATTTTTAATCCTAAATTCTTATCTTAAAATTTTTGGTAAATTAAATTTAACATCTTCTTTAGTAACTTCGTGTTCTATCAAATTAACTTCAAAATCTTTTTGAAGTTTTGATATTAAAACTTGCACTAAGGTCTCAGGGGCTGATGCACCTGCTGTTAATCCAATGTTTGGAGATTTCAAAGGATTAAATTTTTTTAAAAATAAGTCGAGTTTATTTTCGTTGGGTATTAAAAAAGCTTTTTTTACACCATGAGATAAAGCCACCTCTACAAGACGAACGGAATTAGAAGAATTTTCAGCTCCAATAACTAAAACACAATCACAAAGTTTTGACATCGACTTTACTGCTAATTGTCTATTTGTAGTTGCATAACAGATATCCTCTGAACTTGGTCCCTTAATACTCGGAAATCTAGATTTTAAAATGCTTAAAATTTTACTTGTATCATCTATTGATAATGTCGTTTGAGTAGCAAAAGCTAAATTGTCTGGGTTCTCAACGTTAACTTTATAAGCATCATCTTCTGTTTCAATTAAAGTAATAAAATCTTTTGGAACTTGCCCCATAGTTCCAATTACTTCTACATGATTTTTATGCCCGATTAATAGAACGTGCCTACCTAAATTATAATGACGTATTGTTTCATTATGTACTTTAGTTACTAATGGACAAGTAGCATCTATTGATATCATTTTTCTTTGATTCGCTTCATCCATTACAGATTTAGCAACACCGTGTGCAGAAAAAATAATTGGTCGATCAGTTGGTGCCTCGCTTACTTCTTCAATAAACACAGCGCCAATTTTTGCTAATGAGTTAACAACATCTTTATTATGTACTATTTCATGCCTTACATAAACTGGAGACCCAAATTTTTTAATGGATTCTTCTACAATTTTTACAGCTCTGTCAACTCCTGCACAAAAACCCCTAGGTGAGGCGAGGTATAAATTTATTTTTTGTTTCTTCATAATTTACTTTTGATGTATTACATAGAGAACGTCAATAAAGATTAATCTAGTTACAAAACTTTTTGTTTTATAAAGGTATTATATATGATTAAAATTTTTATAATAATTTTATTTTTAATTTTTAATAGTTGCACAACTTTTAAAAAAGAGATTATTGAATGTCCAAAAATAATTTCACCAAAAAAAGCTTCTGAAATTGCTGTTTATTCAGAAAAAAACGTGCCTATTTATTTAGGATTTAGAGGTGTGCAAAAGGAGTGTTATAAAGATGGAAAAAATATCCAAATGGAGCTTTCTATTAATATAAGGGCAATTAGAAATGATACTTCAAAAGAAGATTATGTTCCTGTAAATATTACTATAGTTTCTGTGGATTTTGATGACAATGAGTTTGAAAGAGATGAATTTAATTACTCACAATTTTTATTAAAGGGTAGTAAAATAGTTGATAGAGCTACAACATTTGATATTACAGTACCTATTGGAGGGCAAGTTTTTGTAGGAATAAAGTAATTACTTTAATATAGAAGATTTAATCTCGTTTGATGATTTAGAGATTAAATTAATGTTCTCTTTTTCATCCAATTTGTTTTTAATATAGGTTTTAGAAGATTCAATAACTATATGGCTGGTAATTTCTTTGATATTTCTTATAGACTCTGCTTCTAAAGATAATATCTTTTGCTTAGCTTGGTCTTCTTTTCTTTTGACAATTTCAAGAGACCTTAGTTTAGCTTCTTCTTGAATCTTTTTTGCGGTTTCTTTTGCATCTTTAATTAAATTTTCAGCTTCGTCAGATACATTTTTTTGATTTTGTAAAGCAATTCTAAGTTCTTCTAAAGCTTCCTTTTTTAGTGATTTTGCTTCATTAAGTTCTTTTTCAATTAATGAAGATCTCTTATCCAATAAGGATAATAAACCATTTTTCCCTTTTTTCCAAACTAACAAAAAAAATAGTACAAATGCAATTGTAACCCAAGCTGTTTCATCAAAGTGCATTCTATTTCTCCATCATTATGTTTTTTGATGCGGTCTTAATTGCCTTTTTACCTTCAATTTTATCATATTTTAGGTCGGTTAAATTTTGAACAACTCTTGCTGAAATTTCTTCGGCATTGTTTAACACTTCTTTAATAACCAATTTTTGGGTATCTAATATTTTTTTCTCAGCTTCCAGAATTTTTTCATTTAATTTCTGAGTTATTTCTTTTTCTTTCTTTTCAATAGTTTGTTTAGTTTCTGACAAAGCAACATTTATAATTGATTGAGATTTTGATTTTATTTCTGACTGAGTGTTTAATATACTTTCTTTGATTTTTTCCGCTTCTTGATTTGATGTTTTGGCTTTAACTAAATCATTTTGTATATTTGTTTCCCTGTTATTTAATATTGATTTAATGTTTGGTGTTACCAAGTATTTTATTAATAAATATCCAAGTATTAAAGATAATACAGACCAAAAAACTAGAGATGGGTATGTATTGAAATCTAATTGTGGAAGACCAGTTTTAACTTCTCCAGCAATAACGAAGGAAGTATTTGTTAAAAATATTAAAATTAACCAAATTTTAATTTTATACAGCATATTTTATTCTTATTTAATTAAAATTTGCCTATAGCATTATCACTATAGGCAAAACCATTGATTTATTTAAAACGTGAAAAGAAGCAATAATGCAATAACAAGCGCAAAGAGTGCAACTGCTTCAGTTAAAGCAAAACCTAAAATAGCAATTCCAAAAACTTCATTTTTTGCTGCTGGATTTCTTCCTACAGCTGTAACTAATGAAGCAAAGATGTTACCAATTCCAACTCCAACGCCAGCTAAGGCTATAACTGCTAATCCAGCTCCTATTAATTTTGCGGCATCCATTTCCATTTTATTTTCCTTTCTTTATTAGTTTTTAATTTAGTAATGAATTAGTGTAAATGTAAAGCGTCATGGAGATACATACATGTTAATATGCTGAAGACATAAGCTTGAAGGGCTGCTACTAAAAATTCAAGTCCTGTCAAACCAATAACAGCTAAAAGAGGCAGAACAGCTCCTACTTTCAAAATACCACCCGCAGAACCCATCATTATAATTAATCCAGCAAAAACTTTCATCATTGTGTGTCCTGCAAGCATGTTAGCAAATAATCTAACAGACAAACTGATAGGACGAATAAAATAAGATATGATTTCAATTGGTATCAAAAGAGGTGCTAAACCAATGGGAACCCCAGACGGAAAAAAATAAGTAAAAAATTTAAAGCCATGTTTAAAGAGGGCTATAATTGTTACGCCAATAAATACAATTGCTGCTAATGTAAAGGTAACTGCAATTTGTGAAGTAAAGGTATAACTGTAAGGTATCATTCCAAGTAAATTTCCAAATAATATGAACATAAATAAGGTAAATATGAAAGGGAAATAAGCTTGACTTTCTTTACCAGCATTCTCTTTAACCATATTAGCCACAAACTCATATGACATTTCTACTAATGATTGTAATCTTCCTGGAACAATTGCTTGCTTTTTTGACCCTAAGTATAGAAAACCTGTAGAACCTAAAATAGAAAGCATCATAAACAAAGATGCATTGGTAAAAGATATGTCAATTCCCATCAAATTAAGTTCATATAATGTTTTTATTGTAAATTGTTCAACAGGTGAATTCATATTATTTATCTTTTTTGTTAAAAAATCCCATTTTTAGGCCTTTGCCAGTCAAAACTCTCCAAAGATTATATATTCCCGCTATACCACCTAATAAAAAAAATACTAATAGAAATAATGGAGTTGTATTAAGCCACTGATCTATTGTCCATCCTAAGCCCGCACCAATAAGCAAACCTGCGAGTAATTCTGTTCCAACTCTATAGTAAATGTTAAGCGAATCTGTATCTTTAAATGTTTTTTTATAATCCTTCTTAGCTAGTGCAACATCTATTCTTTTTGATAAATTTTTTTCTTTATTTAACGTGCTCATACTATACTTTCAAATGAAAACTATAAGCGTGCTTAAATTATTTTGAGCTAACAAATAAGTCAAGAGTTAACTTCAAAAACTTTAATTAGGCTATATCCTTTATTTTATTTGCTTGTTCTAAATCAACAGAAACTAGTCTACTTATGCCTTTTTGTTCCATAGTAACACCAAAAAGCCTATTCATTTTAGCCATAGTCAATCTGTGGTGTGTCACAACTAAAAAATAGGTTTCTGTTTCATCTACTATTTTATCTAATAAGTTACAGAATCTGCTAACATTACTATCATCCAAAGCAGCATCTACCTCATCTAAAATACATATTGGAGCAGGATTGCATAAGAAAACAGAAAAAATGAGAGATATGGCTGTTAAAGCTTGTTCTCCACCTGACAACAAGGAAAGTAATTGCATTTTTTTTCCAGGAGGACTTGCTAAGATTTCCAACCCAGCTTTAAGAGGATCATCATCTCCAACTAATTTTAATTCAGCGTCTCCACCTCCAAAAAGCTCTTTAAAAAGATTCTTAAAGTTTTTATTTACGAGCTCAAAACTATCTTTAAGTCGTTGTCTGCCTTCTTTATTTAATTCAAAAATCCCACTTTTTAGTTTTTCAATTGCTAATTCTAAGTCAACTCTTTCCTTAGACATCAATTCAATTTTTTGTCTCATTTCGTTCATTTCTTCTTCAGCACGTAAATTTACAGCGCCTAATGATTCTCTTTCATTTAATAATCTTTGAACTGTTTTTTCTAGAGTTTCGATTGATGTATTTAATTCTTCGTTGTCACTTAAATTAACAATTTCTTTTAGTTGCTTCGACTTTACCCTGAGTTTCTCATAAACTCTATCCTCGATATTTTCTATTTTTGTGCTAGCTAGATTAAGTGCGGCTTCTACTTTTATCATATCTTCTCGAAAAGATGATAAATTTTGTTCTGACGATTTTTCTAATTTTTCTGCTTCATTAAGTAATGTTTCCGTTTGTACTAACCTATCTGCAGCAAGGTTTCTTTTTTGTTCAGCTGTTTCAATCTTGATATTTAATTCATTAGCCTTTTCCACAAAATTATCTGGTAGCTTCTCAAGTCTTGATTTATCTTCTTTCAAGTTATCTAGTCTTTCTTTTAAAGATTTAATTCTTGTTTCTGCCTCGTCCTTTCTGTTTTCCCAATCATTTTTTTGATTTTTAATTTGCATTAGGTTTCTTTGTTGATAACTTTCCTGATTTCTAATTTGTTGCTCTGCAGCCATTGCATCTGTCAATTCGTTTCTACATTGATCAGCTGCATTTCTGATTTTTAATTCATCTGCTAGTAAAGTTGGCAAGTTTAGTGATTTTTTAGATAGTGTTTCTAAATCTACTAATTCTTTTTGAGATGTATCTAAAATATTTTGATGTTCTTTTAATAAGATAGTGATTGAAACAATCTTTGAATCTAAACTTGAAATTGATAATTTTGTGTCATTTAATTCATTATTCAGCAGGTTTATTTTAGATTCTATTTCCTTCGTTGTTCCAAAAATTTTCTTCAATTCCAACTCATTTTGATTAATTTCATCAACAATAGTAAGTTCATCTTTTTCTTTAGATGGTAATTCATCTTGTAAATTTCTTAATTTTGTAATTTGTTGTAATCTTTCTGAATAACTATTTTGAACACCTAAAGGTTGAACATATCCATCCCATCTCCACAAGCCTCCTTTTAAAGTTGTCAAAGCCTGTCCAAAAGATAATTCTTTTTGAAGTTTAAAAGCAGTTTTTTCATTTTCTACGATGCCTATACCGATTAATGCAATATCTAGAATTGAATTCTTTTTAATTTTTGAGATTATAGGAGTAGCACCTTTGGGTAACTTTTCTTCAAATTTAGCTGTAATTTTTTTCCAGTAAGAAATGTTCTGTTCGTCTGAATTGTCTGATTTTACAGGCGCTAATATTGTTTCACCTAGTACCGATCCAATTGCATCTTGAAGGTTCCCTATATCATCTATTGTTGCTTCTAGAGTGTTGTTTTTGAATTCATCATAGCCTAATAGCGAAGATAAAGAATGTAAATCAGCTCTCATTACATTGAGATCATAATCTATTTTATCCTTCTTTTCTTTTAGGTTTATATTTAAATTCTCTTTAGTTTCTAATTGTTTTTTTATTAATTCTAGTTTGTTGCTTTCTTCTTTAATTAACTTTTCAATATTAACCCTTTTCTTGTTGTGCTCATCGATTAACTTTTTATCTTCAGTAATATTGAACTGTGATATTTGATCTTCTGAATTTTTTATTTTTCCTTTTAAATTATTAATACGATTTTCCAGATCTGATTTGTCAGATTTTATTGAAAAAATTTCGGAATTAATAGATGAAAGTTTTGCATCTGCATCTTCAGATTTTATTTTAAGTTCATTTACTTTTTTTGAAGCATCATTTTTCTTAGTTGTGAAATCTTTTGTATCTAATTGTAGCTTGTCTTTTTCTAAAAGAAGATTTGCAATTGTTTTATTTGCATCGTCTTTTATTTCAATTTCTCTTTTAATATCAGTTTCTATTTGTGTTATTTGGTTTAGAACATTATTCAACGTAAATTTTGAAGTTGCTTCTTCTTCTTCTAATCTTATTTTTGAAATATTTAATGATTGTAAAATAGCAGCTTTTTCTATTTCAGTTTTTCTTAGCTCAGGTAGCTTATTAAAAATCTCTAGCTTTGATTTTGTGTTTTTAGATAAGTTTATTTGAGCCTCTTCAACGTTATTTTTTGATTTCTCAAATTTTGTTTCTAGTTCATCAAATTCTTTTTCAGCGGTATTTAGTAATGACAAGAAAAGCGAAGCTTCTGCTTTTCTTAATCTATCTCCTACTGACCTGTAACGAGCAGCCTTTCTGCCTTGTTTTTCTAATTCAATTAGTTGTTCATTGTATGTATTCTCAATATCTAACAACCTACTTAAGTTATCAGTAGCTCCGTTTAATTTCAATTCCGCTTCATGTCTCCTATTATGTAACCCTTTAATGTTTGCGGCTTCTTCAAGAATTATTCTTCTATCTTCAAGACTGTGCTCAATTATTTGTGAAATCCTTCCCTGACTTACAATTCCTGATGATCGAGCTCCAGTAGCGGTATCTGCAAAAATTAGTTGTACATCTCTTGATCTAACTTGTTTAGAATTAACCCTGTAAGTCGAACCTTTATCTCGTTCAATTTTTCTTGAAATTTCAATTTCATCAAATTGATTAAAATTAGCAGGAGCTTTTTTTTCAGTATTATCTAATTTAATTGTAACTTCTGCAAAATTTCTTGCTGGACGTTCATTTGATCCAGAAAAAATTACATCATCCATACCTTCGCCACGCATTTGTCTTGCTGAGTTTTCACCCATTACCCATTTAATAGCTTCTACAATGTTTGATTTGCCACAGCCATTTGGGCCTACTATCCCAGTTAGCCCTTCATTAAGGTCTATTTCTGTTGGCTCTAAAAAAGATTTAAATCCAGAAATTCTTATCGATTTGAATTTCATTTGTTTTCCAATTTTACATTAAGACTTTTTTGCGTTAATTGACTTCAAAAGTTCTTTTTCAAAGTCTTTGAAAGATAGAGCTCCAGAAATTTTATATTTATCATTTACAATGAAAGTTGGAGTGGAGTTTATATCAAAGTTTTTAGCCTCTTCCTCCATTTTTGTAACAATTTCCTGCATAAGAGGAATGTTTTGAGAAATATCATTAAATTTTTTTGATGATATACCAAATAATTTTGCTATTGATTGTAATTCATTCAAAGGATTTTTTGAATATGCCCATTGTTTCTGCTTTTTTAATAAAATGCTAACGGCTTCTATATATCCGTCCTTTGTTGGTATTGATCTAGCTAATGTAGCTGCTATAACGGCAAGTCTGTCAAGAGGGTAATCAATAAATTCTAATTGAACTTTACCAGTATCAATGTATTTTTTTTTGAGTTGAGGTAATGTTTTTATATGAAAGTTAGAACAGTGACCACAGGTTAATGAAAAGAATTCTTTTATTTTAATGGGTGCATTATTAGAACCCAAAAATTGTTTTCTCATCAACTCGTTTAATGAGGATTGATTTGAAAAACTTTTTTTTGAAAATAAGAAAAAAGCACCAATACCTAGTAAAAATTTTCTTCTATTTAAAAACATATTTTTCCCCAACTTTTTTTGCTCATTTAAAATTTCAAATAATAATAATCTTATATACTAAGATTAATGTACAAAGAACAAGATTTTATAAAATGCAACTATTTTTTTCTAGAAATCTCAAATTCTTGCATTGCTAATTTCAGTTCGCTGTCTGGAAGTATATTAGACTCCAAATTTTCTAGAGTATTTTCCAAAGTACGTTTAATAGGTTCTTTTTTAATTTCAAAGTTGTTCTGAATGTCAGCTTGAATAATTTTTATTTTTGATATTGCTTTAAACCCGAATCGAGCATTAATTTGATCCAATAGAAGTGGAATTGCGTATTGAACTTCAAGTCCGAAGCCATTTTGGACTTTGATTGTTATTTGGCCATCGATATTTTTTTTTCTATCAAATTTTATTTTATGTGGAATTGTTATATTTGCATATTGACCTGCAATATGTGCCCAATTGAAAAATATATGATTTTGAATAGATCCTAATCTACTTAGATTTTTCTCAATAATATTTTCTGTGATTTTTAATAAAGACTTCATATGTTAACAATTATTTTAAATTAAATTTTTTTTGATTTATTATATAATAAAATTCTATGTCACAGTTAAAAAAAAATAACTACAATACTTTTTCTAATTCATTGTTATCTTGGTACGACTTTAATAGAAGAATTTTACCCTGGAGAGCGCCACCAGGTGAGATTTCAAATCCTTATTTTGTTTATTTATCAGAAATTATGTTGCAACAAACTGTAGTAAAAACAGTAATACCATATTTTTTAAAGTTTGTTAGAAAATGGCCTGATATAAATGCCCTTGCAAAAGCAGAATTACATGAGATTAATTCGTATTGGGCAGGACTTGGCTACTATAGTAGAGCTAAAAATTTGCATAAAACAGCAAAAATAATTTCTAATAAATATGATGGATTTTTCCCTACAGATAAAAATTCTTTAATGGCCCTTCCAGGAATAGGCGAATATACATCATCAGCCATTATGGCTATAGCATTTGATAGAAAATCAAATGTTATAGATGGAAATGTTGAAAGAGTTTTTTCAAGATTTTATGCGGTTGAAAAACCCGTAAAGGAGTCAAAGATTTTTATAAAAAACATTGCTGAAAAACACCTTCCTGATAACAGGCATGGAGATTATGCACAAGCCTTAATGGATTTAGGTTCATTAATTTGCATTCCTAAGTCACCAAGATGTAAAATGTGTCCTTTATTAGCTATTTGTGACGTCGGTGGCACAACTCGTGCTAAGCAATATCCAATAAAACTTCAAAAAAAAGAAAAAGAAGAGCGGTATGGATTATTCTTTTATTTACAGAATAAAGATGGTGCTGTTTTGTTTGAAACCAATAAGACTAGTGGACTTTTAGCCAACATGGATGTGTTGCCCTCGATAGGCTGGTATGAAGAAAGTAATAGATTTAAAAAATCCCCAAAATTTAATAAAAAAAAACCTAATTTTTTAGGTATGAAATGGAAGATATTAGATCAGAATTTAAATCACATTTTCACTCATTTCAAACTTAATTGTTCTGTGGCAATTGCTACAATAAATGATGAAAATGCATTGGTTAATGACTTAAGCAAAAGCTCTTACAGATTTGTACAAAAAACAAATATAAATGATTTAGCTCTCCCAACTTTAATTAAAAAAATTTTGAATGCTTTAAAAAATAATGAGATTCTTGATTTTTAATGCCTAAAATGTCTAATTGATGTAAAAATCATCGCAATATTTCTTTCATCAGCTGCTTCAATCACCTCTTTGTCACGAATAGATCCACCTGGCTGAATAACAGCGGTTACACCTGCGTTTGCTGCAGCAATCAAACCATCAGCAAACGGAAAAAAAGCATCACTAGCTACAACGGATTTATAAGCCATTGACGTTTCCAATTTAGCTAAATAGGACGCCTTTTTTGCTTTTTCGTTAGCTATTGAAGTGGAATCAATTCTACTCATTTGACCTGCTCCAATACCTACAGTTTGTAAATTTTTTGCATAAACAATAGCATTTGATTTTGTATGTTTTGCAACTTTCCATGCAAACAACAAATCATCAATTTCTTTATTTGTTGGTTTCCTTTTTGTTACTATTTTAATGTTGTCACTTTTTAAAACTTTGTAGTCACGCGATTGCACTAACATCCCACCAGAAATAGATTTAAATAATAAACCTGTATCCTCTGGTGATGCTAGTGAACCAGTTGTCAATATTCTAACATTAGGCTTGTCAGAGAAAATCTCTAAAACTTCTCTGTCAACACTGGGAGCAATAATGACTTCTAAAAAAAGTGACTTCATTTTGAGAGCTAAATCTTTTGTTAATTCTCTATTTATGGATACTATGCCACCAAAAGCACTTACAGGGTCAGTTTGAAGTGCCTTTTCCCAAGCAGAATTAAGATCATCGTTTTCTGCTACTCCGCAAGGATTGGCATGTTTAATTATGGCAACAGCAGGTTTTTTGAATTCACAGATTAGCTCAAATGCAGCGTCCGCGTCATTTACATTATTATAAGAAAGTTCTTTGCCTTGAAGTTTTTTACTATTTGTAATTCCTTTTCTTTTATCAGATGTTTTATAGAGTGCTGCTTTTTGATGTGGGTTTTCACCGTATCGCATTTCATACGACTTATTTAAATTAATTGTCAAATTTTCAGGAAAACTTGATGAGATAATCTCTTTATCTTCTAACCAATCTGAAATGGCGTTATCGTATTCGTTAGTTAATCTAAATGCCTTTGCAGCAAGATATTTTCTATATGAGTAGTTAATTTTTCCATTGTTATCAACTTGTGAAATAAACTCTGGATAATCATTGGGATCTGTAACAACTGTTACAAATTCATGATTTTTTGCTCCAGCTCTAATCATTGCTGGTCCCCCAATATCAATATTTTCTATTATATCTCTGTTTTTAGATGTTTTTTGTAATGTCTCTCTAAATTTATATAAATTAATAATCAAGAGATTTATTTCATAAATATCATGTTTCTGAATTTGTTCTAAGTGTGAAGGGTCGTCTCTTCTAAAAAGAATACCACCATGTATTTTAGGATTTAAGGTTTTAACTCTTCCATCTAAAATTTCAGGAAAGTTTGTTTGATCTGATACTTCTTTCACAGGAATAGAATTTTGTTTTAAATATTTAGCAGTTCCTCCTGTAGAGAGAATTTCTATTTTATTTTTTACTAAAACTTTAGCGATTTTTTCAAGATCACGTTTATCTGTTACTGAAATTAGAGCTCTTTTGATTTTGATATCTTTTGTAAAAAAAATTTCTTTATTATCTTTCATGTATAAACTTTTTAAATTTGTTGAATGACTTTCAAATAATTTCTTTTCATGAGATAAGTCAACTAAAAATTATTTTTGAAGTTCAAATGCCCAATTACAAGAAATAATTTTGTAAGCTCTTATTTTTTCTAAGTTTAAAATAATTCTAAGCTCTTTACATGGCTTTGGGCCATTTGGAGTAAACATTACTGAATTTTCTATGCTTATATTTTTATTGTTAGAGCTCATTTTCCAGACATAACCCTTTTGATGATTTAATAGTATTGAACCACTTCTTGTTTTTATGAGTTCAATACCTGGATATAAATGAAAACGAATATATGCGTTTTTGGGAATTGAACCAATATTGCCAATATTTAAAATTTCATCTCTTCCTCTGATTTCATTTTTTTTATTAGAAAGGTATATTTGTCTTTTGTGGTGAACGCCAAAAATTGTTTCGTACCCTGAATGAGTTACATCTAATAAATTACCATCTTTAGTTTTTCCAAATTGAATATTTGATATTCTTGTAATTCTTCTCCCACTGAGGTCTATATTATTTCTATCATCTATATTCAGGCTAGAATGAGCCGCCGTAGAAGAAAGAGAATTTTTCATATTTTTATATTTTGAGTTATTAATTTCTCCAAGGTTGGAAATTATCTTTTCCTTTTTATAAAAAAATTCAAAACCAAATAGGCTAGCTTTTTTATTATGAATTGTTTTTTTATTTAGTCCTATATCCACAAATAAAACAGAATTCATATTTGACAACCTACAAAACCCAGTTTCTTCAGCAAGGCTAAAAATCCTATTTTTATATCCAATTCTATTTAAAGTTTGCTTTATAATTTCTTTTCGTATTAAGGAACCACCATGAAACCATGAAAAATATTCATCAGGCATTTGAAAACTTCTACAAAACTCTCCCATTTTTATTGTTTTTTGATGCAACCCATCAGCATCTACATTTTTTAAAATCGCAATTATAGATCTTATCTCAATTAAATGTCTCAATAAATTTAATTGCTTAACAGGACTTCTGCTTATGTGCCCACCATCAGTATTAGTCAAGATTTCGAGTTTTTCATTAATAACAGTTAATAATTGATTAATATTATCTATCGTTTCGTATAAAATAGATTTAGATACTAAAATCCCTTTAATAATGATTATCTTTTCAAGGTTGTCGTTTGATAGATCGAGTTTTAATTCAAGAAATTTAGATTGTAAGGCAATAGAATTTAAAATTATTTTTTGAAAATCTAATCCACCACTCTCTGCAAACCAAGAATAATTAAAGCTCCAACATGAAATTCTTTCTGCCATTATTACAGAATTATATTGATGAGATCGGAGGTTATAATCTTCGTTGATCCAGTTTTCCACTAATGATCGTGCAGTCGACCTTGCTTTTATGCTTCCTTCTGATTTTAAATCTCTTATGAAATTGAATTTATTAAAATCCTGAATAGTTTTGGTATTAACTGGGTTACTTAATATTCTTTTTCCACTTTTAGTTGAGCCTTGCCAGTTATCAGTCAGTCTTCTTACTGGTGTTTTAGGAATTGTCACCTTAAGTTTTTGTTTAAGAAAATAATTATTTGTAATTATATCTATTAACTTAAGCATTAAATTATTTTTCCTTTTTCAATAATGCTATAAAAAATCCGTCAGATCCATTACTAACATTTTCAAAATTAAAATTAAAATGATTAGGTAGAATTCTAATAAATCCTTCTTTTGTAATGCTATCATTTATTTTAGGAAAATCTTCAGAGTTAAAACTTACTATTGAAAATTGTTTATGACTTTTTAAAAAATCTTCTATTCTTCTTTCTCCTTCGATTTTTTGAAGAGAGCAAGTCACGTACATGATAAGTCCATTTTTCTTTAGGATTTTTGCTGAATTATCTAATATTTTATTTTGTATTGATACAAAGTTATCTAAGTTATTTGGAGCATTTCTTGTAAAAATATCGGGATTTTTTCTAATTGTACCAGTTCCTGAACATGGTGCATCTATTAAAATAACATCAGCCTTATATTCTGGATTAAAGTCTTCTGCATTCACATTAATTAAATTTGGATTAAAATTAAGTCGAGCCATGTTTTTTTTAAAAATTCTGGATCTATTCTTATTTTTTTCAATACAATCTATGACCAAATCATTATCCAACAGTTGTGCAGTTTTACCTCCAGGAGCGCAACACATATCAATTATTTTAAGAGATTGTATTGATTTTAAAAAATGTTTTTTTATTTTTGTTAATAATATAGTGCAAGGTATTTGAGATGCTGCGTCCTGTATCCACCATATACCATCTTTAAATCTAGGTAGATCTTCCACATTCCCATTAAATGGGCACCTTAGGACATTAGGAAATATCTCTACGCCATTTAACTCTGATTTAATTATTTCTTTTTCTTCTTTAGTTATTTTTGTTGATATAACAATATCAAGTGGAGGAGGATCCATTGCTAATTTAACAATCTCGTCAACATTTTTTTTCCCGTATAAGGATTTCCAACTATTAAAAAGCCATTCTGGTAAGTTAGAAGCTTCATTTGAAATAATATGAGAAAATTCTTTTTTATTTTGACTAATTTTTCTAAGAATTGCATTTACTAGCCTAGCTTGCTTCTCACTAATGAATAATTTTGCTTGGTACACGGCTTCATTTATGACTGCATAAGGTGCTATTTCTAGCCAAATTAGTTGAACAGTTGCAATCAACAAAATACTATTCAAGTATCTGTTTCTTGGATTTATACCTTGCTTTGCGTATTTAGTATAAATTCTTTGTGCTTGTTTATGTCTCCTCATAGATGAATTAATTAGAAGATATACAAAGGATTTGTCCCTTTTATCTAATTTATTAAAATCAAAGGAGTTGTCTATTATTTTTTCAAAATTTTTGTTTTTATAAAAAATTAAAATCCAAATTTCTAAAGCAATTAACCTCGTGTTTTTTGCTAATTTTTGAAATTTAAGTGATTTTTGTTCAATCAAAACTACTACCTTGTATTTATAACAAAAATTAATATTATACTGTGATTTGCTAAATGAGATTTAAAGAAGGTAAATTATTATGAGTAATAAAACTACAAAATTAAACGAAGAAAAAGAACAAAATAATACAAAAGATAAATTAAATGAAAATGTAAATATTCCAAAAGAGCAGGGTGGCCCAAAGGGCCCAGAACCTACAAGATACGGAGATTGGGAAAAAGCCGGCAGGTGCTCGGATTTTTAATATTCAAATAAAAGAATATGAATGAATTAAAAGCAGAAACAATAATTAATGCAGGCATTAGAATTGCAGAGAAAAATTTAACAAGTGCTTATATCGTTAAAAGAGGAGATGAGCAGGCTGGTGCTATATTTGTTAAAATTGACACTCTAGACGGTTTTGCCAAACTTTTTTCACGAAATATCAAATATGATTTAAATAATGATAAAGAAATTATTGAGTTTATAGATTTATATCCTCTAAAAAAAATAACTTCTCAAGATATTGATAAGAGAATTTCTAAAGAAATAGAAATAGATAGAGATTGTTGGGTCGTAGAAATTGAGGATAAAAAAGGGTTTAATGCATTTGAAAATTTAGATTGTTAATTTTTCTATAAGATCGTTTCTTTTATACAAACCTAAATAATTTGCCTTTAGTTTTAAAATACTGTTTATGTGCTTTAACATGGGTGTGGCAATATTAAGTTTATTTCCAATTTCTATTATTGCACTCATTATAGGATCTATTTCAAGAGGCCTTTTCATTTCAATATCTTGTCTAGTTGATGGTTTATGTCCAATTATTGAAGAAGCTCCATCAATTCTTTTGTCAATTGAAACACCAAAATTAACACCAACTGCCTCTCCAACTTTTTGACACTCTAGCATCATTTGTTTGATTAAGTTTCTTGAACTTGGATCGTTTCCAATTATATCCAAGCTAGCTCCTGTAATTGCGCTTATAGGATTAAATGAACAATTCCCCCATAATTTAATCCAAATTTCATCTCTTAGATTTTTCTTTTGTGGAGCTTTTAGTCCACCTTTAATAAAAAGATCAGATAATATTTTTAATCTATCTGTATTTATGCCACTAGGTTCTCCAAGGCTAAATCTATTTCCCTCTATATGTTTTATAACACCTGGCTTTTCTATTTCGCATGCTGGATAAACAACACAACCTAGTGCTCGTTCTGGATTTATATTTTTCCAGATAATACCGTCAGGATCAACAGAATCTATATGAGTGTTTTCTAAAATTGTATTTGAGTTTGCTTTGTAAAAATACCACCAAGGTATTCCGTTAACTGCAGATAAAATAGATGTATTTTTATTTAAAAGTGGTTTTAAATTTTCAACAATACCAGCTATAGCATGCGCTTTAACGCCAATTATTATATAATCTTGAGTTTCTAACTCTTTTGGATTTTCTGTTACTTTCAAATTAAAAGTATTTGAACTATTTCCACTGATTAAGGTCAACCCATTTTTTTCTATAGCTTCTTTATGGGGTCCCCTAGCAATCAATGAAACATTGGCTCCAGCTTTACTCAAGCAGCATCCAATATATCCTCCAATAGCTCCTGCACCAAATACACAAATATTCATTTCAACATTTCTCTATTCTAAACCAAGTTTTTCTGCAAGTCCGATTCTTTGCAATTTACCTGTGGCTCCTTTAGGTATTTCTTCTAAAAAACGTATATATTTTGGAATTTTAAAATCTGCAAGATGTTTTCGGGCATAATTTTTAATATCTGTTTCATCACAATCAATTCCACTCTTTAATACAATTGCAACGCCTATCGCCTCTCCAAGTAAATTATCTTTAACTGCAAAAGTTACAACTTGTTCAACAGCCTTGTGTTCCATTAGAGTATTATCTACTTCTAAAGGTGATACTTTTTCTCCACCTCTATTTATAATTTCCTTTAATCTTCCAGAAATTTTTAAATATCCCTCATCATCAAAATGACCTTGATCTCCTGTTCTAAACCATCCATTGATAAAAGCAGTTTTATTAGCCTCTTCATTATTTTCATAGCCATTAGTCACGTTATCTCCTCGAATACATACCTCTCCATCTTCACCACTATCAAGTTTATTACCTTGTACGTCCATTATACAAACTTCAGGTCCTGCTGGTTTGCCAACAAAGCCAGCTTTTTGTTTTTCAGGAGGCATAGGATTTGACGTCATTTGATGAGTGGCTTCGGTCATTCCGTAAGCTTCAATTACAGTTGTCTTGAATATCTTTTTTAGTTCATCAAAAACAGCTGGAGGTAATGATGCAGATGAAGATCTTATAAATCTTAAAGAAAGTTCTTCGGCAAGTTTTGGATTCTTTTTTGCACGCATTAAAATAGCCTGATGCATTGTTGGGACACCAGAATACCATGTGATTGATTCTTTATTCGATGTTTCTAAAAATTTAAGTGCATTAAAGCCACTGCTGGCGTAAACAGAAGCCCCAGCACTAATCGAAGAACTTAATACCGCAATTAAACCATGAATATGAAAAAGAGGCATAATGTTAAAACAATGATCTTGTGAGCTTAATTGAAGAGAATTTGAAATATTAACTGCTGATGAAAAAATATTTTTATTTGTTAATGGTACAACTTTTGGTCTTGAGGTTGTCCCAGATGTATGCAAAACCAAAGCCTCATTATTTTCGGTAGCAAGTTCGAAATTTGCAGTTTTTTCGTATAAATTGAATATACCCGCTGGTGCATTATCTATTTTTTTTATTTCACATATTTCTATTCCTAGATTTTTTGCAGCTTCAACTGCTGGATTCTGACTATCCTTTTCTACAATAACTATTTTAGGCATTAGATCTTGAAGGTAAAATTCATATTCTTTTAATTTATATGAAGGGTTTAGAGGAGCTGCTGACATATAGCTAGATATTGACAAAAAAGCAGTTGCCATTTCCGGACCGTTTGGTAGGACTATCGCTGCTCTATCAAATGGCATAATTCCTTGGCTAGCTAACTGTCCAGAAATAACAAAGATGTGTTTTTTTAAATCTGAATACTT
>CACAAB010000014.1 GCA_902530325.1 uncultured SAR116 cluster alpha proteobacterium | reverse complement strand
AAATTTTGCATCCTAGGCATTTATACAAAAGATTTGATATTAATAACGGAGATATTATTTCAATTGTATCTAATCTTGGGAATGTATCAGTTACCGTATCAGGTGAAGCTCAGGATTCTGGGAATTTAGGAGACTTAATAAAAGTAAAAAATTTAAAAAGTGGGAAGATTATTAAAGGCTATATAAAAAAAAATAAAAAAATTAATATTTATCGCTAAAATAAATTAACTAATGGTCGTTAATTATACTGTGGAGTTAAGTAAAATGGATAAAATAACAAATAATATTGTAAATAATATATCAAAAAAAGATGTAAGTGGTACAAAACCTTCTTATAACAAAGAGGTTAATATAGAGTCCATAGACCAGAGTATATCTTCAAATGTGGTAGATATTAATAATACCAAAAAGTTGGTTAAGGAAATGGCTCAGTCTGCTCCTATTGATGTTGATAAAGTTGCAAAAATAAAAGAAGCTATTTCTTCTGGTAAATATCCACTAGATTTAGACAAGTTATCTGATGCACTTATGCAAGCCTACAGAGAAATGAAATCTTAAAATATTTGATTGTTATGTTACAAAAACTCGAAACACTTGATAATAAGCTTGATAAGCTTAATGAAATTAATAACGAGAAATTTCTATTTGAAAAATTCAAAGAAATTAATTCTCAAATAGAAACAACCTTAGCTGAAATAAGGTCTAATGAATTAAATGATACAAAAAAATATTTTTCTCAAGATGAGTTGAATTTTTTTAAAAAGCTTATAAAAAAAATTGAGTTACTAGAAACAAAAATTTTACCCAAAGCTCATTTAATTCAATCATTTTCTAAGTATAATACTTAAATTTTTTTAAATTATTTATAGCTATTTCATAGAAAATCATGAATATATAATCTATGATAATAGATTTTTTACTATCTAACTTTGAGATTTTCATCTTTTATTCTATTTTATTGATTATTTTTGCTTTTATATTTTTATTTTTATTACAATTACAAAATTTTAAATCAAATAAAGAATCAATTATTCAATATGCAGAAAGTTTTAACAATACTTATAGAGAGATCAAAGAATATTTAGTTGTTGTAGAAAACTTGTTGGAAAATCAGAAAAAAGAAATAATGAACATATCTGAAAAAATTGTTTTTATAGAAAGAGAAATAAATAGATTAGGTAATGTTAAAGGATCAGAGGATATACTCAATACAGCCATTAATATGGTTAGACAAGGAAATAGTAGGGAAGAAATTATTACACAAACAGGTTTAAGAGAGGATGAAGTAGAAGCCATATATACTTATTACAAAAAATAATAAGTTTTATTCATTTTCTTTCTTTTCTAAATCCTCAAGTAATATTGCCTTATCACCATCTATCATTTCTTTAGCATCTTCTTCAGTGACATCTATTTGTATTCCAGAAGGAAACCTTACCCCATTGACTTCAGTTGTTTCCTTTATTTGCACTCTTACCCATTCAATGGGAATATCTTTTGGTTTTTTTGAACTTTTAATTATTTTCTCAACAATATTAAGGGATTCACCATTTTTTTGATTGGACATGTTATCATTTGCAGAATTTTCATTAATTAAGGCTTGAATTCTCTTATTCAATATTGAAATTCTTGCAGCAAGGTAGGCAATTTTAAAAATTATATCATCGTCACGATTTTCAATCTGTTTTATTTTTGACGCAATTTCTTGAAGTGATAAATTTTCAAACTCATCGAGAAGTTCTTCTTTTTTATCTATTATTTTTTCAGATAAATCCATAATTAATATCCTATATTATTAATCTAATACGGCAATATAAAAAAAACTAAAGTTTTTTATTAAAATTAAATTGGCATTTAAATTGCAGAAGTAATGAAAATAGAAATGTTATAATGAGTTATTAACAATGGATACAATCAAAGATCAGTTATCTTTTTATTCATCAGCCCTACAATTAAGAGGAAGACGTAATAATATTTTAGCTTCTAATATAGCTAATGCTGCAACACCAAATTATAAAGCAAGAGATATAAGTTTTGAGGATGAAATAAAAAAACTTGATAAAAATGGTCCAATTACAATAACTCACAGTAATCACATTACTCATAATTCAGGAAAATCAATAAGTGAAACTTCTTACAGAGAACCATTAATTACATCTTTAGACGGAAATACAGTAGAGCTTGCAGTAGAGCAAATGCAGTTTGCAGAAAATTCAATGAGATATACTACTACAGTAAATTTTCTCAATGGAAAAATTAATAAAATTATCTCAGCAATAAAGGGTGAATAATGGACATTAAATCGGTTTATGATATTGCGGGCAGGGCTATGGCAGCACAATTAGTAAGATTAAATACAGTAGCCTCTAATCTTGCAAATGCTGGTTCTACAACAGGGGATCCAAAAACAACCTATAGACCCTTAAAACCCATTTTTGAAACTCAATATAGTGATTTAGTTAAAAAGAACGGGGTGGCCACTGTTGACGCAGTTGAGGTTAAAGAAATAGGAAGAGAGCCAATAAAACAATATATGCCACAGCATCCTGCAGCTGATGCGCAAGGATATATTTACAAGGCAGCTGTGAATGTAGATGAAGAAATGGTCGATATGCTTGAGGCTTCAAGACAGTATCAAAATAATGTCGAAGTTATATCAACTTTGAGAGCATTAACAATGAGAACTATTAATATTGGTAAATAAGGAAATAAAATGTCTGAGATAAATTCATCAAATCAATCGCTAAATAAAATATTAGATAAACTAGGTATAAATTCTGCAAAAGAAAAGTTTGCGCCTAAAGAAGCTAAAGATCAGCTTGGACAAGAAGATTTTTTAAAATTAATGACAACACAATTACAAAATCAGGATCCTTTTGCACCAGTTGATAATGCTGACTTTATTGCTCAAATGGCCCAATTTTCAACAGTCACAGGCATTACTTCAATGGATCAAACTATGAAGTCTGTAAGCCAGCAATTATCTGAAATGAGAATTGCTTCTACAACCCAATTAATGGGTCATTCTGTCTTAGTTCCTGGTAAGTTTGCAAGACCCGATAAGGATGGTGTTATTAGTGGTGTGGTAGATTTACCAGATACAGCATCAAACTTAAATATTATTTTTGAAAATAGCGAAGGAGAGGTCCTACACCAGGATGCTTTAGGAATGCAAAAAGCTGGATTAGTTGGGTTTGAATGGAAAGATTTACCAGAAAATATAAAAAACTCAGGTACTCCAGTAACAATCAGAGCCTTTACAGGTAACGTAGGTGATACTGGTGAATTAGCAACTCAGGTTTTTGCTCATGTTGCAGGTACTTCAAAAACTGACACTGGAGTAATGTTAGAGGTTGAGGATTATGGAACAATTGATCCTTCTCAAGTTGTCAGATTTAAAAATTAAAAAATTATATTATAATACTAGGAGAAATTAGAGATGTCATTTTACACCGCTCTTACAGGACTTAACGGATCACAAGCAGATATTTCAGCTACTTCAAATAACATAGCAAACGTAGCTACAACAGGTTACAAAAGAAGTAAAGCTGAATTTGGTGATATTTTTGCTACTTCTCCTTTACAAAATGCATCATCATCTATTGGTTCCGGTACAATTTTGAAAGGTATTAAACAACAATTTACACAAGGAAACGTGTCTTCGTCTCTTAATGCCTTGGATATGGCTATATCAGGGCAGGGTTTCTTTGCGCTAAAACCTTCATTAACTACTAACCAGACAGTTTATACTAGAAACGGTTCATTTTCAGTTAATAACGATAGATTTGTTGTTGACTCAGCAGGTCAGTTTGTTCTTGCATTACCTGTGTCTGACGATGGTTCTGTTCAAGGGGGTGAAATTGCTGATGCTAAACCACTAAAATTAGAATTAGAGGCAGGTGAAGCGAAGAAAACAGATAATCTTGAATTAGCTGTTAACTTACCTGCTTCATCAACAGTTTTTGAGTCTGCAGCAGATTTTGATCCAAAAAATCCTGCAACATTCAATTCATCTACATCTGTTACAATATTTGATAATTTAGGTAATCCTGTTATTGCAACTGCTTTTTTTATTAAAACTCAGGCTGCATCAGGGGATAATGTTACTCATAAATATCAAACTAAATTCATTGTTGATGGAAGGGAAGTTGAACCGTCTTTAACTGAAGCCATATCACCAACAGGCCAAACTTTAGTTGTAGATCGTTTTGGTCAAATTATTCCTATTAATGAAAAACCACAGATTATTTCTGTTGCTCAGACTCAACCATTGTTTTTCTTAGATGATTTATCTAACAAGACAGTCTCAAAGGCAGCAACAGTTGAATCTACCGTTTTAGAGGATGCAGCTTTTACAGCAACAGCACCATCTATAACAGTTGTAACTGATCCACTTCAATATTATACAACCTATGAAGCAAACCCAACCTTAAATAAGTCAACATATTGGGGCAAAGACTTTTTAACAGTTCGTGTAGATGATACCACTGGTAGTGCGAGTTTCAAAAGTATTGATATAAGACCAGGTACCTATACAGCAACTAGTCTTGCTTCTGAAGTTCAACGAGCCATCAATGCAGGTTTGTCTGATGATGCAAAATTAGCAATTGACCCTGTCACTGATGGTAGTTTTTCAATTCAGTTTAACCAACTTGATAATAATGACGAAATTCAAACTTTATCTGCAATCAATGTCGATTTGATGCAAGATAGTTTTGTTACTGAAGATTTATTTAGTACTACAAATGGAATTGAAAATGTAGCATCACCAAATTTTGAAAGAGAACAATTTTTAGCACATGCTCAATTAAGAATTAATGATGCATTGAATAGAGCTGCCGTTTCTGCAGATGGGTCATCTAATAATGCTGCCACTTATGGTGTAAGTTCTTCTCTTTTTGCTAGAGGCACTGGTCTAAAAATGGCAGGAGCTGTCAAAGAAACTGAAGTTTTAAGCTTTAAATATAAACATCCTTCTACAGATTTAACAGATGAACAAGCAGCAACTGACGAAACTAAATTTTTACTTCATAGTTATTATAATTCATCTCCAGAATTAAAGGTTTTTGACAAATCATTAGATGTGAAAGCCGTAAGTGGTAACACAATGGTTCAAGATGCTAGTGGAACTCTAAAGGTTTTTATAAATGACCCTGACAATACAATTAGTTCTACAACTTTTCCTACTGAAGTTCATATAGCTGGAGAATTTGACACGACAGCATCAACTGTAAATAATCTTAAATATAATGGAGCTAAATTTTCAGTATCAAGTGCTGGTACAGATGCAAATGGTAACAAATTTTTAAATTTAAAATCTGATTCAACGGCTGCTATCAATATAACTGACACTAAGATTAAAATTCTACATACTGTGTCTAAGGATGTTGACGCTTATTTTGAGGGTGGTACTGATGTTTTTGATGGTCAAACACAACATTTTGGAAGTAAAAGAATTGTCCTTAAAGAATTGAATAAACATGCTTATTTAAGTAAGGATATAAAACAACCAAGTTCTTTGTTAAATGGAGCTATCGTCTCTGGAAGCAACCCACCAACAGGTGATACTATTACTGTAGACAGCACTTCTGGCTTCCCATCTACTGGCACCTTGCTGGTTGGAACAGAGCAAATAACATATACAGGACTAACATCAACAACTTTTACTGGTATAACAAGGGGTGCAAATAGTAGCCCTGCTGCAGCTCATCTTGATGATGCGTCAATAAGTTTACTAACATTTACTGACGGTATTTTCAGTAACTTTAAGGATAAACTTAGAAACTCAACAATTACAAGTACTGCAAAATTTAATATCAACCAAACTTCTATTCAGGTTGACTCTACTAAGGGCTATCCAGCAACCGGTACAATTTTAATTGGAAATGAAAAGATTACCTATAGTGGCAAAACCGATACCTCCTTTACTGGTTTAGTTAGAGGATCTGACAATACAGCAATAGGTACATCTGCTAGTGCAAGTCTGACTATTCAGGCAACTAATGCAACAACTTTTACTACAATTACTGTCGATGATACTTCAGGATTTTCAGATAGTGGAACTTTATTAATTGGATCAGAGTTAATTACTTATACAGGAAAAACAGCTACAACTTTTACTGGATGTACAAGAGCATCTTTAGGTTCTACTATTGGTACTCACAATCTAAGTAGTAATACAATTGCTTCATCAAATGTAAATACAGGTGCCAACACAATCACTATAACTGGTCACGGATTTACTACTGGTGACAAAATTAAATATTCTAATGGCGGTGGAGCAAACATAACCGGATTGACAAATAATACCGATTATTTTGTGATATCAGTAAACGCCAATACTATAAAGTTGGCTTCAACAGAAAGTGCTGCTCATGCCGGTACTCAAATTGGATTGACAGGTCAGGGTACTAACGCTCAAACATTAGTAAGAGATAATGTTATGCAGGCCCCCGAAGTCAGTTTGGTTGAAAGTGTAGAGACACTTGGAATGGAAATTAGAACAACAAAAATTAATGATGGTAATAATTTTTTACAAGGTGCTACAACTCTTACAGTTGATGATACAACAGGTTTTGAGGATAATGGTTATTTAAGAATAAACAATGAATTAATTCATTATACGGGTAAAACAGCAACTTCATTTACTGGTTTAACTAGAGGCGCTGGAGGTACGACAGATGTCCAACATAGTGATGATGCTGCAATTTTCCAAGACATATCAGTAACTGATGACTGGGTCGATGAAAAGGATCCTGCTTTAAAAATTGCTTATGATATTTCTGGTCAAAATTTCACTTTACAGGGGATTCCTTCTAAAATTGGAACATCTACTTCAAGTAAAATGTTTTCCTTTTCTGCTTTTGGTCCTGGTGAAGGAAATCAAGCAAATGCTATAGGTCTTAAAACATTAAGTAATAAAGCATCTTCGAACATTGGTGGTGGTGCAGTTTTAAAAGCGGAGTCAGTTCTTTTTACTGGTGACCAAATTGCCGCTGATACTCAGCAAGCCTTTGGCGTTGAGGTATCTTATAATAACCTTACAAGAAAATTCAGCATTGCCAGTGGCTCTACTGGAGAAAACATCCCAGCGAATTCAGCTGTTGGTGTTGGGGATGGTGGACAGCCATCATCCAACATAGAGATTGGCAGACTTGCAATTGTTGATGGTGTTGCAACCGCGTCTACAGCAGGTACTGGCGGTACAAGTGCTTTATTAGGTATTAACGCAACAAGTGCCATTACAACAGTTACAGCAGATACAGCTGGAAAAGGCTTGAAATCTGAAGCTGCCGTGTTAAATGGAAAAACTTCAAATGAAGATTTGTCTGAAGATTTTTTTCTATCAGATGCTGCAGAAGAGACAATTTTTGTTGTAAACGTCAATGACATTACAGCTGCTATAAAAGTGCCTGAAGGTGTATATAACGGAACTTCACTTGCGACAGCGCTTCAGTCAAGAATTAATCAAATGGAAGACCTTTCAGGTAATACGGTTAATGGTGTTACAGTTGTTTACAATACAACTAGCAACTCATTTACATTTACTACTGGAACAACAGGTTTGAACAGTAAGATCTTTGTTTCTGCAAGTGCTCGTATGGGATTAGATGATCTGGAACTAGTAACTGGAACAACACCTTCATTTGTTAATATGGCTAATACAATTGCTAAATCAGATACAGGGCAATCTTTATATGTTAATGACGCAGGTACTACAACTACTCTTGCACCTGATAATGCCTGGACACCAACAACAGATGGTACTTTTGCAAAGGTATTTTTAAGACCTGGTGAATTAACTTTTGATACTCAAGGTAACTTATTAAGTCCGACGCAAAAAGTTAATTATAAAGGGGACTTTGCAGCAGACGCAGCAGCTGGTACTAATGCTTTGTCAATTGACTTGGATTTAGACTTTGACGGATCAACACAATTTGCATCTGATTTTAATGTTAGGACTGTTACACAAGATGGACAAACTGTTGGTAAGTTGGATGGTTTGGATATTGCTGCTAACGGATTGGTTAGTGCTAACTACACTAATGGTTTGAACATTGCTCTTGGAAGGCTAGTGATGGTTAACTTTAACAACCAAAATGGATTGAAACAAATTGGTAATGCTACATATGTTGAAACTTCAGTTTCAGGTGTTGCGGCAGTTGGAGAAGCTGGTGCGGATGGGTATGGTACGATTTTATCTGGTTCTTTAGAAAGATCAAACGTCGATATTACTGAAGAATTGGTTAACTTGATTACTGCACAGAGAAACTTCCAAGCTAACGCTAAGACAATAGAGACAAACACAAGTCTAACTCAGGCTATTATTCAAATTAGAACGTAATTGAGTAATTAATTTAAGGGATAAGTAATATGGATAGAAGCATTTATACAGCTCTTAATAGTATGAATATTTTAAGAGACAACCAATCTGTAACTGCACAAAATTTAGCAAATATCAGTGTTACTGGTTTCCAAAAAGATATTCAGATTAATTTTGCTTCTGTGTATTTAGATAGAGATAAAGGTATAGACCCAAGAGTTATGGCATTGCAGGAGCCAGGTGGATTCGATTCTACCCCAGGACCGATGCAACAAACAGGAGCACCACTAGACCTTGCTGTCGATGGATATGGTTATTTCATAGTTAAACCAGAAAACGGTAAAACAGCACTGTCAAGACGTGGTGATTTTACCGTTTCTGCTGACGGAACATTAAGAGATGGAACAGGAACTCAGCCTTTAAGTGTGGATTTAGAGCCTATCACTATTCCACCACACAGAAAAATTTCAATCTCTGGTGACGGAATTATTGAAATTGAACCCCTAAATGCTCCACTTGGTCAAACAGTGAGGGTTGGCCAACTTGCTACTACTTTTGGATCAGAAGTGCCTTTAGCAAAAACTATAGATGGGTTTGTAAGGCCAGTAGATGGATCAATCCCTGCTGCAGACAATCGAACACTACTTTTAAGTGGGTTTTTAGAAGGTTCTAATGTCAAGTCGGTCGATGAATTAGTAACTGGTATAGATCAGTCAAGAGCTTATGAAATAAATGTTAAGTTTATTACTACTGCTCAAGAAATAGACGAAGCCAGTGCCTCTTTAATGAGAATGCCTAGCTAAAACTTCATTAAAATATTGGCATATCAATTGCATTATTATTCTATATTCATAATAAGGAGTAGAATATGTCTAATGCAATGCACGTTGCCAAAACAGGTTTAAACGCTCAAAATAGTAGAATGCAGGTAATTGCAAATAACCTTGCAAACGTTAATACTACAGGATTTAAAAGAGATAGAGCAAATTTTGAAACTCTATTATATCAAGTAATAAAAGCTTCGGGTGCTCAGACATCTGGTGAAACAAGAACTAATTCTGCTTTTTCTGTAGGAACTGGTGTTCGTATTATAAATGCAGATAAATTATTTTCACAAGGCAATATTGTATCTACTGATAATGCATTAGACATTTCAATTGACGGATCAGGTTTTTTTCAAGTTTTAATGCCAGATGGAAGAATTGGGTTTACTAGAAATGGTGCTTTTGGAAGAAACGCAGAAGGTCTTCTTACGACGGCATCCGGATATGTAGTTCAGCCAGAAATTGCTATTCCTGAAGGTGTTACAAATATCAACGTATCTGCTGATGGCATAGTATCAGTTCAAAATCCAGGTGAAGTTGAAGCAGAAGAAGTAGGACAATTTCAGTTAGCAGATTTTGCTAATTCAAGAGGTTTGCAACCAATTGGACAATCAATGTTAGTCGAAACACCAGCAAGCGGTCCTGCTATTGTAGCTAACCCTTTTGAAAATGGGTTTGGTAGTTTAGTCCAGGGTGCTCTTGAGAGTTCAAATGTAAATGTTGTTCAAGAATTAGTTGATATGATTGAAACTCAGAGAGCGTATGAAGTTAATTCAAAAGCAATTTCAGGTGTAGATGATATGCTTAGATTTATTAGCCAAAATCTATAGATTTTAGAGTTTAAAATGAACAGAATATTTATTTTTATAACTTTTGTGATATTGGGTGGTTGTTCAACTTATCTCGAAGAAACTAACAATCAACAGTTCAAACCATTAAGGCCATCATTCGAAGAATTTGAAAGAGCTGAACCGTCTAACGGTTCAATATATAGCACCAGCTCTTCGGGACTTTTTTCTTCAGATAGAAGAGCCAAAAAAGTTGGAGATATTTTATCTGTTACTTTAAGTGAAACATTTTCATCTAATAAAGCTGTGACAAACTCTTCCGCCAAGGCTGATGTTATAGGAGCTGAGGTTGGTCCAACAGGTATTTTAAGAAACTTTGCAGGATTAGGTGGTAGTGCTCAAAAAACAAATTCATTTTCTGGATCAATGGCAACAAATCAGTCAAATAGTTTAAGTGGAACTCTCTCAGCTACAATAGTAAGGGTATTCCCAAATGGTAATTTAGAGATAAAAGGACAAAAGAAATTAAGAATAACTGAAGGAACTGAGTACATTCGACTAAGTGGAATTATAAGACCAGAGGATATATCAACTACTAACACTGTGTCATCAGCAAAGATTGCAGAGGCTCAAATTGAGTATGTAGGTGCAGGAATACTTGATAGTGCTACTAAACCAGGATGGGGTAGCAAAATTTTTAGAGCGATTTCACCATTTTAAGGAATTAATTATGAAAAGTTTTAAAATACATTTTTTCTTTATTTTTCTTTTCTCAACAATTATTGAGACTGTTTTTGCAGATAGATTAAAAGATATGGTTAGTTTTGCTGGAATTAGATCTAACCAATTAATGGGTTATGGAATTGTTGTAGGTCTTGATGGAACAGGTGACTCATCACTTGCAGTCACACTTCAAAGTATGCAATCAACAATATCACAATTTGGGATGAATGTAGATGCAAGTAGTCTGAGTGGTAAAAATTCTGCTGCGGTTATGATTACTGCAGACTTAGATCCTTTTACAAAGGTAGGTCAAAAAATTGGTGTAACAGTTTCCTCAATGGGAAAAGCAAAAAGTTTAAGAGGAGGTACACTCTTAATGACACCTTTGAAAGGTGCTGATGGTAAAACATACGCTATTGCACAAGGAAACCTTGCTGTTGGTGGTTTTGGTGTTGAAGGTGCTGATGGTTCATCTATGTCAGTTAATATTCCTACTGTTGGCACAATTGCAAATGGTGCAACCGTTGAGAGAATGGTTGAGGCACCTTTTATCAATTCTGAAAATTTTGTAATGAACCTTCATCAAGGAGATTTTACAACTGCGAACAGAGTAACTGAAGAAATTAACAAAGTATTTGGTCCTGATGTTGCTAAAGCACTTGATCATACTTCAATTTCTGTAAGAGCTCCCAAAGACCCTTCTCAAAAAGTAAGTTTTATGAGTCTTTTAGAAAATCTTGAGGTAGATCCCGCATCACCAATTGCAAGAGTTGTTGTAAATGCGAGGACTGGAACTATTGTAATAGGAGGTGATGTTAGAGTTACCCCTGCAGCTGTCAGCCATGGTAGTTTAACAGTTAAAGTAAACGAAGATACTAATACTACTCCCGGACAAACGTTATTTGATGATGCGGGAAACATTACACAAACTACAGATGCTAATACTCAAAACGATACTGAAATTAAAGCAGGTGCAGAAACAGCATCAGCATTTGTTTTTGATGCGGGTACTTCTTTAGCCGATGTAGTTGACGCAATAAACGCCATTGGAACCACAAGCGCAGATTTGGTTGCAATTTTAGAAGCTCTAAGAGCAGCGGGTGCCTTAAGAGCACAAATGATTATAATTTAAGGGATGGGTTAATGGATAATTCATTATCTAAAGTTAATCATTTAAATCATTTAGCTACAAAATCTATAAATGATAAAAATATTAATTTATCAGAAAAACAAAAAAATAATAAAGAACTGGAAGTTGTAGCAGATCAATTTGAATCAATTTTTGTTTTCCAAATGCTAAAGCAAGCGAGGCAAAGTAAGTTAGCAGAAGGAATTTTTAGTTCCGAAGCACAAGATACATTCAACAACATGCTTGATATTGAATACTCACAAATTCTATCGAATAAAAATAATTTTGGTATTGCTGATGCATTAATAAAACAATTTCAATCACATATTGATCCAAAGAAGGGTAAATAAATGGCCTCTTTATTTGAAATTGGAAAAACTGGTGTTCAAGCATATAGACAGGCATTATCTGTAACAGGGCAAAATATAGCTAATATCAATACTGATGGATATAACAAAAGAAGAGCTGATGTTGCTGAAGTAGCTGGTGTTACAGGTGGGCCAACAAATGTTTCTGATCAATCTGGTTTAGGTGTAAGAGTAACAAATGTAAGACGTTCTTTTGATGCGTATCTTGCAGACAAAACTAGAACATCCCAATCTGATTATGAAATGTTGAATGATTTTGTTTCTAAGTTAAGTGATTTAGAGAATATGTTATTACCTTCAGGAAGTGATTTAGGTGTTTTTATAGGAAGATTTTTTGATACCCTTCAAGATGTAGCAAGTAATCCAGATAGCATTTCAGCAAGGGCAGTTTCTTTAGAGGCCGGTAGAGCATTAGCTTCTGAATTTAATAATTATGATGATCAACTAAAAAATTTTAAATCAAACTCAATAAGGCAAGTCGATATAAAAATAACAGAGGCAAATTTATATATAAATCAATTAGTCGAAATAAATAAACTAATTGCAACTAGTGGTACTAGTGATGCATCAAATGATGTTTTAGATGCAAGAGATAAGTTGTTAATAGACTTATCAAAACTTTTAAATTTCACTGTGGATTATGCTGATACTGGAGAAGTTATTGTAAGATTGGGTGATTCAGGTAATGGTGCTTTTTTAGTAAATAGAAGTAAAGGTTCAATAATAACATCTGCTTCTGATAATAAAAATATTTCATTAATTATTAATGAAGGTGGTGGCAAGAAAACTGCTGGAATTTATACTTCAGGTATTATATCTGGAATTTCAAATTTTTACAATTTAGTTGACTCAGTTAGTAGTGAAATAAGTAAACTTGCAGAACAATTTGCAAATGATGTTAATGAAATTCAAACCTCTGGAATTGATCTCAATGGTAAATCTGGAAAGGCTATGTTTTCAGTAAATTCTATGTTACCTCAAGCTAATTTTAGTAATAAATCAGAAATGCAATTAAACATGATTGAGGGTGACCCAAGTAAAATTAATCAGGAGAAAATTTTAGTAAATTATTCAAAAATAAATAATAATTGGGAAATAAGAGACTCTAAAGGTCTGTCTACAGCAACAGGAAATAAAATTAACTTTAATGGTTATCAAATTGAAATAATTGGTCAGCCTCAAGATGGTGACGGTTTTGAAATATCACCCTCTCTAACAAAAGCAGGTGCAATGAAATTTCATCTTCAAAATCCTGAAGATTTTGCAGCAGCATCCAAGAGTTTAATTTCAAAAAGCGCTTCTAACGTTGGTGGAGTTGAATTAAATATTATAGGTTCAACAACTCAAACTGAAATAGATCATCCTCCAAGTCTCAATGAAGTTTTTACTTCTAGTGGAAACCCGTTGGTTGCAACATCTTTCTTAAAAGACGGTCCTGTAACAACAATTCCTTCAACTACTAAATCAATAAATTTAAGTTCTCTAGGAAACCAATCATCTGCTACATTTACTATTTCTGATGCAGAAATTAAAGGATTCTCATCATTCAATATTAAACTTACTGATGGGAGTGACAACGAAGTAATCACAATAAGCTCAGCAGCCACAGACCCTGGAGATGGTATTAAAACAGTAGAAGAATTAGCTAATCTACTTAACTCTGGTTTGATGTTAGATGGAAAAAATCAACATAATTTTAAAAAACTAGGTTTGTTTGCATCAGGTTCCAATGGTTTTCTAACGATTGGTTCTTCTACTTTTGATATTTCTAGTTCATCTATTTTGTCTAGAGGTAATTCTTTTAGCCCTTCAATTTCAAATTTAACACCTGGAGAAGCCTCAGCAAGTAATTTACAAATTTTTACTAGGGATGGAAGGCATGTGTCTGGAACTTCATTGAATGCATCCCAGATTGCATCCTTAATGAAAGTAGAAAATGGTTTTTTAGATAGTGCTGAATACAGGAATGATTATTTAAATAATAATTATAGAGGCATTGACTCAAATAGGAAAACAGCAAAGGGTGATTTTACAAGTAGTTTTGGCTCAAACCTTAGTTACAACGAGCAAGAAACAGACATGGATGGTTTGTTTACACCTAAAACTGTAACAACAGGTACGTTAACACTGGATGGAACAAAAATTCATTCAAAAGAACTTAATTCTATTATCTCATTAGCATGCGAGAAAGATGAGTCATCAAGAACATTTACAGTTACAGGTTATGACCTCGATGGATTGTACCAAACTGAAACAATACCTGGTGGTAATGCAGCGACAGTTGTTGGCAGTAAAGTATTTAGTAGGGTAAGAAATATTAGTATAAATGGAAATTCAGCCGGCAAGGTAACTATTGGAACAGAAGCTATTGGTTATTCTCTAAAAGTTACTAATAATGATAACATAGAAAAAACTACAAATGTACCGGTGGGTTCTAGTGCTTACTATTTAGCTAATAAATTAAATACTGAATTAGCTGGAACAGGAGTACATGTGTCTGCAAGTACTAAAGTATTACTTGGACCTTTTAATGATGGTGTTAGTGGTTCCATTACATTTGATTTAAAAGGCAAAAACCCAGAAGCAGTCTCAATAAATGCAAGTGTAGACGCGAGTGATATTTCAGCACTTGCAAAAAGAATAAATGAGTATTCTTCTCAAACTGCTTTGTCAGCAACTGTTACTGGTGACTTCAAGAAAATAATTATTGAATCTAAAGATGGATACGACATTAACTTAAAAAATATTACAGCTCCCTCAGATTTTACTCTGGAAGTATTTGGAAAAGATTATGAAAACTTAAGTGAAAATGACTCACAAAGAAATTCAAGATTATTAATAGATATAAGTGATACAAAAAAGGTTTCAGCCAATATTAAAGGTGAAATAAAATTTGTATCAAGTGAAACTTTTACAACACAAATAAATTCAGGGGTTTCAAATGTAGCGGTAACAGATGCTTTAACAAATGGATATGTGAATGTAAATAGAAGCAAAACAGGAGAAGTTGTAACTATAATACCTGAAATATTTGATGATTTAGATAATAGTCTTGGGTCTCCTGACGGGAAAAAAGCTGTTGTTGGGTTATCAAAATATGGAATTGATATTAATCAAAAAGATTACAAATTATTTGTAAATGATGATGATAGCTTATTTAAATATCAAGCTCTTGGTAATGCAGGGACACTCACACTAGATGGTTCTTTAAAAGACGCCAACGATTTAAATGCAGTTATAACTATTTTCTGTTCTGCGGATGAAAGTGCAAACACATTTACAGTTACAGGAACTGACTCAAGTGG
The DNA here is from genome assembly GCA_902530325.1 of uncultured SAR116 cluster alpha proteobacterium. GTDB lineage: Bacteria > Pseudomonadota > Alphaproteobacteria > Puniceispirillales > Marisalimonadaceae > Marisalimonas. Next base: position 22,520 of record CACAAB010000014.1, on the reverse strand, counting down.
TACCACTATTACAGAACAAATTAAAGGTGCGACAAAAATTGACGATGATAGTTTATTTACTTTAGCTAATCCTGGTGCTGCAGGGACAATCACACCGAATGGAATTTTAAGTCCACCGAAAGAAAATTTAAATGCAGTTGTAACCATTTTCTGTACTGCGGATGAAAGCTTAAATACATTTACAGTTACTGGAACTAACTCAAGTGGAACCACTATTACAGAACAAATTAAAGGTGCGACAGCTTCTAATACAGCTGAAGGTTTGTCAAAATTTAGTAAAATAACATCAATTACGACTTCAGCCGCTGCTAGTGGCACTATCAAAATTGGAACAAAAGCCGATACAGTGGTAGGTTCAACAAAATTCACTACCATAACATCAATTGAGACTTCAGCTAATGGAAATGGCAATATTAAAATTGGAACAGCTAGTCATAATGATATAAATGACGATGATAGCTTAGTTCAATTAACGTCTTTTACTTCTGGCACTGCAATTGAGAGTTTTGCTACTGGATTAAACGGTGTTTTATCAACATCTGAATACTTAGGTGCTAAAATACAAATAAAAAGTAGGGAAGACACAACAGGAACAACTTTTAGAATAGTTGGTTTTGGTTTAGATAATGAATCTATTATTGAAGACATAAAGGGATCAAATGGGGGAGTGGTAACTTCCACCAATATTTTCAAATCTGTAACATCAATAACTCCGTCTGGCACAAATAATGGTCAAATTAGGATTGGTACAAAAGCAGCTGATGGAAATTGGAATACTACAATCGATGCAAATGCCCTAAATATAGATACCCAAAAGGAAGTATCTACAGCGCTACTAACATCATTGAGATCTGAAACCCCAACTGCTCAAATAAAAAGTAAAGTCCTAAACTCCTTACCTAAAGATGGACAATCAGTGGACCTAAGCTTTGAAGGACAAATTTATACTTTAAAGATGGCATCAGGAGAATTATTGGTAGAAGGACCTGAAACAAACAGAATAAAAGCACGTTTTAATGGTACATCAGAAAATATACCAAATTTAATTGCTACTACTCAAACTGGGACAGCATCAACAGAATTAATTATAAATGGTCTAAATTCAGTATCATCAGATAGCGATGGTCTTGTTGATAATGAAACACGTGGAAGTGCAGGCGCTTTTACGCTTGATGGAGCTCAAACAAGCTCTGGATCAGCTAGTAACTTGAAATCCACTGTTAGCATTCAAAGTTCTTCTAATAATGCATCTGTTATTTTTACTATAACTGGCAAAGATTTAGACGGTAATGACCAAACTGAGACTATTACAGGTGTAAATAATAATACAGTTAAGGGTACTAAGTTATTTACAGAAATTACAAATATTTCTTCTGATGATGCGGCAACAGGAATTAATGTTGGAACTGAACCAGCTTTTGGTTCATCTTTGGGTACAAGGATATCAATAACTTCAACAGGTAATGAAAGTGAAAATTCTTTTAAAATAGTCGGCATAGGAACAGACGGATTAAGTAAAACTGAAACTATCTCAGGCCCAAACTCTGGAAAAACAGTAGTGTCATCAGGTTTATTTAAAACAATTAGCTCAATTACCCCAGCATCAAATACTTCAGGCAACATAGAAATTGGAACTGCACAAGGTTATGAACTTATAGCTACAGCAGAAGGTACAATCGAAGGTGCTCAATTTAAGTTAGTTGCTAATACCGCGAATACTGCTAATGCTGAAATATTTGGTTTAAAAGAAGGCATAACTACCATGCTTGGTAATTTTGTTGTTCAACCAACAACTTCTAGTCCTGCAATTGGTATAGAGGTTACACAAAATGACATTAAAACAGACTATACAATTAAATTTGAAAATGATGTTCCTGTATTTTTCAATAGTGACGGATCTGCATTTAGTGGGTCACCATCTTCTTCATTAACTTTATCATGGAATGAATCATCAGGCATAACTCTTGAAGATTCTATATATAACGATAGAATGTCAGCAGGAGTTGGTATAATTACTGACGGTATTTTATCAACAACTGATGTAGATGGTTTATTTACAAGTAAGTCGGCAACAGCAGGTGATTTATCTTTTGATGGTGCTTTAAAAAACTCAAAAGCTTTAAACGGTAAAATAACAATATTTTGTAATGGAAATGAAGAAAATAATTCTTTTGTAATTTCAGGTCTTGATACTGATGGTGTGTTTAAGACCGAAACAATTTCAGGAGGAAATAATTCGACTAAAACTGGCACAATTTCTTTTAGTGAAGTTTCATCTATATCCGTAGCCAACAATACAGCAAGTAATATTAAGGTTGGTGTACAAGCAACTTCTGTGGTCATGGAACCGCAAGTGGTTACAATTAAACCGGCAGGAGCTGACACAGGAAAATATACAATAACTGGCTTAGATCAATTTGGTAACTCACAAACTGAAGTTTTAACCGCTAAAGGTCAAAATGTAGTCGTTACAGGAAAAAAGGTTTTTACTCAAATTAAATCAATAGTACCTGATAGTAATTCCGCCGGAACAGTAAAAGTTGGGACAAAAAAGGTGGGTAGATTATCATTAAGTTATACAGTTGATAAACTTGATTTTAAGATAGATACAAATCCTAATGCTAACAAAGTGTATGGTTTTAAAACCCAAGATATCAGAGCCGTTATTGATAATGATAATTTAAAGGTATCCTCCTTTTCTGGAGAACCAGTAAAAGTTGACATCCCAGACGGATCAATTCAAAACTCAGTTGCTGAAAAAATAAGCTTAACTAATCTGCCACCAGAGGACTTGATTACAATTGTTATGGGTGGTGGAGCAAGAAAAATAAGTGCAGAATATGATCAATTTTCTGAAAGCGAAAATCTAAATGATGAATTCGAGCCTGAATTAACCATTAAAGTTGATGCAACAAATAAAAATAAAGTTGAAATTTTTGACAAAAAGAGTGGCCATTCAATAGCCTCTAGAATTCTTGATGTTAATAGAGTTTTTGAAGTAAATAATACAAAATTTCAATTTTCTGAAGATACTATAGTTAACAATAGCTTTGATTTTTCTAGTAATAAGGATGGTTTTGGAGATAATAGAAATATAATTAATATTTTAAATCTTCAAGGATCTGATAAATCAGGTAGTAATAAAGGCAACTTCCAAGAAATCTTTAATACTACTGTTGCAAAGGTTGGATCAAATGTTCAAGCAAGTAAATTATCTTTGGACTCAGCTTCTAGCACCCTAGATGCAGCAGAGGCAAGTCAAAGTGAGTTTGCTGGTGTAAATCTTGATGAGGAAGCAGCTCATTTACTAGAATTTCAACAAGCTTATCAAGCTTCGGCACGAATATTGCAAACTGCTAAAGAGATGTTTCAATCTCTTATAGATGTTGTTTAATAATTAAAGTGGTTTTTAAATGCAGATAAGTTCAAAATTATTTAATCAACAGCAGTTAAAACAATTTTCATCAACAACTGAAGAACTTCAAGATCTTCAGAATAAAATTGCAACTGGTGAAAATATTTTAAGGGCCTCAGATGATCCAGTTGGCTCTGTTGAATTATCAGGATTAAATGTAGTAAAAAAACAAATTGAACAATACGAGAGAAATGTTAATTCAGCAAATGATAGGTTATCTTTGCTGGATAAAAACTTAGAAAATTTATCAAATATTTTTACTAGAGTTCAAGAATTAATTATACAAGCTTCAAGTGATGTATTAGGAGCTTCTGATAGAGAAGCAATTGCAATTGAAGTTGATCAGATGAAAGAAGAAGTATTAAGTCTAGCAAATGCTCAAGATAGTAATGGAAGTTTTTTATTCAGTGGTTATAAAACAAATACAATCCCTTTTGAAAAGGATTTAGCTGGTAAAATTAATTATAAAGGCGATAGAGGCATAGCATCTTTATCTATTTCTGAATCTCGAGTGATGGAAACAACTTTAGACGGGGGAACTTTGTTTCAAGCAGTTAAGGGACCATTAGGTGAGAACGTTTCTATTTTTCAAATGTTAGAAGATATCAGTTATTCAATAAGAACAGCTTCTGGAGGAGTAAATTCAGTAAAATCAACAGGTGTAGCTGAGCTAACTTTTGAAAATAAAAATCCTGGAACTTGGACCTTTGATTTAACAGGAAATTTAGGTACAGCTACCATTACAACTGAAATTACAGGTGAAGATCCCTCAGAGTTTGTGAGGCAAATTAACCTAAGTAATACAGGTGTAGTTGCAACTATTATGGATGATGGAAAAACAATTAAATTAACTGACTCAGTTAATGGTCCAATGGAAATTAATAATCTTTCAGTTTATGGTATTGATACTGCTCAAAAAGACCCTACGTCTTTTTTTAACGTTCAACCAACAGATGGATCTGGAAACAACATTGGTGGAGTTCAAAAACTATACGATAATGATCAATTGCCCTCAAAACAATTAGATAATGTTGCTTCAACACAGGTTCATATTTCTAACAATAGAGGTGAAATCGGAGCTAGGACAAATTCTCTAGAAAGACAGGTAGAGCTTTTAGCTAATAGAAGACTAGGTGTAGAAAAAGATGTAAGTGATTTGAAAGACGCAGATTTGGCTGCACTAGTGACAAATTTACAAAGTAAACTAACTTCTATGCAAGCAAGTCAACAATCTTTCGTAAAAATTTCGCAGTTGAATCTATTCGATTATTTAAGATAATAAAAAAATTAAAAAATTTCAGCTTCTTGATTGAAAACTTCACCAATCCAGTCAATATCTTCTTCATCTGTTATAACCCAACCTGGTGTGGCACTTGGAAGGGCATTGTTTCTGATACTAAACACTGTAGCTTTGAATATTTTAAAGCATTTGTCTGAATTATAGTCCTTAACTTTTTCTGGATCAAAAGCAGATGAAAACATTCCAGATAATTTTCTTTCACTACCACTTGACTCGTATTTAACGCGATAATGAATATAATCTTGTATGTAATTTACTGCATCTTCACCAGCATTTATCTCAGACAAAAATTGAAGAATTTTTTCTGCAACATCCATAATCTCTTCAAATTTTACTTCATTGTAACGTTCACTAATTGCAGACGAATATTTTCTTGAAATGCCGGCGATGGAATTGTTAGAGGAAAGAAATTCTTTACTCGTCTGAGCTGCAAAAATCCCGAATATCCACTCTGGACAATATTTAGACACCATGGCACCTATAGAAAAGTGATATAATATAATTAAATAAACTTTTTTTTAAGTAAATCAATAGGATTATTATTTAATTTGCTTCCATCCATCTAGAATTTCATTTATTGGAGGTATTGAATCGTAAATGAGTTTCGAATCTTGTTTGGTGAAACCTTTCATAATACCGTCTTTACAAAATTCATAAATACGATAGAGATTTTCAGCAATTTCTTTACCTTCATCAAAGTTTAGACTTGATTGTAATATGTAAATAGCTGTTAAAGATTTAGAAAAACTTTGAGATTTTATGGATGATATTACTGGTTCGTTATCTAATGAATAAGCTAGAGTTTCCATATTCTTCTTTAAATCTTTTAAAACCTCTTCTATTATTTTATGAGGATCTAAGCTAGTTGTTTTAGCAACAATTTCTTCATTTAAATATTGTTTTATCGATGCATTATAATTCATTTAAATACCCAAAATTATTTCATTACAGTTAATTTTAGTTACGTAAAATTATAATAATTGTTTAATTATTATTTCAAATTAATGTTTTTCAATAAGATTTATTTCTTCTGAGATATCAAGATATGCTTGTAAAACATCATTTTCTGAGATTATACCAATCATTTCGTTAGTCTTTTTATCAACAATTGGTATGCTCTCGCCAACAAATTTTGATAATTTCTTTATTACAATTATTAAGTTTGAAGAGGGATCAATGGTAAGCGGTTTTTCTTCTAAGTGATTTATTATTTTAGTATCTTTTTTATTTATTAAGTTTAGAAGGCTAATTTTACCAACAAATTTATTATCTTTTGAAATTATATACCCTTCCGTTGTTTTTTGTTTAATTAATACCTTTATTGCATTATCGATAGATGTTGTTTGTTTTAATTTGGTGTAATTCTTTTCAACATAATTCTTTATTAAAGCTTCATTTAACCGAATTTGCTCTCTACCCTTTGTTATGGCAACGCCTCTAGCAATAAGCTGTTTATCAAATACACTATTGGCGAAAATTCTACTTGTAATAAACGAGCAAATTACAATTGGAAAAGTAGCAGCAATAGCATATTCATAAGAGCCTGTTAGTTCCAATACTAAGATTATTGCAGTTATAGGTGCTCCAATTACAGAGCTCGAGACAGATGCCATGGCAGAAACAGCAAGAACTGATAGTAAATCTGAATTCATGGAAGTAATTGGTAACTGAAAAACTATAGCTCCTAAAACTCCTCCTAAAAAAAGGGCGGGAGAAAACATACCACCAAAAAAACCAAAACCTATGCATATAGAAGTTAGAACTAACTTTCCCAATAAAAGAGCAATAAGATAACCTATAACTTGTTGACTTGTTATTACAGACATTAAAGTATGAGTTCCCAAGCCCAGAACTTCTCCAAAAACCATTCCACATATACCACAAGCTAATCCAGCAATTACTGGGGATTGCCAACTTTTTAAATTTAACCTTTTAGGAATAGAACCAAGAAAAAGTACAAGTTTCATAAATATGATCGCTATAATGGCTGCTAAAGGTCCAATAATTCCAAGACTTATTAAAATTTCACTCATTTCAAAAGGTATTGCAGTAAGTAAAAGTGGAGGAGTTACTATTCCAATTTCAGTTGCTGAAAAATTAGCCGCCATAGATGAAATTGCAAGAGCTGCAACTGCCTTCATAGAAAAATGTCTTAATACAGTTTCATGAGCAAAAATAATACCGGCTATAGGTGCACCAAATCCAGCAGAAATAGCAGCAGCAACCCCACAACCAATAATTATATCGTGTGGTATTTTTGGTATAAACTTTTGACGTCTTATAAATGATGAAACTGTCGCACCAAAATGCACAAGAGGACCATAAATTCCAACAGAAGCTCCTCCACTTATAGAAATGAACGATGCGATAGTTGATCCAAATCCACCCTTGAGGTCTAAAATCCCTGCTCTATGGTGAGCTGCATATATAGTGTCAGCAGGACCAAACCACCTTGGTAATTTTAAATAGTACATTAAAAAACCAACTAATAATGAACTTGGAACGCATATTAACATTGGTATTAAATTTAATTCTAAATTCAAGAAAGTAATATTTAATAAAAATTGATCATTTAAAAAGATAAATTCATATATATTTTTTGCACCTATAATAAATAATTGAGCTACAAAAGATACGATTAAACCGACCAAAGCCGCCAAAATAAGTAATGCAAAATTATTTCTTAATGAGTTAATTATCTTTTTTTTTAACACTTTATATCCAATCCAAATTAAAATCTAAATTAGGCATAAAATATGCAAATAACTTTAATAAACAATTCCATAATAATAATGTAAAGTACATAATTATATTTTACAGGGAGATTAGAAATGGCAAAAAAGGCACTTATAACTGGTATTACAGGTCAAGATGGTTCTTATTTAGCTGAATTTTTAATTGATAAAGGATATGAAGTTCATGGAATTAAGAGGAGAACATCTTTATTTAATACTGGAAGAATTGATCATCTTTTCAAAGACCCACATGAAAATAATCAAGATTTAATTTTACATCATGGTGATATGACTGACTCATCGAGTCTCATAGCTATAATGGCAAAAGTAAAACCTGACGAAATATATAACTTAGCTGCTCAGAGTCATGTTGCTGTGTCATTTGAAGAACCTGAATACACAGCTAATTCGGATGCTTTTGGTGTATTAAGGATCCTAGAAGCAATTAGAATTTTAGGATTAGAAAATCATTCAAAATTTTATCAAAGTTCAACATCAGAACTATATGGTTTAGTTCAAGAAACTCCACAGAATGAAACAACACCATTTTATCCAAGGAGTCCTTATGGAGTTGCTAAAATGTATGGACATTGGATAACCAAAAATTATCGAGAGGCTTATAATATTTTTGCATCTAATGGTATTTTATTTAACCACGAGTCACCAAGACGAGGTGAAACTTTTGTTACAAGAAAAATTACTCGTGCTTTTGCAACTATTCTTGCCGGATCAAAACTCCCATTATACCTTGGAAACTTATCCGCAAAACGTGATTGGGGACATGCTAGAGATTATGTGGAGGCACAATGGCTTATTCTTCAACATAGCAACCCTGACGATTTTGTTATAGCCACAGGTATACAATATTCAGTTAGAGATTTTGTTAATTCAGTAGCAAAACATATTGGCATGACAATAAAATGGACAGGAAGCGGAGTAGATGAAATTGGCGTAGTTGAAAAAGTATCAGGAAAATCAGAAAATTTAGATGAATGGATTGGAAAACCTATAATAAAGGTAGATAAAAGATATTTTAGACCTGCTGAAGTAGAAACATTATTAGGAGATGCTTCTAAGGCAAAAAAAATACTCGGATGGAAACCCAAAATTTCATTTGATCAATTAGTAGCAGAAATGATTGATAGTGATATAAATGATTTAAAATGATATAAGTGTTTAAAACTCAATGACAACAAATATTCAACAAAAAAACATTCTAATAACTGGTGGTTCAGGTATGGTTGGGAGAAACTTTATTGAAAACGATAAAGCCCAAAATTTCAACATAATTTCACCAACCAGCAAAGAATTAAACTTGTTAGACTTTGATAAAGTTAACGCATTTTTATCAAAAGAAAATCCTGATTTAATTATACATGCAGCTGGCAGAGTAGGAGGAATTCAGGCCAATATTAATAATCCTTTGAGTTTTCTTTACGAAAATGCAGAAATGGGAAAAAATTTAGTTGTAGCTGCAAAAAAACAAAATATAAAAAAATTAATTAACATTAGCAGCTCATGTGTTTATCCCAAAAATATGGACGTTGCTCTTGAGGAAGAATTTATTTTAAAAGGACCACTAGAGCCAACTAATGAGGGTTATGCATTGGCTAAAATTTTTGTACATAAATTATGTAATTATATCAATGAAGATAATGATCAACTAAGTTACAAAACAATTATTCCTTGCAATCTATTTGGTAAATATGATGATTTTAATCTGAAATCAGGTCATCTTCTACCTAATATAATAAATAAAATTCATGATGCAAAACTAAATGCTGAAGATAAGGTTATAATCTGGGGGGATGGTTCTGTCAGACGAGAATTTATGTATGTGAGTGACTTGATAGATTGTATTTTTTATTCAATTGAGAATTTTTCAGAAATGCCAGAGGTAATGAACGTTGGTGTGGGAAAAGATTATACAGTACTAGATTATTATAAAATGGTAGCAAAAAGCTTTAATTGGCAGGGTTCATTTGATTTTGATATGAATAAACCGGTTGGACAAAAACAAAAATTAGTTTCTGTAAACAAACTCAATAATTTTGGTTGGAAAAGTAAAATTTCTATAGAAAATGGCATTGAAGAAACAGTTAAATATTATTTAGGAAGTTATGAAAATGTCTTATAAATTTCCATTATCACATGACAGTTGGGATCATCAAGAAAAAGAAGCAATCATGAAGGTTGTCAAAGATGGTTTTTTTACAATGAGCACAAGAGTAAAAAAATTTGAGGAGGAGTTTTCTAATTATATTGGAAGTAAATATTCAATTATGGTGAATTCAGGTTCGTCAGCAAATCTTTTAATGGTAGCAAGCCTTTTTTATACAAATGATCATAAAAAAAGACTAAAAAGAGGTGATGAAGTCATTGTTCCAGCAGTTTCTTGGAGTACATCATATTACCCTCTTTATCAATATGGCCTTAAAATTAAATTTGTTGATATTGATTTACATACATTAAATTATGACCTCAACAAATTAAGATTAGCAGTTTCAAATAAGACAAAGGTTATTTTATCGGTTAATTTACTAGGAAACCCAAATGATTTTAACGAAATTAACAAGATAATAGATAAAAAAGATATTTTAATCATTGAAGATAATTGTGAGTCTTTGGGTGCAGAGTTTAAAGATAAAAAAACTGGTTCTATAGGTCTTATGGGTACCTTTAGCTTTTTCTTTTCCCATCATATTTCTACTATGGAAGGTGGGATGATTGTTACTAATGATAAAGAATTATATCATATTCTCTTATCTTTGAGAGCACATGGTTGGACAAGAAATTTGCCTGATGATAATTTAGTTGCCACTAAGAAAAACAATAATTTTGACGAAGCATTTAGGTTTGTTCTTCCTGGTTATAACTTAAGACCCCTAGAAATGTCAGGAGCAATTGGCAGTATACAATTAAAAAAATTCCCACAGTTTTTAAAACAAAGACGAAAAAATGCAGAACTTTTCTTAGATAAAATGAATACGTATGACGATATAATTACCCAAAAAGAAATCGGCTCAAGTAGTTGGTTTGGTTTCAGCATGGTCATAAAAAAAGAATCCTCAAGAACAAGAAAAGATCTTTTAAATATATTAAACTCTCTTGGTTTTGAATGCAGACCAATAGTTGCAGGTAATTTTACAAAAAATGATGTAGTTAAATATTTTGATACAGAAATTGATGATGATTTTGTTAATGCTAATTTAATTGACACACACGGTTTATTTATAGGCAACCACCATCTAGATATGAAAAAAGCAATTAATTCAATAGACATTTAAATTTCAATTATGATTCAACAAAATACAATAGACATAGATATAAATAAAGAGCTCCGTTTAGGTGTGGGTTTTCATCAAAGTGGAAAACTTTTAGATGCTGAGTTGTGTTATAAAAAAATTTTGTCTAAAGTACCTAAACATTTTGACAGTCTACACTTGCTTGGAGTTGTAGAAAGTCAAAAAGGTAATAATCACAAAGCGTTAAAATTTATTAATCAGGCTCTGCAAATTAACCCAAATAATTATATCGCTTATAATAATTTGGCATTGGTCTACAAAAATCTAGAAATGTTTAAAGAAGCCTTAGATAACTGTGAAAAAGCAATCACTTTAAAGGTAGACTATCCAGATGCTCTTTCAAATAAAGGCAAAATTTTAATTAAGATTAAAAAATATGAAGAAGCAAAAAGTATATTTTTGAAATTAAATAATTTGCATGCATTTAATTCTGATTATTATTTTAACCTTGCTATTATTAATATAGAACAAGGTGATGAACAAGAAGCAATAAAAAATTTAAATCAGACGATAAAAATAAAACCAAATTTTCCTGAACCTTGTTTTAATTTAGCCAACATATATTTGAAAAATAACCAGATTAATATTGCGAAAGAATATTATAACAAATGTATATCGATGGGTTATGAAAACGATAAAATTTATAATAATTTAGGTCATATATGTGAAATTCAAAATGATTTTCAAACTGCTGATAAATACTATAAAAAAGCTATTAAATTTAATGAAGAAAATCATACCCCTAGACATAATTTGATTAATTTACAACTAAAAATTTCTGATTGGTCAACTATTGATAAATATATAAAACTTTACAAGGATAAAAATTCATTTCACAAGTATGGTTTGCCAATAAATTTGCATGCAATTATAGATAACCCTAATTTACAAAAATATTGTAATGAAAATTTTTTGAGTTATGCACCAAAATGTAAAATATACAAATCAAATAATATTATAAACCCAAAAATAAAAATAGGATATTTTTCCGCAGATTTTTCGGATAATAATCCAGTATCATATTTGATAAGAGACTTAATTAAATTTCATGATAGAAAAAAATTTGAAGTTTATGGGTTTTCTTTAAAAGATACTCCAAAAAAAGATACAACAAGAAAATATTATGAAGAACAGTTTGATAAATTTTTTGAATTGGAAGTCTACAATGATAAAGAAATTAAAAATTTATGCTCTACCTTAAATCTTGATTTAGCAATAGATTTAAATGGGTACACGCAAAACTCAAGACCAACTATTTTTTCTCAAAGATTAGCACCTATTCAAGTTAATTTTCTTGGTTATCCAGGGACATTAGGCTCAAAAAATTATCATTATATTATTGCTGACCGAATTGTAATTCCAGAAAAATTAAAAAAATATTACTCAGAAAAAATAGTTTATTTACCTGAAACTTATTTTGTAAATCCATCAAATCGTCCTTCCTCTAAAAGAAGTTTTACTAAAGACGAATTTTCAATCCCTCCAAGTTCATTTGTGTATTGTTGTTTTAATCAAAATTACAAAATCTTACCCAATGTTTTTGATGTTTGGATGAACATTTTAAAAGCAGTTGATGGTAGCGTGTTACTACTCGCACATACAAATCAAATGGCAGTTACTAATTTAAAAAAAGAGGCATCTAAAAGAAAAATTGATCCAAACAGAATTATTTTCGCAAGTTATATGAAAAATATTGCTGATCATCTGAAAAGATATGAGGTAACTGATTTATTTTTAGATACACTTCCTTATAATGCACATACAACTGCTTCAGATGCCATTTGGGCAGGTGTTCCCCTTATAACATGTATTGGGAACTCTTTTGCATCGAGGGTTTCTGCCAGCATTTTAGCTTCTGTTTGTCTTGAGGATTTAATCACATATTCTTTAAAAGAATATGAAGATAAGGCGATTGAAATTGGAAAAGATTCAAAATTAATTTATGATTTGAAAAATAAGATTACTAATAACCGCAAAAACTTAGCTTTATTTAATAGTAAAAATTACACTAAAAATTTAGAACTTGCCTTTGAAAAAATGACTCAAAATTTTCAAAATGGTTGTAAATTTTCTGATATTATAATTTAACTCTGACTAATTATAAAAATAACTGAAATAAATTTTCAGATTACAGTCATATTAATACTAAATGATCTTCTTTCTCCAGATGTATAAAATGGATATACACAATGGTATAACGAAGCTGGGAATATATAAAAATCACCGACTTGAGGTTTAATCATTATAGAAGATATATTATACTGAGTATGTGTTCCATATGTAAAATTTATATGACCGTGAGAAGGGTGGTGATCTTTGTAATCTTCTTCCCATTCTTTTTCTATGTTTTCAGGTAAAGATAAATAGCCTACACTAGATAATGTACAACCTGAATGAAAGTGATTTGGATTATATTCACCATTAAATTGTCTTATAAACCAGCCAGCATTTATTTTTAATTTCGGAGTAGGCTGTGTGGTAGAATTAAAATTATTTCTTTCAATCGCTTTATTGTGATACTCAACTGCAAAGTCAACAATCTGAGAACCAATATAATTTATAATTTCTTGATCAAATTTTAATTCATGTGAAACTTTACCAACTAAAAAATTAGAAAAATCATCAAGTTTTTTTGTCATTAACTGATTCATGCGTTTAATAACCTCGGATGGTAATTTAAAATACCCAAGTGGGGGTCCAAAAGGATTAAAAAACTCTTTGTTATTTTGTGATTTATAAATTGTTGGCATAAATTCCTCTTTATTCAAAATCTGCAAATTACATACCAATTATAAAATTATAAAAAATAAGTTTTTCATATAAAAGGCATAAAATTTGCACTTTATATGACGTTAATGTTTTATTAGGAATCATTATATGAGTAATGTAGATTATTTAAGTGCAATCAACAATAGAGGTAGTGGATTAAATATAACTCAAATTGTTGAAAGTCTTGTTGAAGCTGAAAAAGCACCTCAAGAAAATCTTATCCAAACCAAAATTGACTCAAAAAATACTTCTATTTCTGCAATTGGAGAAATTAAAAGTGCGTTATCAACTTTATCATCTTCTTTAACAACTTTAACTGGAAACACATCACTAAAAGTCTCGTCTAACGGCACCCCAATATCAGCTAATATCACTAATCCGTCCACAGCTGTTGCAATTAATTCAAACATAAGTGTAACATCATTGGCGAAAGGTCAAACCCTTGCTTTTGAAGACTATTCATCAAATACTGCATCAGTTGGCGCAGGAACATTAACCTTAGAAAGAGGGGACTGGTCATCAGGTAGTTTTGTTTCTAGCGCTACTGTATCATCAAAATCAATTAATGTTACTGCAACAGATACCCTTGAATCCCTTAAAGATAAAATAAATGAATTAAATTATGATGTTGCGGCAAGCGTCTTAGGAGCGGGGGATGGAACGTTTACACTTGTATTAAAATCTTCTACAGGTAAAGAAAATGCATTAAGAGTTTCGGCAAGTGAAAGCCCATCCGGCTCTGGGTTATCGTCAATTGATAATACTTCTACTAATAACTCAAAACAGAAAGTAGCTGGAACAGATGCTGCTTTGACAGTTGATGGAATAGCATTAACAAGATCTTCGAATATAATTAATGACCTTTTCACTGGTTATGAAGTAAATATTTTATCAGTAACTAATTCATCAGGATCAGATGTGCCTGTTAACCTATCAAGTGCAGTGGATATAAATAGTGCCAAAAAAAATCTTCAATCATTTGTTGATTCAATTAATATTGCACGTAGATTGTTAAATGAAAAAACTTTTCGTGGATCACAATCCAAAGCTGCTGGTGATTTGGCAGATGATCCAGTTATTAAAAACATAAAAGATCAAATAGAAACATTATCTTCAACTGCTTTAACAGGGTTTGGTGCAAATGGAGTTTATATATCAAATCTTGGGGTCAGAACTGAAAGAGATGGTCAGTTATCTTTAAATACAACAGTACTAGAAAATGAATTGAAAAACAATCCATCCTCTTTAGATGCTATTTTTAATTCAATGTATTCTTCAAATTCAAGTTTATTGACTGTCACTGGAGGAACATCAAAGCCTCCTGCAGCAGGTTCCTATACTTTTTTGATGACTGCTTTTGTCTCCGGTGCATTTACTGGATTGGTGAGTAATGATACAACGCCTGAAGTCCTTGCATCTAATAACACAATACAGATTACAGTTGATGGAACGCAGTCAGGAACAGTTTCCATTCCTGCGTCTCACTACAGCTCTGAAGCAGCTTTAGCAACTGCTATTCAAACAGCAATTAATGCAGATAGCACTCTAAGTGCAGCTAATAAATCCGTAGTAGTTACTCATTCCAATGGAAGTTATTCAATATCTTCATCATCTACAGGCAGTTCATCATCCATTGCAATAAACTCCATAGGGAGTAATTTAGATGGATTTTTAAAATTCGTTGGTACAACAGATGCTGATAACATTGGAACAACACAGTCAGGAACTGGAAATACTGCATTAACTCTTAATGGAAGTTCTGTGACTGCTTCAGACTCAGACGGGCTTGTTGACAACGAAACAAGAGGTAGCTCAGGAAATTTTACTATTGATGGAGCACAAGCCGGAGCAGCATCAAGTAGTTTAAACTCTCGTATAACGGTTTCAAGTACAAATAATCTGTCAGGTGTATCTTTTACTATAACTGGGACAGATGTAGATGGTAATGCACTAAGTGAAACTATAACTGGTCCTACTGCAAACGGGACAGTTACTTCCACTAATATTTTTAAAACAGTTACCCAAATTGCTTCAAATGCTGCAGCTTCAGGAGTAAATGTAGGTACCTTAGCGGCATTTGTTGATTTGTCTGGAAAAAGACCTTCAATTACTAGTGGTGGAGGTGACGAAAGTAACAAAACATTTACAGTTGTTGGCACTGACATGTCTGGAAATGCTCAAACTGAAGTCATAACAGGGCCTGCAGCAAGTGCAACTGTGTTAGGATCTAAGACTTTTAAAAGTATAACATCTATTACTCCTTCTGCAAATACAAGCGGATCAATAACACTAGGTTTTACTGGAGCAGGAATTACTACAACTGGTGTTACCGGTTCTGCAACAATTGATAGTGTTGCAATGTCTCCAGATGCTGCTAATAAGTCATTTACCTCAATCTCAGGTGACTCTGCAGGCATCAAAGTTAAATATTCTGGATTAGGTGCTAATGCAACGCTATTTTATGGTCAAAGTTTAATTGAAAAGTTTTCATCATATCTTACTAGTATTTTAGAAACATCATCAGGTCAAATTTCGGTAAGAGAGAGAACACTAAACGATGAACTTACTGATCAATCAGCTTTGCTTATCGATCTTAATGAAAGACTTAAAAACACACGAGAGAGATATATTCAACAATTCACTGTAATGGAACAAACTGTAACGAGTCTGAAATCTACTGGTGAGTATCTTACAAACTTATTTGAAGTAATGAATGACGACGATTAAGACTTAATCTTTTAAAATTTCTTTGTAGGCATTTTCAATATTTTTAGTAAATTGAATCTCGTCACATAAAGATGAGTTTAATAGTTTTAACCTTAAATTTTTCTTTAAATACTCTAACTTTTTTATATTTTTAAGTTGTGAATAAGCAATATTTATATACTCTTTTTTTGTATTTGCTACAAATTCATCCAAAGACAAGTTTCTAAGAATACTATTTGAAACCCTTGATACATGCTTATCGCCGCACAAAGTTATAACCGGAACACCCATCAAAAGTGCTTCAAATGTAGTGGTAGCTCCGTTGTAAGGAAATGTATCTAGTGCTACATCTACTAAATTATACATTTCTAGATGCTTTTCTTTTTCTTCTGTTCTTCCTTCAAAAATTATTTGATTAGCATCAGCACCATAAGATGCAAATTTTTCAATTAATCTATTTTTTAAATCATCTGACTGATTTGCTGGACTTTTTAGCATTAACTTAGAATTTGGTATTAATAGTAATATTTTAGACCATAATTCTATAGTAGTTGAGTTGATTTTATTTAAATTGTTAAAGGAACCAAAAGTTAAAAATCCATTATTTACGTAAGGAATCTCATTAGATATTTTTGCATCAATTCCATTTGAGTAACAAAGAAATGAATTTGGTAGTCTATAAAGTATTTCAGTATAAAATTTGTCATTTGTATTTATAGGGTCAGCAAAATTATCGGTAAAACGATAATCCATATTTTTTAAGCCAGTAGTATTAGGATAACCAAGCCAGGTGATTTGTTTAAAAGCAGCTCTTTTTTTAAAAACTCCAAGTCTATTTCCTGCAGTGTGTCCATTTAAATCCACTAAGATGTCTATTTTATCTTGTTTAATTATATTAACAACATACTCGTCAGATTTTAAGAATATATTTCTCCAAAAAGTTGAATTTTCCTTTAGTTTGAAAGTTTCTTTATCATCATAGTTATTGTTGTAATAACAAAAAATTTCAAAATCCATTTTATTGTGATTTTTTAAAATATTTGAAAAGAAATAATTAACTGAATGTGTTCTAAAATCTGATGATACATATCCAACTCTTATTTTTTTGTTACTATTTTTGTTAAATGACACTAATTTTTGATCAAAATCATATTTCTTATGCAAGTTAAATATCTTTTGAGGAGACAATTTATCTGAATAATTCAATAATAAAAAAGAATTAAATAACAATTCTTTACTAGTATTTTTGTCAGCTATTATTTTAAGATAATCATCTAATGCTTCATCTATACCCAATAAGTTGTGATTAGCCATAGCTATGAAAAAATTTACTTCGGGATAAGGACAATTATTTGATTTTGCTTTTGATAATAAATCGATTCCTTTTTGATAAAGATTTTGGGAAATGCAATGTTGACCATAATTGAATAAAACTTCGTGATCATCAGGTTGTATTTCTAATGCTTTTTGAAAACATTTAGTAGCTTGCTTGTCATTTTCAGTAACCCTGTGTATTAAAGCTGCTAAATTTAATGCTTTATGAAATGAAGGATTAGCTTTTAATGCATAATCACAATATTCTAACGCTTTTTTGTAATTTTTATTTGAAACTTCTGCTCTTCCTAAATTATAATGAATTATTGGATTGTTAGAAGAGATTTTTTTGGCGATATTAAAGTGAGTTATTGCTTCATTATCTTTACCTAAGAAAAGTAGAAGATTACCATAATTATTATGTACCTCAAAAGATCTTGAAAAAGTAGCTACAGCTTTTTTGTGCTCTATTACAGAATTATCTATTTCACCAAGCTCGAACAAACATAATGCAAAGTCAATTTGACTTCTATTATTTATATTATTTTTTGCAATGTTGTTTTCTAATATTACTTTAGCATCCATAAATTTCTTTAATTTCATAAGAGCAATTGCAAAGTTGTGACTAATTAAAGGTGAATTAGGATTTATATCAAACGCTTTTTCATAGTTTTGTGCTGCCAAATCGTAATTTCTTAGACCATTGAAAGCTGTCCCAATATTACAAAAAGCTTCAGCTGATTCAGGATTTAAAATAGTTGCATGTCTTGCATTTTTAAGAGCTTCGAAAAAATTTTGCTTAATGTTATATAAATCTGATAGGTTTATATATGCCTGAAAGCAATTAGGGTTAATTTCAATTGCTTTTGAATTTGAATTTATTGCTTCATTAAATAATTTAGCTTCTTTTTGTGCTAACCCTAAATTAACTAATGTATCGGTGTTACTTGCGTCTAACTTAAGAGCACTTCTAAAAATATTTATTGCTTTTTTTAGTTTGAGTTGCTTTGTTAGACTAACTCCTAATAAATTATATATCAGTGACGAAGAAAAGCTGCTGTTAATTACTTTATAACATTCTCTTTCAAGTTTTTTGAACTTTTGATTTTCATACAAATAAAAAAGATTTTTTACCTTAGATGAAGCATTTAAATTATTCTGCATATATATATCCCTAATCTTTACTTTTTCAGCAATATATGTGCCATTACATTATCTTTTAGTCATAAAAATAAAGTGATTTCTAAACAATTTTACAGTCTGTCGTATTAAAAAGCAGGAAGACCTTCAGGGTTTAAAATTAACTTATATTTGGAGACAAACATGAACAGCATTAATACAAATTTGAGTGCTTTAGTTGCTCAAAAAAATATGCAAGCTCAAAATAGAGAAATGGACGAAGCTATGCAACGTCTTTCATCTGGATTGAGAATCAATACAGCAGCAGATGATGCCGCTGGATCAGCCATTGCAAGTAAAATGGACGCACAAGTTAGAAGTTTAGATGTTGCTATCAGAAATTCATATGATGCAATTTCTATGACACAAACTGCTGAAGGTGCACTTGGTGAAATGGAAAATATTTTACAAAGAGTAAGAGAATTGGCAGTTCAAGCTTCCAATAGCACACTTTCACAGAATGATAGAGTTCAAATTCAAGCTGAAGTAGATGCCTTAGTTTCTGAAATTGATAAAATAGCAACTTCTACACATTTCAATAATGTAAAATTACTTGATGGAACTAATAATGATGTAACTTTTCAGATTGGTATTAATGGTTCTGATTCTATGAAAGTTAACTTAGAAAAATCTGATGCATCAGCTTTAGGCCTTAATAGCTCTACTGGAGTTCAAAAGCTTACAAGCGAAAGAGTATTTAAAGGTGACTATACCACTACTGCTACAACTACCATAGACAAATCTGACATTAAGATAAATGGTTTTAATGCTTTTGCAGCAAATTTTACTGCTGATTTGACAGCTACAGACACAAATACTGCTAAAACAGTTGCTGATGCTATCAATCTTAACTCAGGTGTACACGGTGCAACAGTGAATGCTTTTAACACCTTTACATCCGATGAAATGGGTCCTTTCAATATGACTCAAACATTTACAATTAATAGCAATACAATAGCATTATCCACCTCATATCAAGATTTAACAGATAATATAAACGAGTCTGCTTCTGGTATTAATGCTACTCTTAATTCAAACAATACAATAACATTATCGAACACAAATGGTGCTGATATTATTATTGGTGCAAATGCATCGTCTATTGGTTTTACTCAAGGTACCTACACTGGTTTTTTAGAAATTGAAAATTTAGATGGTTCAGCAGTAAGGATTGAAGCTGGTTCTGTTAAAAATGGTTATACCGGCGGATCTGGTACTATTGCAGATGTACATTCTATTGGCTTTAACGAGTTCTCTGTAGGTGGTGAATTAGAAACTGACGTTGTAAGTGGAACAGCATTAGTTGCTAATGAAATTGAAATCAATGATGTATTAATTGGTGGATCTGATAATGGTTCTGCTCAGAGTATTGCTGCTGCAATCAATGAATTAACAACTTCACATGGTGTTACAGCAGACGCAAAAAATGAAGTAGAACTAACTTTAGATTTTGGCGCTAGACCATCCACTGCAACTGCTTTCAGAATCAATGGAACCCATGTTGATTTAACATCTGTAACAGACGCTACTGGAATGATTACTAAAGTTAATAGTGCGGGTATCGGAGATATTAGAGCAACTATGAGTGATGAGTTGGGTCGTGTAATATTAACTAGTGAAGCTGGTGTCGATATTACATTGTCTTCAACTGACAATGACTTTATTGTGGGTGTGCGAAATATTCATGGTGACTCAGTAACAACTGGTATTAATAATGGTACTTTTGATCTTGACGGTCTGGTTGACGGTGGTACTGGTGCTGCAACTGGTCCAATGGATGCGTCATCAAGCTCATTACTTGGAGAAGTTGTAAACTCAAGGGTTGTTTTAACACAAAAGGGTACTAACGCTGCTAACGGTGCTAGTGCGAAATTAAAAGTTACTGGAACAGACTCAAGTGGTGCCACATTGACTGAAGAAATAGCTTTTGCCGCTGGTGAAATTAATAAGCAAATATTAGGAACTAAGGTTTTCCATAGAGTAACAGCTTTAAATATTACTGGTGGTGCTGCCCATGCAACTGACACATTTGATGTTGGTTTAATAGGTCAAAGCTCTTCTTTTGATGATGATTCACTTCATACTTCTACAAGTGCCGATGCTGCAGGTGCAATCACTCTTGCAGGAGCAGCAACATCTAACGCTAGTTCTTTAAACGGTTCAGTTATTACCATCTCTGGTAATGCTGGTAACTACACTAGTACCGATGCAGTTAATTTTACTGTCGTAGGAACAGATGTACACGGAGCGACAGTAACCGAGACGATTGCTCTAAACGTTAACAACGGTGAGGTACATGGAACAACTGCTTTCCATTCCATAACTAGTATTACAACTGACAACGCTCTTCAAGCTGAGGGTGTAAAAATTGGACACGCACAAGTTGGTGAGAGGGTCAATGTAGTTGGAAATATGACACTCAAAAATGACACTAACGGTCCTATAAAAATACAATCAGTTGGTGCTGATACTAACACTAATATGACAGCTGGTAATGATATGGATGACATTTTACAAAAATTGGGTGTTCAAAATCAAAGTCAATCCCAGGAAGTTAAGGGAAGTGGAGTTTCTGTCACAAATCTTGGTGATGCAAATTCCTCAATTGCTACGATTGATAAAGCGATTGACCAACTTTCATTATTTAGGTCATCATTTGGTGCTGTTGAAAACAGAATCGATGCTTCTATTAATAACTTAACTACATTAAAAGTTAACACAGAAGCTGCCAAATCAAGAATAATGGATGCTGACTTTGCTTCAGAAACATCAAAGTTGACTAAGAGCCAGATATTGTCTCAAGCTGCAACATCGATGTTAGCTCAGGCAAATGCATCTAAGCAGAACTTACTAGCACTTCTTCAAGGATAATAGTTGGAGATTGTAAGGTGAAAAACCACCCGTAAGGGTGGTTTTTTATTTTTTATGTTTTGACCATATATCAAGAACAGCATTTTCAAAATTTTTTGTAAACTCTTTTCCATCAGCAAGTAGACAATTTTTCATTATACCTCTTAAATTCTTTCTATAAAATAATAATTTTTTATTATCTTTAGAAATATGTATTGCTTTTTTTACAAAATCATTTAGGTCTTTGCCAATAAATTCATTTAAATTTAAAACTTTTAGTACACTTGTTGAAACTCTAGAAACATGATGTTCACCTTCAATTGTCAAAACAGGTACACCCATCCACAATGACTCAAAAGTTGTTGTCGCGCCATTAAAAGGGAAAGTATCTAAAGAAATATCAATAAAATTATAACATAAAAGATGTTGTTTTCTATTTTCTGTTCTTTCAAGCAAGCCAATTCTGTTTTTATTTATGCCTAATTTAGTAAATTCTATTCTTATATCTTCAAAAGTGACATTATCAATTTCTGAGCTTGACTTTAATATGAGTTTTGAGTTCTCAATATTCTTTAAAATCATTGACCACGCTTTAATTGTAGACTTAGAAATTTTTAAAATATTATTGAAACTACCGAAAGTTATTTTTTTAGAATATTCTAAAGGTGGTGTTTGTGAAAAACTTATATCATCAATCCTATTAAAACATAAAAATGTCTCAGGTAGCCTATATAGTTTTTCTGAATAAATTTTATCGTCACATTTAGATGGATCCGCATATTTAGTAGTAAATCTGTAATCAATTTCTTTGAGTCCTGTTGTGTTAGGATATCCTATCCACGAAATCTGTATTGGGGCAGCTTTTTTAGAAAATAAGGATAAGTTATTATTGGCCCAATGACCACAAAGATCAAAAAGTATATTTATTTCATCATTTTTAATTATTT
>CACAAB010000013.1 GCA_902530325.1 uncultured SAR116 cluster alpha proteobacterium | reverse complement strand
TTCGTTATATGAAGAAGGTTTAAATTTGAGTACAGTCATATAAAGATTTTTTATGAATATAGGATTTTTGGGATCGAGTGAAACAGTTTTAATATGAAACTTTAATGCTAAAGGGATATTTTGTTCATCTAATAATTGATTTCCCAAATTACTCAAAGCTAAAGTATAGTCATTTTTGATATTGATTGAATTGACATAATGTTTTTTTGAGGCTGCAAAATTCTTTTTTTTATAATAAATTACGCCTAAGGTATTTTCAAAAATATGATTATTCTTGCAGTAGGGATAGACTTTAATAGCTTTCTCTAGAGCTAAATCTAATTTTTCTTGATTCACAAATCTTTGTATAGCATTAAATTCTGAATTTAAATTAATATTATTAGTCATAAAATCTCTTATAAAATGAATTATAGAGCAAATTTCATGCCGAATATATTATAAACCTATTGAATATTTTTTTATTTTTTCAATTAATGTTGTTCGCCTGAGTTTTAACTTGTCTGCAGCAAGTGCTACTTTGTTGTTAGTTTTCTCAAGCGCTTCTTCTATTAGAACAATTTCAACATCTTGAAGATGTCTTCTTAAATCTATTTCATCATAAAAAGAAAACCAATTTTTATAATTTTTAGGATGTGGTAAGTAATCTTCAAGATTATTTTTTAACTCATTTTCTTCAAGGTTATCAATTCCACTTAAATCTGATGTCATTTCCCAAAGTGCCTCTTGTTCTTCGGCAACTGTTGGCACTTTCAACCTTAATAAATTTTCGTAAACATTCGTACTTGTAATTTCTTTTCCCGGAAAAATTATACAAGCTCTTTCAATTACATTTTTTAACTCACGAACATTACCTGGCCAGTTATGTTTACATAAAGCTGTTATAGCATCTGGAGTAAAGATTGGTTTTTGTGTTTCATCAACTTTAAGATTACTTAAAAGTGTTTTTTGTAGACTTGGTATATCTGTTCTTCTTTCTGCTAAAGAGGGTACATTTATTGGAAGGACATTAATTCTAAAAAACAAATCAGCTCTAAACTCACCACTTTCAACTTTTTTTTCAAGATCTCTGTGTGTTGCACAAATCAATCTTAAATCTATTTTAATATCTTGTGCACCTCCAACTCTCTGAATAGTCTTACTCTCAATGGCTCTTAATAGTTTTGCTTGAAGTGGTAATGGCATATCCCCAATTTCGTCAAGAAAAAGTGATCCTCCACTAGATTGTTCAAATCTTCCTTTTCTTTGTTTGTCTGCCCCAGTAAAGGATCCTTTTTCATGTCCAAATAGTTCTGATTCTAGTAGTTCAGAAGGAATTGCAGCACAATTTACAGTTATGAATGGTCCTTTTTTATTTGAGCACTTGTGAATAGCTTGAGCAACAATATCTTTACCAGTTCCGGTTTCGCCTAAAATTAATGCTGTACTATCTGTTTGTGAAACCATTGAAATTAAATTTTTCATGGATTTAGTCTCAGGACTTTCACCATCAATCATTTCATTTATAACATTTAGCATTGTTTTGTTTTGTTGTGAAGGATCTGTTAACTTGTCAACAACGTTCATTTAATAATCCGTCAAATAATTGAAATATTTAAATAACTTTTGTCATAATAATGACATTTTAAACAATAAATCAACCATAGATATCATAAATTATTTAATTCCGTCCAAAGTTTAAACAAAGAATTTGTAAAATTTAAGTTTGGCAAGCTTCTTGCTTCTACAATTTTTAATAATTTTAGGAGTGTTTTATGAGCCAAGTTATTGTTGTAAATAATAGTTTAAAGATAGCAAATAATTTATGTGATATCTTAGAACAGAGGGATATTACTGTCATAAAAGCTGGTATAGGAAGCTCAAAACCTGATTTTTTTGGAATTGATCTTGTTGGTTATCAAGCTGATACAGTTGTATGCTCAGATATTTTTGAAAAACAAATTGGAGGTTTGTCAAAATTAGTTTCAATTGCAAGACAAGCTAAATTAACAAAGATAATTATTATTGCTGATGACAGTAATTGCAATGCTATAGAAATTAAAGATGAGTTAGGTGGAGCTGTTAAAATAATTAAGGTTGCAGATTATACAGACCAATATTCTTTAGAATTGATCTTTAACACATGTTGTCCAAATGTTTCTTTTTCAGCAGGTGATACTAAAACATATGAATTATTATCCCTAGCTAGAAGAGTGGCAAGTACAGATGTTACCGTTTTTATAAATGGTCCAACAGGCTCAGGTAAAGAAGTATTAGCAAATTATCTTCATGAAAACTCTTCTAGAAAAAATGAACCTTTTGTTGCAGTTAATTGCGCTGCTATACCTGAAAACATGCTTGAGGCTATTCTTTTTGGCCATGAAAAAGGTGCTTTTACGGGTGCTTCAAATGCTAACAAAGGTATATTTAGAGCTGCTGATAAAGGCACTTTACTATTAGATGAAATTTCTGAAATGCCTCTATCTTTACAAGCAAAATTATTAAGAGTTTTACAAGAGAGAAAAGTTACACCTGTTGGAGGGCAAAGAGATATAGATGTAGATGTAAGAGTTTTAGCAACATCTAATAGAGATATGGCTTATGAGGTAAATCAATCTAGGTTTAGAGAGGATTTATATTACAGACTTAACGTTTTTCCTCTGCAAACACGAAATTTATCATCTAGAAAAGATGATATATTACCAATTGCAATCAAAATTTTAGATAAACATAATCAAGAGGATAAATCCGTACCTTACCTCAAAAGTGAAGCAAGAGAATTATTACTAAATCATAATTGGCCAGGTAATGTTAGGGAACTTGAAAACACTCTTCAAAGAGCCTTAGTTTTAAGTAATGGAAATATTATAGATGAAAAATCAATAATGATAGATAAATCTTTATCAAAAATTAATGAAAATTCATCAGTTGACTCATTTTCTGATCAACTGGCTTTTGCAAAAGCAAAATAAAGGGAAGATATATGATGAAAATTTCAGATCAAAATATTAGTACAGGGATCCTTAGGCAAAACATTTTAGAAAAAGCTAATGAAGCTTTTTCATTAGATAAACAAGCTGAGGATTTCTCAAAGAAAATTGATGATGCAATTAAATCTGTCGCTGAAAGTCAAAATAAAGCCTCAAAAATAACAAAAGATTATGAATTAGGTAAAGAAACTGATTTAACAAAGGTTATTATGCAACAGCAAATTTCAAATATTGCATTTCAAATGACATTAAATGTAAGAAACAAAGTATTGAGTTCTTATAAAGATATAATGAACATGCCCGTTTAATTTAAAATTGATAGGAAAAGGTTATGGCTGAAGCAACTACAGGAAATGATATAACAGGTATAAATCAAAGTACAGGTATAATAAGTAGGATTTCAACATCTATTTCAAATGTTAGGAAAATGACATCTGATCCAGCTGTACAAAAATCAGTTCCTTTAATATTTGGGGTAATTATTGCTTTTGTTGGTATAATAATTTTTTTTACTATGCAAAAATCAGATATGACTACACTTTTTGCTTCACTTCCAGAAAGTGAAAAAGCGTTGGTAATTCAAACATTGAAGCAAAATGGTGTTAGTGCAACATTAAATCCATCTACCGGAGAAGTAATTGTTCCAGTTAAAGATTACCATGAATCAAGAATGCTTCTTGCGGGAGAAGGTCTTCCTTCGTCCGTACCTGACGGTTATGATAGCTTAGGTGATATGCCTATGGGAACAAGTAGGTCTGTTGAAGCAATTAAAATCAAACAATCTTTAGAAGCTGAGTTATCGAGATCCATTAATCACATATCTGGAGTAAGCTCAGCAAGAGTCCATTTAGCTATCCCAGAAAAAACAGTATTTGCAAGAGAGATAGCTCTTCCATCAGCTTCAGTATTCGTAAAATTGGCCAATGGTAGATCTTTGGGAAGACAACAAGTACAATCAATTGTCCATCTTGTTGCATCCTCGGTCCCAAATTTGCCATCAGAAAATATTACAGTAGTTGATCAATTTGGAGAACTTTTGTCTAAACCATCAAACGATATTTCTACGTCAATATCTAGTGAACAAATGTCACAGACAATGAGGCTAGGAGAAATATATAAATCTAGAATTATCTCATTGTTAACCCCAATAGTTGGTGCAGGTAATTTGAAGGCTGAAATAAATGTAGACATGAATTTCACCCAAAGAGAAATAACTGAAGAATCAGTTGATCCTAAGGGTAATGCCCTAAGAAGTGAACAAAGCTCATTAGACGAGAGTGCAAGTCCTGAAGCTAGGGGTATTCCTGGAGCATTATCTAATGCTCCGCCTTTAGCCCCAGATTTAAAAACACAAGTTCCAGAAGGAAAAGAAGTTGGAAAAAGTTTGAAACAAAGAAGTCAAACTTCCGTTAAAAATTATGAAGTAAGTAGAAAAGTTGAAACTACTAAAGCGCAATATGGGGAGATTAAAAAAATTAAAGCTGCAGTAATTATCCGTGAAAAGAAAATAATTTCTCCTGAAGGTGTTATAGCATATGAGAAGTTCAGTGATGAAAAACTCGCAGAAATAAAATCTCTTGTTCAAGAAGCACTTGGATTTGACGAAGCAAGAGGTGATAGTGTCACAGTTACAAGTAGCCCTTTTGTAGATATTTTAGAGGCTGAAGAAGCTCCGTGGTATGAAAATGAATCTGTACAAGAACTTGCACAACAATTAGCAACAGTATTAATTTTAGCAATTGTTATATTTGGAGCTCTTCATCCCTTATTGAAAAGAGTGCTAGTACCAGCTGGTTATTCATCTGGATTAGGCGCAATGGCCTCTGATGAAGAAGAGGATATGGATGATAAAATTGAAGTTCAGGAAGGTGAATCTCTTGAAGACATAAAAGCAAAGTTAAAACCTAAGAAGGCTGCCATCTCAGCAGAAATGTTGGACACAGCTAATACTTATGATGATAAAGTAGCTGTAATAAGAATGATAGTCGGCGACGAGGCAGGTCGAGTCTCTAGTGTCTTTAAAAATATGATGGAAAAAGAATAAAGTAGAGAGTAGGGTAATAAAATGGCAGAAGCAGTAAAAAAACCAAATGCAGACGAAGTTTACCAAGGCTTAACAGGTACACAAAAATGTGCGATTTTAATGATGTTAATTGGTGAGGATGAGGCTGCAGAAATAATGGGTAACCTCTCTCCAAAAGAAGTTCAAGTACTTGGTTCAGCAATGTATTCTGTTCAAGGTTTAGGGCAAGATACAGTTAATTTAGTTTTAGACGAGTTTTTAGCAATTATTAAGGCACAAACAAGTCTTGGGATATCTGGAGGTGGTTACATAAAAAACGTTTTAACTAAATCATTAGGCGAAGATAAAGCACAAACTGTTCTAGGAAAAATCACCCCATCGGATAGCAACAAAGCAATTGAAATACTTGACTGGCTTGATGCTAGATCAATTGCTGACTTGATAATTGATGAACATCCACAAATTATAGCATTAATTATTTCTTATTTAGAACCTTCCACCGCATCAGACGTTTTGACCTTTATGCCTGAAAAAAGTCAATCAGATATAATTAAAAGAATAGCAACATTGGAAACGGTTCAGCCTGAAGCATTAAAGGAGTTAGATAGGGTAATGCAAAAAGTTTTCTCTTCCAATGCTAGTTTAAGAGCTAGTAAAGTTGGTGGGGTCCCAGCAGCTGCTAAAATCATGAATTTCTTGAGCCAAGATGGTGAAGCAAAAATAATGAAAGAGATTTTAAAAGACGACAAACAATTAATGCAAGATATTCAAGATAGTATGTTTGTATTTGAAACATTATTATTATCTGATGATAAATCACTTCAGACACTTCTTCGTGCTGTTGAAGATGATTTAATTATTCTAGCTCTTAAAGGGGCTGATGAAGAATTGAAATCAAAACTATTTGGATGTATGTCTCAACGTGCTGCAGCAAATATACAAGACGAGATGGAAGCACTTGGTCCAGTAAGGTTGACAGAGGTGCAGGAAGCACAGAAACAAATTATAGCTGTAGCAAGAAGGATGTCTGATGAAGGAACTATTGTGTTAGCAGGTCGTGGTGGCGATGATTATGTATAATTTAGTTTAATGTCATGAATTTATCTATGAAACAAGATCAAGAAAATAATAATGCTCAAAATATCATACCTTTGAGCAGTGATGAGATTAAATCTATTTTAAAATCTCAATCTGAAACAGTTTTTGAAGAAAAAAACATTTCAAATAATTCTGATTTTGTCAAAAAATCATTAATTGATATTGCTCTTGATTTTCAATCAAAAGAAAATGTTGAAGGGGATCAAATTAAAAAAAATACGCAAGAAAAAACTACAAATTTAAAATTAGATAGTGAAACCCTTGTTCAAGAACAAAAGTCACAAGAAGAAGAGCCAAATGAAAAAAATAAAGATAAAAATAATATAGATGCTAAAAGTAATGCGCAACCAACTGAAAATAAAATAGATGAGGATACAAGTTTTAAAAATGAAAATAAAGTTGACGATGAAGAACTATCAGAAAAAACAGTTCAAGACGAAAAAATTAATGATGTTAAAAGCGAAATACAATTAAATGAAAACAAAACAGATGAAGATCTAAGTGGTAAAAAAGTTGGCGAAGAAGGAAATCAACTTCAAAAAGTAGCCCAAGAAGATAACGTAACAGAAAACACGACTATTGATGAAAAACATGAAGATCATCTAGAAAATACAAAATTAAAAGAAGATATGGGGATTAACAACGAAACTCAACAAGCTCTAGATTCAGTTAGAGACGCTGTTTCTCAATCAATGAATCAAATTGATAATATATCTTCAAAAAGTCTAGAACAAGAAACTAAAGTTACTAATTCTGATGCGGAAAAAATTTTAAAAGATTATGAAAATTTTAAAAATATTTTCTCATCATTATCAAGTTTGTCTGAGACCGCTATTAATGAAGTTGTCAAGAATAAAATTCTTGAAATTGCATATGAATTGGCTGGTTACCAAATAGATAAAATGCCAGAGAAATATGAAAAAAAAATAAAATCTTTTCTAAAAAATATTAATTGTTATGAAAATAAAATTACAATTGAGGTTAATGAAGAGGATTTGCAGGCACTTAACAAAATTACAGATTTCAATAAAAATAAAGAAACAAAAGTTTTTGTCTCTAATAAAGACCTTTCAAGAGGAGACATAATTTTAAATTGTGATGGAATGCGTTATTCAGAAAAAAGTATTTATAATAAATAAAAATATTGGAAGCAGTTTATGAATTTTGAGACGAATCTAATTGAAAATATTTCCCAATTTAAAAGGCCTAAATCAATACTTAGCTTAGGAAGAGTTAATCATTTTGATGGTAATATTATCTTCTGTGACCCATTTCCAGCTCCAATAGGAAGTATTTGTGTTGTAAAAGATCAAATGGGAAAAGAAATACTTGCTGAAGTAATTCGTTTCAACGAAAAGCATAACATGCTTGCTATCTTAGAACATTCTTCTCATATAGTGTCTGGCTGTGAAGTTTCATTAAAAGATGATGGAAGATATATATATGTAGATAATTCTTTATTAGGAAGAGTAACTGATGCCTTCGGCAAACCATTAGATGAAAAACCTTTAGGAGAAGTCAAACATAAATGGCCACTTATGGGTAAAGTTATGAATCCTTTAAAAAAAAGTTTAATTAAAAAGCCATTAGACGTTGGAGTAAGAATTATAAATGCTTTATTGACTGTTGGTCAAGGTCAAAGACTAGGTATTATTGCTGGCTCAGGGGTTGGAAAATCAGTCTTGCTAGGAATGATGAGTAAATATACTGAAGCAGATGTAGTTGTAATTGCTCTAATTGGGGAAAGAGCAAGAGAAGTTGGTGCAATGGTCAATGATTTGTTTAAAGATGAAACATCTCATAAAATTACTGTAGTTGCTGTTCCAGCCGATAGATCTCCGTTAATGAGAATTAGGGGAGCAAACAGAGCCACAGCAATAGCAGAATATTTTAGAGATCAAGGTAAAAATGTTTTACTAATAATGGATAGCTTAACAAGGATTGCACATGCAAAAAGAGAAATTGGATTGTCTTTAGGAGAAGTTGCAACGTCAAAAGGTTATCCACCTTCAGTAATTTCTATGATCCCTAATTTAATAGAAAGGACAGGAACAAATGATCAAGGAGATGGCAGCATTACTTCATTTTATACAATTTTAGCTGATGGAGATGATAATAACGACCCAGTTGTAGATACAGCAAGAGCGATTCTTGATGGTCATATCGTGTTAAGTAGATTAAATGCACAGATGGGTATTTATCCAGCAGTTGATATATCCAACTCAGTTAGTAGGGTAATGAATGAGCTAATCACAGTTGATCATTTAAATGCATCAAAATTATTCAGAAAACATATTAGTTCTTACATAGAAAATAAGGATCTGATATTAATGGGAGGGTACACTCATGGGCAAGATAAAGATCTTGATGATGCTATTGCTATGTGGCCAAAATTGATTGATTTTATATCTCAAAGTAATTCTGAAAAAGCAAGTTTTGAAAATGCAAAATCAGAATTAATAAGATTGTATGAATAGGTAAGACAGTTGAAAAAAAAAATCAAAAGATTTCAAAGACTTGCTACAATCAGAAAAAAAGATATTTCCAAAGAAATTAATAATTCTAATTTGTTACAAAATGAAATCCTTAAAAATGATAACCTTATAGATCAAATAAATACAATTATAGAAAGTAGTAAGTTCACTTCCTCAAATAAAATTATTAATGCAGGATATTTTAAAAATAATTCTCAACTATTAACTACGCTTCAAAATCAAAAACATATTGCATCAAATAGAAATAAATATTTACTTGCAGAAAAAGAAACAATAAAAAAGAAAATTATCATTAATAATCTAAAGAAAATCAAAGCTGAAGAAAAATCTTTAGAATATAAAAAATCTTACATTAGTGAATTAGAGAAGAAAAATCATCAATAAAACGTTATAAATTAACATATTTTAATAATGGCACTGTATTTGCAAACAGTCTCAAAATATGGAAATTAAAAATGAAAATTACAAATGATCTAAATAATAATACAGATTATCTATCTACTTTAAATAAAGGAAATGATAATACTTCTATATTGAGTTCATTATTTTCCATCACGTTAAATAATAATGAAGTAGAAACGCATAAATCATCAGATGATTTAGAATTTGTATTTAAAGAAGATGAAATTAAAATTATTGATTATCTATCAAGTATTTTGCCTAATTTAAGCATTACTGATTTAAATTCAGTTGATTTTCAGAGTGTAAAAAGTGCTATAAAATCCAATCAAACTATTGAAACTGAAATGAAAGACAAAATATTAAGTTTCTTAGATTTTGCAAAGAAATATAACAAAAACATTTTTATTAAGTTTCCTGCACATAATAACTTTAAAGAATTAAATAATAAGACAAAAAATGAAAGTTTTAAAGGTTCAACACCTGTTATTAAAAGTATAGAGCAGTCTATTAATAATAGTGTAGAAAAATCTACTGTAGCAAATGTTATTAAAAAAAATACGAATGAAACAATAAAATCTGAACAAAAATTAGATAATCATCAAACGTTAACTTCTAATAATAAACAAATAAATTTTGTAAAAAAAATTAAAAAAAATAATCATCCTAATAAATTATATGAATTATCACATTCTAATTCTTTCCAAAATAAAGAGAAAATAGACTCTAAATTATTAAATAACAACAATTTAACTTATATCAATAATCAAATAAGTGATGAATTGATAAAGAATAAGATGAACGAAATTAAAATAAATGACAAAGTGTTAAATATTCAAACTTCCATTGAGTCTGGCAGTAAGGGCAATCAATTTTCCCAGCAAAATCATACCACACTTACAAACGGAGGTTTCAATTCCGTCTTTGAAGGTTTGCTAGAGAATCTTGATTTAACCCAGAAAGGTTGGACTTCAAAACTTGTTTCTAGAATAGAAAATGCTTTGGCAAATGGTGGAGAAGAAATTGAATTTAATCTTAAACCTAAAAATTTAGGAAGACTTAAAGTCTCCATAAACTTAAAAAATGGTGCAGGGCAAGTAAAAATTATTACAGAAAACACTTTTGTTACAAGTGCATTAACTCAAAATGAAAATCATCTTCAAAAACTTTTTAATGATCAAGGAATTGATTTAGAATTCTTCGCTAAAGAAGAAAGTCAATATTTTGGTTCCAAAAATAGTTTTAACAGAAATTCTAATAATAATGGTCAAAATGAATTATTAAAATCCGAAGCTGAAAATGAACAAAAAGATAATAAAAAAAGCTTGGATGAAAATGTTTCATCTAGACATATCGTAAACGCAATAGCATAATCAACAATCAAGTAGCGAGAAAAAAATGGCAGAAGAAGTAGAAGAAGAACCAAAAAAAAGTAATTTGTTAAAAATAATTATTTTTGTAGTAGGCGGCTTTTTATTAATAGCTGTTGGATTAGGTATTGGTTATTTTTTATTTGGTGGTGAACCTGAACCAGATCCTTCAGCTGAAGTTAATCAAATAATTGAAGGAAAAGAAGCAGAAAAGAAAAAAACTGAAGAAGTTGAAAATAAAGAAGGTGAAGAAGAAGGTGAAGATGGTATAATAAAAAAGAATGTTAAAGCCATACCAGAGGTTGATAGTTATGAAACTACTTATTTCGAATTTCCAGGTGATTTTACTACAAACTTAAAAGGAAGTAGAAAATTTTTGCAGGTAAGTGTTGGTGTTTCCACGCAGTATGATGAAAAAGTAATGGAGGTTGTTGACTCCCATCAATTAGCTTTACGCTCAGAAATATTGTCAACTATAAGTGATTTTACAGAGGAAGATATTTCTGGAAGTGATGGTAAGAAAAAGTTATCAGATAGATTGATGGTTGTTCTAAATAAAAAATTAGAATCTCTTGATGAATTTCCAGGTATAGAAGATGTATATTTCACTGCATTTATTTTACAATAAAATAGGATTTAAAATTAATGTCTAATACATCTCGTAAATTATCTTCTGACGAAGTATCAGCGTTAATGGAAGGACTTCAGTCTGGTGATATTACTGCAAACTCTGGATTGAACAATGATGTTGAAGTGACTGATTTTACATTTGGTTCTGATAACCTTGAACTTCTTGGTGATTACTATGCATTAAGATTAATTAATGAACGATTTGCTCGATTAGTTAGAAGTATATTTTTACCAATGATAAGATTGCAACCAAAGATAAACCCATTCCCTCCTGAAGTAAAAACTTACGACGAATACAGTGCAGGTCTTAATAGTTTTATGAGCTTAAGCACAAGTAGAATTGATGAGCTTAGAGGATCGATGTTACTTGTACTTGAACCTTCTTTTATTAGTGTTTTAACAAACTGTTATTACGGTGGAAAATTAGCAAATTTTCCTTCGGCTAAAGCAGAGTTCACTGCTACTGAAGATAGAATAATTGAAATAGTATCAGATGGGATATCTCAATGCCTTGAAACTGCTTGGAAGGACCTTATGCCGATAACAATAAAGCATCAAAGCAGAGAAATTAATCCACAATTTGCAACTTTAGTTGAATCATCAGACTCGGTAATCATTTGTTCCTTTGTAGTACAGCTTCCCAATGTTGACTCAGCTTCATTTGATATAATTTATCCTTTGCAAACTCTAAAACCAATTGCTTCTCTTTTACGTTCAAGAGTGCAATCTGACATAATTAATGACGATTCTAGTTGGAGAGAGCGCTTAGAAAAATCTGTATTGAACGTTCCACTTCCTGTTTCTGCAATTTTGAGTGAACCGTCTGTTTCATTATCTAATTTAATTCAATTTAAAGCAGGTGATACAATGAATTTACCTCCTATTGATGGTGTAGATTTTTTAGTGAACGATAAACTTTTGTTCAAAGCTGAAATTGGTGAAACGAATGGCCAAGTTGCAATAAGTTTGAAAAATAGATTATAATTGTTGAGGAGTAATATTATGGCAGAAAATGAAGCTGAAGCTAAAGTTGAAGAAACAGCTACAGAAACAGTTACAGATAAGACTGGTCTAGATAATCTTAAAGTTCTAGAAAATATTGAAGTGAAACTTACTGTTGAAGTTGGTTCAACTGAATTAAAGATTAGAGATCTTTTAAGACTTAACGAAGGATCAGTAGTAGAATTAGAGAGATTAGCTGGTGATCCATTAGATATTTTAGCAAATGGGGTTAAAATTGCTAAAGGAGAAGTAGTTATGGTTGGTGAACGATTTGGTATTAGATTTACAGAGGTAACAAATCCAGAAGATCGAGTGCAAAAATTATAGTTTTCAAAAAATTGACACCAAAAATATTATTAGAAACAATAACTTAACCCTTTTTTAAATTTGGCATCTTTCTTGCTTCCTAATGTTAAAAATTAAGGAAGTCTTAAATGTCACAATCAGTTCCAGATTTTACTACAGTAATTGTAACTATTTCATTTTTACTAATACTAGGTGTTATTGCTATTCTTATTAAGAAAAAAAGTGGACATCTTAAAAAAATTATTAAAAGAGAAAGTAATCTTGAGGTAATAAATCAAATGCCTCTCAACAATGGATTTCTAGCCTATATTTTCAAAGTTGGAGAAGAAAAATTTTTCTTCGTAGGTCATAAATCTGGAAGGGGTTCGCTTACACAAATTAATAATATTGATGTAAGTGAAAGAAGTCCAAATCAAATTAACACAGATAAATTAGCGCCTAAAAATATCCTTAAACAAGGTAAAATTATTAGCGAAAAATCTAAAGTTTCAAAACCTCTTGAACATGTAAATATTTCAGATTTGCTAACAGCTCATAAAAAAGGTGATAAAAATGCGTAGAGCAATTTGTCCACAACCATTAAACAGATTTGATTTTGTTAATCCTAAAGAAGAAATTTATAAAAAATTAATTTATTTCTTAAAAAAATTCTCTTTTTTTATTTTTTTAATTTTTATAAGCGGGCTTCCTGTAAAAGCAATAGGTGACCCTATAGCTTCTGGTTTTCCTGCATTAAATGTATCAACTAACGGTGATACAACTGAATATTCATTTCCATTACAAATTTTGTTGTTAATGACTGCCTTGACAGTTTTACCTTCTTTAGTACTTGGTATGACTAGTTTCACAAGGATAATAATTGTAATGTCAATTCTTCGTCAAGCTTTAGGTACACAACAGACACCGCCTAATCAAGTCTTAATAGCAATATCTCTATTTTTGACTTTTTTTATTATGGCTCCAACCTTTAATAAAGTTTATGAGAATGCTGCAGTACCATACATGGAAGAAAGTTTACCAGCAGAACAAGCTATTGAAACTGCCAGTGCTGAAATGAAACAATTTATGGTAAAAAATACAAGGAAAACTGACTTAATAATGTTTACTGAATTAGCTGGCCTAGAAAAATTTGATAAAGTTTCTGAGATACCTTTCAGAATAGCTCTGCCAGCTTTTATGACTAGTGAGCTTAAAACAGCGTTTCAAATTGGTTTCCTTTTATTTTTACCTTTCTTAGTAATTGATATGGTGATTTCATCTATTTTAATGTCACTTGGAATGATGATGTTGTCACCAATGTTAGTAGCATTGCCATTTAAATTATTATTATTTGTTTTAGTTGATGGATGGAGCATGACAGTTGGATCCCTTGTAAGCACATTTGCGGCAGGATAAAAGAATGAACTTTGATGAAAATATAAGTATGTTAAGTATGGCATTTTATCAGGTTTTGCTTGTTTCTGGTCCTATTTTAGCTTTAGCACTCGGAATAGGTCTTTTGATAGGTATTATTCAAGCTGCGACATCAATCAATGAAATGACACTTAGCTTTGTGCCTAAAGTTATTGTAGTAATGTTAGGTATAGGAATATTAGGTAATTTTTTTATGATGGGACTTGTTGATTACTTTAATTTTATTTTTGATCAAGTTGCTGGAGTGGGTCAAAATTAAACACGAAAGAAGTTTGTCATGAATGGGATAGAATTTGCTTTACCAGGCATTAATTTATTTAATTTGTATCAGTACATGGTAATTTTTTTTGTAGCATCTCTTCGTATTTCTTCTTTTTTAATTAGTGCACCATTTTTTTCATTAGGAGGAATACCCTTACAGGTAAGAATTATTGCAAGTATAAGTTTAACTGCATTCTTATTTCCCGTTGTGAAAGTGCCAGATATTCAAGATATGCAAGGATTTAATTTATTTTTACTTATCTTATCTGAAGTAGGCATAGGACTTTCGGTAGGTTTAATTTTAAATATAATTTTTTCTGCAGCAGCAGTTGCGGGTGAGAAAATAGCTTCGACAGCAGGATTATCAATGTCCAGCATGATTGATCCACAATCTGGAGGACAAACACTTGTCTTAAGTACAGTCTTAACTTTATTTCTTATATCTTGTTTTTTATCATTAGACGGTCATTTGTACTTACTTAAATTACTTATAGAAAGTTATGTTTACCTACCAATAGGTCTAATTCTTAATTTTTCTGAGGTAAGTAATATTGCTGTAAATACATTTGGAGAAATGTTGTACCTAGCTGCTTTGATAAGTTTACCAATTGTGGGTGGATTATTATTAATACAGTGCTCTATAGGTATAATTACCCGGTCTGCCCCATCACTAAATCTTTTTTCATTTGGTTTCCCAATTGCTCTTATTAGTGTTTTTATCTTTTTGTATTTGGGGGTTGTACCTATTTCAAATGCTTTTTCTGATTTGACGGCTATGGCAATTAATTTAATAGATGAAGTTCTTAATTCCTACAAAGAAGGAAGTCCATAAAATGGCTGAAGAAGATAACTCACAAGATAAAACCGAAGAGCCATCCCAAAGAAAATTAGATAAAGCAGCGGAGGATGGCCAAGTATTGTCATCTAAAGAAATGTTTGTATTTACATCATTAATAATGGGTTTAGTGGTTCTATCCTTAATACCTTTTTTCGCCAGGGATTTTTTAGCTATTTGGAAGACATTTTTCTTATTTGATCTTGATTATATAATAAATATTTCTCCTGCATATGGTATGAATAAATTGATCAAATATGTAATAAATATAACTCTAATTATTGGTATCCCATTAATATTAATTATTTTAATAACACAAATGTCTGTCGGAGGTATTAATTTTGCTCCAAAAGCTTTTCAATTCAAATCAAATAGAATTAACTTATTATCAGGTTTAAAAAGAATATTTTCTTCTAAAGGTTTGTTTGAACTTATTAAGTCTTTATTCAAAGTTGGCTTATTAGGGGGAATAACGTTCTTTGTGATATATTTTAGTTTGAATGATATAATAAATTTATCTGAACGTAATTTATATTCAGCTTTATCAAATTTACTTTATAACTTCCCTAAACTCACAATAGCACTTTTAATTGTTTTAGGTTTTATAGCAATTTTTGATTTTATTTGGCAAAAATACCAGCATGTAGAAAAATTAAAAATGACAATTAAAGAAGTAAAAGACGAGCATAAAGATACAGACGGATCACCTGAGGTTAAACAAAAAATTAGAAGATTACAAAATGAAATTGCAAATAGAGCTGCCACTCAATCTGCTGCATTAGATGATGTAAAAAATGCTTCAGCTGTAATCACTAACCCAACTCATTTTGCAGTTGCAATAAAATACGAAGTTGGATCACAAAGCGCTCCAACAATTTTAGCCATGGGAAGAGGAATGATAGCGGAGAAAATAATAAAATTAGCTGATGTAAATAAAGTTACAGTTTTTCAAAGTCCTTTACTTGCTAGGGCTCTTTACTTTACAGGAGAAATAGGAAAGGAAATTTCTGAAAATCTCTATTCAGCTGTTGCTTCAGTATTAGCTTATATCTTTAAAATTGAAAGAGGAGAGGAAACTGATTATCCTGAATTTGAAATACCTGAAAATATGAGTTTTGATGAATATGGAAAAACAATTAAATAAAATTATGGTGATAATTTGAAGAAAAGAAAAACATTCGGACAAATAATTATTACTGCAATGTTTATTTGGTCTGCTCTTTTATGTCATTTTGAAGCAAGTTCTTTACGTGAAGAAGGTAATGTTTCAAGTGCTGCATTATATTGGTTTTTTGGTTTTACAGCCGTTTTAGGGGCCTTTAGATTTAAAATTGCTGAATTAATATATGGATTAATTGAATTTAAAAATAAAAATAAAAAATAAAGTTTTTTGTCGTGATAAAGAATATTAAAAAAAATAATAAAAGAGTAACTTGCCATGGATGTAACTATTTCTTCATTACTCATAGAAAACAAAGGCCTTGGGGATGCAAAAAGTTTGGTTTTATTTCTAAATTTGTACCATCCTTAGAAGTGTTTAGTACAACTGGTATGGAATGTGCATATAAAAAAGAGAAAGATTAATGATTTTATATTTATTTATTTTAAAACTATAGGAAAAATAAAATGGATACTAAAATGGAAGCTGTTCAAGAGAGCATCAAATTAGCTTTAGACGCAGCAGATGCAGCAACTGATGTAACGTCAGAATATAACAAAGTTAAAAAAGCGCACGAAAAATTGGAGGCTAAGGTGAAACAAATTCATAAATATACAACAATCGTATTTTTATCATCTATTATATCAGGTTTAGTCGTGATAGTTGTTAGTGCCTTTTTATTTATGCAATCCTCAGATAAATTGACAAATATGACAGAGACAAGTAGGGAAGCACTAGTCGTCTTTGCAGAAAACGTTGATGGGGTAAACGCCTCATTGAAAAATCTAGATATTGCTATAAAAAAACAAGGTGATTTACTTGAAATTAACAAAAAATTAGTTGTAACTCTTGATAAAATAGAAAAAAGAGTTCAAACATCCAACGAAAACACAGTTGCAGAATTACAGTTAATTACAAATACACTTGTAAATGAATTGAATAAAAACTCTCAAGCAAGTATAGAAAATAATAATAAACTTACTTCAAATATAGAAAAGTTGAATAAATCTAATAACAAGTCTATTTCTAAGGCTATTCAACAAATCAGTAATAAAGCTATCTATAAACAAATCGTAGCTAACCAGGCTATACAAGCACAACAAATTTCAAAGCTTTTAAAGCAAAATAATAATGTTTTAAGTAAAATTGCAGATAAAACTAGTAGGATTAAATATCCATAATCTAAATTTTAATATCATGAGTTTGAATAAATGACTGAAGAAAGTATTATTGAAAAATCATTTTTACAAATAAAATCTATTAGAAATTCTTCAAATGCATTTAATATGAAGCTTAAAGAAGATGATGTGATTGTAGCTCTTAATGGTGAATTGGTTAACAAAAGTTATGACGAATTGTCTAAAGAATTAAGTGAAATAAAAGAAAAAAGAATAATTACTTTGTTTAGAGAAGGATTTTTTTTTAATACTCATATTTATGGTCCTCTAGGAGTAATTTGTGAAAGTGTAACAGTTGAAAAAATACCCGAGTTAAAAAATTTCAATATAAACGATCATTTTCAACAAGATGAATTTTATTTTTTATATGAAGTTTTTAAAAAACCTAGCACTGTCGCTATTTTACTTAATACTGCTCCATCAATATTAGCTAGTATTGCACCGCCATTATGGATGTTACATAATAGATTGTGGATTTATTTTTATATTACTTTAGTTTTTTATTTCTCACTTTTTATGATTAGTCCATGGTTATTTTTTATAGGTTGGATTTTGAAGTCATGGTATGTAGGAAACAATCAGATAGACCTTTTGAGGTTTTTTCATAGACTAAATAATTATAGGTTAAGTCTAAGCTTTTGTGCCAGAAGTGAAAAGGAAGCTCAAGAAATAGCTAGAAAGTTTGATAAAAAAGTTGATTTTTATTATTCATATTTAGAACCAGTGATATTAGAAGACTAATATAATTTAAATTAAATTAGATCAATTACGTCACCTTTATAAATCTTATTTGAAGTAATTATTTTTTCTATTTTATTTGCTACTTCTTTTGGATTTTGAAGATCTTGTTCATTTTCACCAGGCATAGCTTTCTTTCTCATTTTTGTATTTGTTTTTCCAGGATTAATTATAGATATAGATAAATTGTTGTTTTTATTTTCCATAGACCATATTTTAACCATATGTTGAAGTGATGCTTTAGATACAGCATAAGCACCCCAAAAAGGTCTTGCTTCAATAGCTACAGATGATGACAAAAAAGACGCAATTGGTTTGCTACTATTTTTTAACAACGGGTCCATTGATCGAATTAGTCTATGATTACTTATTAAATTTACGTTTAAAACGTCAATGAACTCCTCAGTACTTTGATGATGTAAAGGACTTAAAGTTCCTAGAATTGCTGCGTTTGCTATTAGAATGTCTAATGTTTTCCATCTTCTAAATATTTCTAAACCTAACTTGTCAATTCCAGTAAAATCATTCATGTTTAGTTCGACTAAAGTGCAAGAACCCTCATTTTCAAGAATAAAATTTTCTGTATTTTTAAGACTAGAGAGAGATTTTCCAGTAATGACTACATGGTATTTTCTTGCAAGTACTTTTGCTATCTCAGCTCCAATCCCACTTGCTGCACCAGTTATAAGAGCTATTTTCTTATTATTATTCATTTACAATTCTATTAATTTTTAATATTTCAGAAACATCTATAGGGTATTCACCAGTAAAACAGTGATCAGTAAACTGAGGGGCTTTAGGGTTTCTTTCTTCACAATCCATAGCCTTATAAGTCCCAGTTAAAGAAAGGAAAAATAATGACTTAGCACCTACTAATTTTGTCATCTCTTCTAAATTAGACTGTGAGGCAATTAATTGACTATAATTTGGTGTGTCAATACCATAGAAATCTGGGTGCTTGATTGGAGGACATGAAATGCCTAAATGTACTTCTTTTGCACCAGCCTCATAAACCATTCTAACAATTTTACTTGCAGTTGTTCCGCGGACTATTGAATCATCAATCAAAATAACTTTTTTATTTTCAATACATGATCTATTCACACTATGCTTAAGTTTTACACCAAATTGTCTTATAGTTTGGGAGGGCTCAATAAATGTACGACCAACATAATGACTTCTGATTATGCCAAGCTCAAACGGGATCCCTGATCTTTGTGAAAATCCAATGGCTGCTGAAACGCCTGAATCAGGTATTGGCACAACTACGTCTGCAACCAGATTATTTTCAATTGCTAATTGTTCACCAAGAGCTTTTCTATAGGTATAAACTGTTTTATTTCCAACTATACTATCAGGGCTTGCAAAATAAATTCTTTCAAATATACAAGGTCTTTCTGGAATTTTTTTAAATGGTTTAATAGATTCTATACCATTTTCAGTTATTACAATTATTTCGCCATTTTCTATATCACGAACATATTTTGCTCCAATCATATCGAGGGCACAAGTTTCTGAAGCTAAGACAGAAGAACCATCTTTATTACCTAAAACTAATGGTCTAATACCAAAAGGGTCTCTTACTCCAATAAGTTTTTTATTCGTTAAAATTACTAGTGAATAGGCTCCCTTAATTTTATTAAGTGCGTCAATTAATTTATCAATAATTTTTTTCTTTTGTGATCTAGCAACTAATTGAAGAATAATTTCTGTATCAGATGAGGTTTGGAATATAGACCCACTTTCAACTAACTGTTTTTTAATTGTATAAGTATTTGTTAAATTTCCATTATGGGCACATGCAAAGCCACCAATTGCTAAATTTGCAAATAGTGGTTGTAGGTTTTCAGGCTTAGACTCACCAGTTGTAGAATATCTTACATGTCCAATAGCTGTTTTACCTGGAAGTTGAGATAAGATACTCTTATTATTGAAATTATCTCCTACCAAACCTTGTTTACGTACTGAATGAAATGAGTTGCCATCAAAGCTTACTATTCCTGCGCCTTCTTGACCTCTATGTTGAAGTGAATGAAGTCCTAATGTGGTAAGAACAGAAGCTTCTTCGGTTCCAAATATACCAAACACTCCACATTCATCTTTAAACTTATCAGTTATTTTACAGTACATTACATTTTCCAAGGATTTGATTATTTTACAATTTTTTCTCATCATAATTAGATGTTAAATCTTTTTTATTAAAAATTTTTATTAACAATTCTGAAGAAAAATTTATGTATTTAAATGAATATGCTTCAAGTAGGCTGTCAGGTAATTTTTTATCTTTACCTATTAAGTATAAAAATCCTAAATATAATAAAATGATTATTAAAAAACCCCTCAAAGCACCAAAGACAAACCCAATAATTTTATCAAAAACTAATACCCCATTAACATCAAATTTAGGTGATAACCAGCTAGATATAATACTAGAAAAAATTAAAGTTGCCAAAAATGGAAAACCAAAAGCAAGGAAATCAACAATTATTTCTTCTGATATATGTTCTAAAAGTTTTATTTTAAAGTTTTCAAAGAAGTTAAATCCTATCATTAAAGACAAAATCCAGGAAATAATACTAAATAATTCTTTAACGAAACCTCTAAAAGTAGCCACTATGCATGATGTAAGAACAACAGAAAAAACTAATATATCAATTCCATTAAAATATAAATTATTAAAAAATTCCATCAGTCTTTATAATCTTTACTAATTAATTCTACCAGGTCACTCAAGACATTTAAATTGTTATAACTCATATCTTCATTAATTATAACTTTTTGTTTAGAAGGAAGATTAATTTTATTAAAACCTAATTTAGATGCCTCTTTGATCCTTAATTCTGGCTGATTTACTTTCCTGATTTCACCTGTAAGCCCAATTTCTCCAAAAAATACACTAGTAAAAGATAATGGAATATTCTTCACAGAAGAAATTAAAGCTGCAGCTACTGCTAAATCTGTTGCTGGCTCAAATAGTCTTATACCTCCTGCAATGTTCAAAAATATGTCCATATTGGAGAGATGAATTTTACACCTTGCCTCTAAAACTGCGCATAACATTGAAAGCCTTGAAATATCCCAACCTACTATTACCCTTCTAGGGGTTGCTAATGTTGACGGAGTAACCAATGCTTGAATTTCAACTAAAATAGGTCTGGTTCCCTCTAATCCAGCAAAAATTGAGGTTCCAGATATATTTTTTTGTCTGTCAGACAAAAACATTGCAGAGGGATTTACAATTTCATTTAAACCATTATTGAGCATCTCAAAAACACCAATTTCATTATTAGCACCAAATCTATTTTTAAAACTTCTTAAAATTCTATATTGAAAATTATTATCGCCCTCAAAATATAAAACAGTATCAACCATGTGTTCCAAAACTTTTGGACCAGCTATTGATCCATCCTTCGTAAGATGACCAATCAAAATTAAAATAGTGTTTGTTTGTTTTGCAGCTAATATTAATTCATGCGCACTGGCTCTTACTTGTGACACGGTTCCGGGTGAACTGTCTAATTGTGGTAAATACATAGTTTGTATAGAATCAATTACTAATATACATCTTTTTTTTTTTGAATTTATTGTGGCAGCAATGTCAGAGGCATTTGTGACAGATGCAAATTCAATGTCATTGTTCCTAACACCTAGACGGTCAGCTCTCATTTTTATTTGAGA
This sequence comes from uncultured SAR116 cluster alpha proteobacterium, assembly GCA_902530325.1. Classification (GTDB taxonomy): domain Bacteria; phylum Pseudomonadota; class Alphaproteobacteria; order Puniceispirillales; family Marisalimonadaceae; genus Marisalimonas. The sequence continues at coordinate 16,493 of CACAAB010000013.1, read as the reverse complement.
TAAACTTTCTTCCCCTGAAACATAAATACATTTTTCTTTTTTATAAGATAGATTTCCTACTAGTTGCAATAATAAAGTAGATTTTCCAATACCAGGATCTCCACCAATGAGAGTTACTGAGCCAGGAACAAATCCACCTCCAATAACTCTATCGAACTCATTCAGATTACTCTTAATTCTTGAGTATTTGTAATTCACGTCATTCAGTTTTTCAAAATTTATTTTTTTACCTGTGTATTTAGATAAAATTCCAGATGGTTTAGTATTGGTATCCTCAACCAAAGTGTTCCATTGATTACATTGTTCGCATTTACCAATCCATCTTGAGTAAACATTTCCACAAGATTGGCATATAAATTGTTTTTTGGATTTTATCATTTAAAAAATATTTCAGAATTAATTGGTTTGATAAATTCTTGAATTTTTGGGTTTGCTGATTTAAACATTTCCTCCGGTGTGCCTGACCAAGAAATAGTTTGTTTATCAATTAATAAGACTTTATCTGCTATTCTGCAAACAGAAGCCATATCATGCGTGATTGTAATAGCACTTCCTCCAACTGTTCGAACAGCTGTTTTAATTAACTTATCTATCAAACTTCCCGTAACTGGATCTAAACCAGAAGTCGGTTCGTCAAATAATAAAATCTTTGGATTTCCACAAATTGCCCTTGCTATCGCAACTCTTTTTTGCATTCCTCCTGAAATTTCAGAAGGGTAAAGGTCTAAAATATCAGGTTGAAGTCCTAACTGTTTTATTATTGAAAGAGCTAATTGTTTACCTTGTTTAACATTCATTTTTTCTTTATTCGCCACTTTGAAAATTATATTTTCCCAAATTTTTAAAGAATCAAATAAAGCGCCATGTTGAAAAGTAATTCCAAGATCTAACAAAATTTTCTCTTTAAGATTTCTGGGTAAGTTTACCATTTCTACATTATTAATTTCAATTGAGCCTTTATCTGGTAATAATAAACCAATTATGTTTTTTAAGAGCACAGATTTTCCTGAACCAGATTCTCCAATAATTGCTAAGGATTCTCCTTCTAACAATTGAAAATTTATATTTTTTAGAACAACATTATTATTAAAACTTTTAAAGAGGTCGGTAACTTTTATTATTATTTTTTTTTCTAATTTATTTTTCATTATTTAACCAAAAAATAATGCTGTTATTATATATGTACTTGTTAAAATCATTACAGACGAAATAACTACTGAAGAAGTTGTTGCAAAACCGACACCTTCAGCCCCTTTAGTTGCATTAAATCCAAAATAACAACTTACCATTGAGATTATCAAACCAAATACTACTGCCTTTACAGTACCTTGAATAATATCAATTAATTGCAAATATTCCATGGTAGAATATAGATATAAATTAGGATTAAAATTTAATTTATAAATAGCTATTACATAACCTCCTAAAATTCCAATAGTATTTCCAATAAGAACCAAAAGAGGGATACAAACTAATGATGCAATTATTTTGGGAGCTATTAAATATTGCATAGGTCTAGTACCTAGTGTTCCTAATGCGTCTATTTGTTCAGTAACCCTCATAGTAGCAATTTCTGCAGCCATTTTTGCTCCTATACGTCCCGCTACCATTAAACCTGTCAATACTGGTCCTAATTCTCGAGTAATTGATGTTAAGACAACTCTAGCAACAGTTGTCTCTGAATTGAATTCTGTAAAACCGTTGTAAGTTTGTAGAGCTAAAACCATACCTGAAAAAAAGGTGGTTAGACCAACCACAGGTAATGAAAAATAACCTATATCTATTATTTGTTGAAAAATTTTTTTAAAATACCACGGTGGTCTAAACATCCAATAAATAGTATTTGCAAAAAAGGTAAAAAAATGTCCAATATTTGAAATAAAATTAATGAATTTTTTTCCTATTGCACCTACAAAATTTATAAAAAAATCTAGCAAATTAAATTACCTTTTTGTTGATTTGATAATAATCCATAATCTCTCAATAAACGATCTCCCATAAGAGTTAAAAGTTCATAACTTATGATGTTATTATTTCTGAGTATATATTCAATATTAGAAACATCTAATAAACAAATATAATCACCTTCTTTTAACCTCTTTTTATTTGTAGTAGTAATGTCTAACACAAAACTATCCATGGTAATGTTTCCAACAATTTTACACCTATCTTTTCCAATATAAAATACACTATTTGGTTTTAATAACCTTAACCATCCGTCAGCATAACCAATTCCAACTGTAGCTAATGTTGAGCTGTTTTTTAATATATCAATCCCGCCATACGAAATTGGTTCTCCAGCGTTAGCGTTCTTAATTTGAATGATTGGAGCTAATAATTTTAAAGGAAATTTAAGTTTTTTTGAGTTTAATTTAAAATTCTTACCAAAATTGTCTATCCCATACAAACCTATACCAGGTCTAGTTTGATCAAGACAAAATTTTGATCCAAGTTTTATACCACCACTGTTTGCAAGGCTGAGTTTAATATCTGGAAAATTTTTAGAAAAATTTATTAACTTATTTAGCTGTAATAAATTATTTTCATTTTCATTATCTTGCGCATTGGCGAGATGAGACATTATGTAATCAATCTCAATATCGTCAAGCATTTCTCTATTATTAACTAATATATGTCTTTCATTTTGATTAAGACCTAATCTATTCATTCCTGTGTCAATATTTAGTATTGCTTTGGGCTTAAGTTGTCCTACAGCGTATTTTTTAAATCTAATTAGTTGTTCAAGGTTATTTAATATAGGAATTAAGTTATGTTCGGCATAAATCTTTTGATAACTTTCAAAATAACCTTCAAAAATAGCAATAGATATTTTTTTTGATTTGTATTTTTTTCTTAATTTAATTCCTTCATTTATATTTGCTACGTAAAAATATTTACAACCAGCATTTGTAAGTGCTCCAGCAACTTTAAGCATACCCATTCCATAAGCATTAGCTTTAATTACTGCCGCTGCTTTCCCAGCAGAGGCATCATTTAATAATTTCCAGTTTGATTTTATATCTTCAAGAGATATTTTTAGTCTAGGGTGCATATATATATAATATATAATTTATCAAATTTTACTAATATATTTGGTCTGGTAATCTTTCATCCTTGACTAAGTCCATAAATCTTGTGAGTTTAGCTTCAAACTGAACTTGAATTATACCTGTTGGACCATGTCGTTGTTTAGAAACAATTATTTCTGCTTTGCCCTCTGCTGCATTTCTCTTATCTTGCCATTTAGTAAATCGTTCATTGAAATTTTCCTGATTTTCATTTTCTCTTTGACTTGGTTCACTTTTATCAAGATAATATTCTTCTCTATATACAAACATTACCACATCTGCATCTTGCTCAATAGAACCAGATTCTCTTAAGTCAGCTAGAATAGGTCTTTTATCTTCTCTTTGTTCTACAGCTCTACTTAACTGAGACAAAGCTAAGATGGGAACATTTAATTCTTTAGCTAGTGATTTCAATCCTCTAGTAATATTTGATACTTCTTGTACTCTTCCTTGTGACTCACTTGCCTTTGATGCTTGAATTAACTGTATGTAATCAATAATAATCAATCCTAAGCCATTCGTCCTTTTTAATCTCCTTGCTCTTGAAGAAATTTGTCCAACTGAAATTGCTGGGGTATCATCAATGAAAAAAGGTAAATTATGAATGTTATTTTGTGTTACAACAAGTTTCGAAAATTCTTTATCATCAATATCACCACTTCTTAATTTATGAGAATCTATTGTAGATTGCTCAGCAAGTATCCTTTGTGCTAATTGTTCAGCGGACATTTCTAATGAAAAAATTAATATTGCTTCATTACTTTCTAATTGACTACTTTTGGCGGCATTGAAACCAATGTTGGTTGCTAATGCTGTCTTACCCATTGCCGGTCTACCTGCTAAAACAATCAGATCTGACTTATTTAAACCTCCTAATTGACGATTGATACCAGAAAAACCTGTATCAATGCCCGATAATTTTCCTTTTCTATTATAAGCATCATTTATTTGCTTGGTTGCGCTAGCAAGGATAGTTTTAAAGTCTGAAGGACCTGAATTAATTTGATCTTTTTCAGCTAAATTATATAATTTTTCTTCTGTATTTGATATTTCTTGATCAGGAGTAATTTCAATTCTGGGATGCTTTGCTTTATGAATTAAGTCATCTGCTATAATTATTAAAGATCTTCTGATATAACAATTACGTATTTCATCAGCATAAAATCTAGCTTTGCTTAGAGATAAAACTCCATCTCTTAAATCTACTAGGTATTTTTCAATATCTATGTCTAAATTATGTTTGTTATCATTTAGGTAGCTTTTAAGAGTTAATGGGTCGGCTAACTTACCACTATCCACTAGAGAAATACTAGCTTCAAAAATACTAGAATGCAATGGATCAAAAAAATAACTTGAATTGAAATTTACAGGCAATTCTTCTAATATATTATTGTCAAAAAGTATAGAACCTAAAAGACTTTGTTCAGCCTCTAAATTTTGAGGCATTATATTTTTATTTTTTATTATGTCTTCAGAATTAATATATTCATCTACGAAAGTGTCGTCCATAATAGTATCTCCTTTGTAGGACGGAGACTTATTTTTAATAATCTATCTATAAAAGACAAGACTATAAATAAATTATTGTTTTTTATCTTCTGAATCACTCATGCTTTCTTCAGTATCATCTTTTATTGCATTTTTTGTAGTATCTGTTTCTAGTTTGGTTGAATCAATGTTTGTAGTTTTATCATTTTTTCTAAAATTATTTTTCTTTTCAAATCGTTTTGCATCTTTTTGTGCTCTTTCAGATCTTATATCTCCACCGGTAACTTCGGTAGTTATAATAGCTTTTCCAGATTTTGATTGTTCTTTTGCTTCTTCAATTGACCTGGCAATATTTAATTTTAATTCCACTAATACTTCTGGATGAAGTTTAATTGATAAATCTTCAAATGACAAAGTCTTAAGAGTTTTGTTCAACATAATTTGTGATTTATTAACAGTCAAACCAGCATTTGTAACTTCTTGTGCTATATCTTTAGCTGATACTGAGCCGAATAGTTGACCTGATTCACTAGCAGCTCTAATTATAATAATTTCTTTAAAATTTATTTTTTTGGCTAGATCTTGAGCCTCTTTTTTTCTTTTTAAACTTTCACCTTCTAATTGGGCTTTTTTATCTTCGAATAATTTGATATTTTCTTTAGAAGCAAATACAGCTTTTCCTTGTGGCAATAAAAAATTTCTAGCATAACCAGACTTTACCGTAACTAAATCTCCAATTTGGCCTAATTTTTCAATGCGTTCTAACAAAATAATATTCATTTAATTCTCCAAATTCATCCTACAACATAAGGCATTAGAGCTAGGAATCTTGCTCTTTTAATTGCTTTTGATAGTTCTCTTTGTCTTTTTGCTGAAACAGCAGAAATTCTGGAAGGTATTATTTTCCCTCTTTCTGATACATATCTGGTTAAAACTTTCAAATCTTTATAATCAATTTCAGGTGTATTAGGTGCAGCAAAAGGACAAGATTTCTTTCTTTTCTGGTTAGGCTTTCGAAGAGCCTCTCTTTTAATATTGAGTTGGGTCATATTGAAACTCCTACATTATTCCGTGTCAAAATTTGAATTGTTTTCAATCACATCAGTTTCAGTTTTTGATTTATCTGTTTTACTATTCATTAAGGGAGAAGGTTTTTCATCAATAGCTTTAATCTTTATTGTTAAAAATCTAATTATATCATCATCTAATCTCATTAGTCGTTCATATTCAAGAATTGCTTCAGGCGGACCATCAATGTTTAAAAGCATATAATGACCTTTTCTATTTTTACTAATTTTATATGCAAGGTTCCTTAAACCCCAACTTTCTTTTTTCTTAATTTCACCTTTTAATGAAACTAATACTGATGTAAATTTTTCAATTAGTGAGTCAAATTGGCTAGACGTGAGGTCCTGCCTTCCAATAATTACACTTTCGTATAATGCCATTGATATCTCCTTATGGCTTTTGGGTTATACCCAGATTAGCCAGCAAATCTAATTACTGGCAAGGAGCATATATAAATATTTATATTTTATGCTAGTATTTTATTTAATTGTGGAACATAAATGTTTATTTAAATTATGCAATAAATAATTATTATTTTTTCAAATTAAATAGGGGTAAAAATGAATTTTATTGTTTTTCCTGGACAAGGATCTCAAAAAATTGGAATGGGCAAAGAGTTATCAGAAAATTTTTCTGAAGCTAAGGAGGTCTTTGATGAGGTCAATCAGGCTTTAAAGCTCAATTTAACCAAAATTATGTGGGAAGGATCTGAAAGTGAAATTTCATTAACATCTAACGCTCAACCCGCATTAATGGCTTGCGGGGTTGCTGCTTTTAGAGTGTTAAGCAAACTTAGTGGTAAAGGTATAGTAGATTTAGCTAATTTTACCTGTGGTCATTCTCTTGGTGAATATACAGCAATGACAGTAGCTGAGGTTTTTTCACTTAAAGATTGCGCTCTTTTACTAAGATTACGAGGCAAATCTATGCAAGAAGCAGTTCCAGTTGGAAAAGGAGCAATGGCAGCATTAATCGGAATAAATATAAGTAGGACAATTGAAATTATAGAAAAAGTTCAAACCATTGGTGTTTGCGATATAGGAAATGATAATGCAGATGGTCAAGTAGTAATTAGTGGGGAAGTAAAGGCAGTAGAAAAGGCAATAGAACTAGCAAAAAATAATGGTGTAAAAAGAGCAATTTTACTTCCAGTAAGTGCTCCCTTTCATTGTAGATTAATGAAGCCGGCCCAATTGATTATGGAAGATGCTCTTAATAATTTAAAATTTAACACACCTCTAGTGCCAATCGTCTCTAATATCACATCTTTACCTGAGACGAATATTTTAAAATTAAAAAAAAATTTAATTGATCAAGTTACAGGAACTGTTAGATGGAGAGAAACTATGGAGTTTGCAAAAAAACTTGGTGTTAAAAAAATTACTGAATTAGGTAGTGGAAAAGTTTTAACTGGAATTGCTAAAAGAATGATAGAAAATGTTTCAGTAGAAAGTTACGAAAATTCAGAGGATTTTAAAAATAATTTTTAATTTTGTATTAACGGAGTATTTTTATGTTTGATTTATCAGGAAAGGTTGTTTTGATAACTGGAGCCTCAGGTGGAATCGGGAGTGCAATAGCAAGAAAAATGAAGAAAATTGGTGCTAGGTTAATTCTATCTGGCACAAGGGAAAATGTTCTTGATAAACTTTCAACAGAAATCGGAGGGGATACAAAAACAATAGTTACTGATTTAAGTTCTAAAGAAGATATTATGAATCTAGCAACAGAAGCAGAAAATTGTTTTGGTCATATTGATATTTTAATAAATAATGCCGGTATAACAGCAGACACCCTTTTCATAAGAATGAAAGATGATGATTGGGATAATGTTATTAACATAAATTTAACTGCAAGCATGAGACTAACAAGACAAGTTATTAAAGGTATGTTAAAAAGAAAATACGGAAGAATTATATTTATTAGTTCTATAGTAGGATATACAGGTAATCCTGGTCAAACTAACTATTCCGCTTCAAAATCAGCTTTGATAGGTCTAACAAAGTCTATTGCTTTAGAGGTGGCTGCTAGAGGAATAACATGTAATCTGATTGCTCCAGGGTTTATATCGACGCCAATGACAGATAAGCTTACAGATGAGCAAAAAAGTAAAATCATTGTTAATATTCCTGTCAATAGATTAGGTGATGTAGAAGATATTTCCAATGGTTGTATTTACCTAGCAAGTGACGAATCAAGTTTTATTACTGGTACCACATTACATATTAATGGTGGTATGAGTATGATTTAGATTATTTTTTTATATGAGTTCATAATATACTTGGCATGATTACATATTTATGTTACTCGAATTCAAATTAATTTTCATATTGACTTAAGGGGTATTTTAATGAGTGATATAGCTGGCAGAGTTACAAAAATTGTAGTTGAACACTTAGGTGTAGAAGAATCTAAGGTGGTTGATAGTGCTAGTTTTATAGATGATTTAGGTGCAGATAGCCTAGACACTGTAGAATTAGTAATGGCTTTTGAAGAAGAATTTGAATGCGAAATTCCGGATGATGCTGCTGAAAAAATTCAAACCGTCAAAGATGCAATAGACTTTATATCAACGAATAGTTAAAATATCCAAGAAGTTGCTCGAGTTATAATTAGGAGTCATTTATGCGTCGAGTTGTGGTTACTGGGTTAGGTCTGTTGACACCGCTTGGTCTAGGTGTTGATGTTAATTGGAAAAGACTTGTGTCAGGTACAGTTGGTATTAACAAAATTAATGACTTTGATGTTTCAGACTTACCGTGTAAAATTGCTGGTCAAATACCTACAAAAGATCAAGATCCCGAAGGTGGATTAAACATCGATGATTGGTTAGAACCAAGAGAATACAAGAGGATTGATAGGTTCATTGCATATGGACTAATTTCTGCTACTCAGGCCGTAGAAGATTCAGGTTGGAAACCACTTAACGAAAATCAAAAAAATAGAACTGGCGTGATTCTTGGGTCTGGTATAGGAGGTTTGGAAACTATTTCAGAAACCACAGAAATACTAAATACTAAAGGTCCAAGAAAAGTTAGCCCTTTTTTCATACCTTCTGCTTTAATTAACTTATTGTCAGGACAAGTAAGTATCAAATATGGTTTTAAAGGTCCTAATCATTCAGTTGTAACTGCCTGCTCTACTGGGGCTCATGCAATTGGTGATGCATCAAGAATAATTCGTTATGGAGATGCAGATGTTATGATAGCAGGTGGAGCGGAAGCAGCTTGTTGTAGAATTGGGATGGCCGGTTTTGCTGCTGCAAGAGCACTCAGCACAAACTTCAACAATGATCCATATCTCAGTTCTAGACCCTGGGATCAAGATAGAGACGGTTTTGTAATGGGAGAAGGTGCAGGAGTTGTAGTTTTAGAGGAAAAAGAACATGCCATTCGAAGAGGTGCAAAAATATATGCTGAAATAAAAGGATATGGTTTATCTGGTGATGCACATCATATCACAGCACCTGCTGAAAATGGGGATGGTGGATTTAGGGCTATGGAGTCAGCAATAAAGGACGCTAATTTAGTTAGTGGAGATCTAGATTACATCAATGCACATGGAACCTCCACACCGCTAGGAGACATAATTGAACTAAAAGCAATTGGGAGACTGCTTAATAAAAATATAGAAAATATTAGTATTAGTTCAACTAAATCTTCAACAGGTCATCTTTTAGGTGCTGCAGGTGCAATAGAGGCCATTTACTCTATATTATCAATTGTTAATCAAACCGCTCCTCCAACAAATAATTTGTTAAATCCTGATAAAGAAACTTTGGGATTTGACTTGGTACCGATAAATTCAAAAAATAGAAAAATTAAAAATGTATTATCAAATTCCTTTGGGTTTGGAGGTACAAACGCAAGTCTAGTGATTGGAAGTTCAGATTGAGTTTAAAAATAAAGTCTGTACTATTTTTTTTATTATTTATTTTACTTACCTCAATATCACTTGTTTATATATATAATATTAAAAATAAAATTCTTATTTATGAAGAAACGTATTATTTTTTGAAAAAAAACAAAACTCAAAAACAGATTTTGTCTGAACTTCAAGCTAAAAATATAGCCATTACTTATTTTAATTGGAAATTAGCATCATTGCTTCATAATAATACCTTTATTCCTAAAGCTGGTGAATACTTAATTCCAGAAAATTTGTCTATTTTTGATTTACAAAGAATTTTTCAAAAAGGTAAAACAATAACTAGAAGTTTTACACTCATTGAAGGATCAACTGCAAGAGATCTTGAAAAAAAATTAATTGAAAATCCTTATTTAACTGGTGAATTTAAAAATTTAAAAGAAGGTGTATACAAACCGGACACATATTTTTTTAAATTTGGTTATTCTAGAAAGAAACTCTTAATGCAAATGAAGAAAGCTCAAGAAAGGTTCTTAGAAACTATTTGGAAAGAAAGACCAAATGATTTCATTCTTAAAAATAAAGATCAATTATTGATATTAGGTTCAATAATTCAAAAAGAGTCCAGTAATATTAATGATAGTAAATTAGTCGCTAGCGTCTTTATTAATCGTCTTAAAAATAAAATGAAACTTCAATCTGATGTTACACTAGCATATGGGTTCAAAGTAAACGGTAAAAAAATTACCAAGAAAATGTTGAAATCTGAAAATCCCTATAACACCTACAAATTTTATGGCTTGCCACCCACACCGATATCTTATCCTGGTGAAGATGCTCTAAATTCTCTCAAAAACTTGAAAATGACTGATTACCTTTTTTTTGTTAGTGACGGCGACGGTAGACATAGATTTTCAAAAACATATAATTTACACAAGAAAAATATTGAATTATGGAAAAATTATTTAAATAAGGATAAATGATGTCTAATGTTAACAACAAAGGTTTAGTGCTTGTTATTTCTTCTCCTTCCGGAGCTGGCAAAACTACTATTTGTAAGAAAATAATTGATCAAGTTACAGATATAGATTTATCCGTATCAGTGACAACACGTAAAAAAAGAAAAGATGAAATAGAAGGTAAAGATTATTTTTTTAAAAATGAGGATGAATTTAGTAAGCTAATTAAACAAAATGAGTTTTTAGAGCATGCAAATGTTTTTGGTTGTTTTTATGGTACTCTGAAACATGAGGTCATTTCAAAAATAAATAATGGGATTGATGTAATTGTCGATATTGATTGGCAAGGAACAAGACAAATAAAAAATCATTTACCAGATGACATTGTTAAGATTTTTATTTTGCCTCCTTCTATCAAAGAGCTTGAATACAGGCTTGGTAAAAGGGCAAGTGAAAATGAAGAGAATTTTTTGAAAAGAATGTCCGAAGCTAAAGAAGAAATAAGTCATTACAAAGAATATGATTTTGTATTGGTAAATGACCAGATACAAGATGTCGTTAATCAAATTAAATCAATTTTATTTTCTGAAAGACTTAGAAGACATAGACAACTTAAACTAAGAAAAACTTTGGAAATATTACTTTAAAATTAGATAGCATCAAATTTCATAAGAATTTAGCAATTTTACAAAATTCAATTACAGACAAATTTTCTGGTCTAAGGTTTGATGAAATATTTAATTCTTTTAAAATTTTTTCACCATTAATTTTCTTTAAACTACTTTTGAGCATTTTTCTTTTTTGACTAAAAGCAAGATGAGTTAACTTTTCTAACGAGTTAAACGGAACGTCATAAAGTGGTTTAGAAAGTGGTTTTAATTGGATAATTGTAGATCTTACCTTTGGTTTGGGAATAAATGCTTCACTAGGAACATCAAATAATTTTGAGCTATGTGTTAACCAATTTGTTAATATTGATAATCTTCCATAATTTTTTGAACCAGGTTTTGCAGTGATTCTATCAGCTACCTCTTTTTGAAACATTAGTGTTAGTAAATCAAATTTTTTGATATGTTTTAACCAATTAATTAACATTTTTGTTCCTACGTTATATGGAAGATTAGCTATCACCTGTCTAGGCGCTTCGCCTAATTCCCAAATAGGAAAAGATAAAGCATCATCAATAATTATTTTAAGTCTATCTTGATACATTAGTTTTAGATCAGACAGCATTTCTTTAGATCTTATATCTTTATCTATTGCATACACAACAGCCGTCTTATTTTTTAAAATAGACCTTGTTAAGCTTCCAGCACCAGGACCAATTTCTATTACAGTCGAAGCAATTGATTTTGAATGTCTAACAATTTTGTCGGTTATATTTAAATCGAACAAAAAATTTTGACCAAGAGCTCTATTAATTTTGAAATTATGTTTTTTTAAAGTTTGCTGAATATCTGGTAAATGTTTATCCTTGTCACCCATTATTTTTATTTAAACTCATTTCGTAAGCGAGATTAATTGCTGAGATCAAACTCTTTGGATCGGCTAAATTTTTTCCAGCTATATCATTACCAGTACCATGATCAGGTGAAGTTCTTATAAAGTCCAATCCTAATGTGACGTTTACTCCATTATAAAAATCAAGAGTCTTAATTGGTATAAGTGCCTGATCATGGTACATACATACAGCTAAGTCATAATTAATTCTTTTGCTTGATGAAAAAGCTGTATCAGCAGAAATTGGTCCAGATATAGAAATATTTTTGAGTTTTTTTAATTCATTAATTGCTGGTTTGATTACTTTTATCTCTTCATCACCAAAATCACCATTTTCCCCTGCATGTGGGTTTAAACCTGTTACAATTATACTGGGTTTTTTTATTGCAAAAAAAGTTTTAAGATCCTCTACTGCAACTTTAACTTTAGTAAAAATAAGTTCCTTTGTTATCAATTTTGCAACCTTTTTTAAAGGTACATGAATAGTTAAAGGTAAAGTTTTTAATTCTTTAGATACTAACATCATAACAGGGTTCTTTTTTTTAAATGATAGCGACGATAAGAAATCTGTGTGGCCCTGAAAATTAAATCCTGATCTATGCATGATATTTTTATTAATAGGATTTGTTACAATTGCTTCAGCAATACTATTCATCGATAAATTTGTTGCAATCATTATTGAAGATTTTACAAATGAAAAGTTTTTAACGTCTGGACTTCCAAATTTAATTTTGTTCTTTAGTTTTATTGGAATAATGTTTAGATAATTATGCTTGTAGTCACTAAAATTAATATTATCTTCTAGCAGATGAACTTTTATATTACTTCCTATCTGAGTTTTACATTGCTCTACTAAAGTCGGGTCAGTTACTACTATAGCATTTACATTTTCATTAATTTCACCTGTTTCAATAGCCTTAATTGTTATTTCTGTAGCGATGCTAGCTGGATCACCTGCCGTTATTAATATAACTTTTCTAGGCAAAATCATTTTATTTTTTCAATAATTTTAATATTAGCTTCTTTATTAAGACGTTTTAAAAGTTTTTCACTATATATTAAAAAATATTTATTCATGGTTGAATTTTTAATTTTTTTATAATCAATTTTATCTAACTTTGCTTTTTCAATTTCACATTTTATAAAGGCATATCCATTATTTCCATAAAAAATTGGTTGAGATACACTAAAAAAATCAACATTTTTTAAAACATTTTGAATTTTTGGATTTAAATCAGCAATTCTAGATCTTATAATTTTTAAGTTTATATCTTTATTGTTTGCTTTTGGAAAAGAATTTAAGACTTCGCAATTCTTATTTTTTGAGAACAGGGTATTTAAATTTTTTTTTACTTTTGAGTATGCTATATTTTTTTTTTGAAAATTGATTGGAAACTTTACTTGAGCAAGAGTAATGTTATTCTCTTTCTTACTTAATTTTCCACTTTTTCTTTTAACTAAAATTTTAATTAATTTTATTTTTTCTTTTTCAATAAAACTATAAATATCACCTTCGTTAACTGTCTTTTTTTGTCTTTTAATAAATTCAGGTAAATTATCAAAGGATTTCCATCCAATCTTACCACCAAACTTTGAAGAACTACTTATTGAAACTTGTTTTGCAATTTCCGAAAAACGTATCCCATCTCTTAATGCAAATTTAATTTTTTCTAGGAGTTTTGAATTATTATTTTTATCAATTACAATTTCAGCTATGTCATATAAGTCTTCACTTTGCTTTTTTTTGTTTATCTCAAGTGTTTTAGAAACATTTTTATCTATTTTCTGAAATTGGGATTTGTATTTGTTTTTTAGAACAATTCCCCATATAAGTTGAGCCTTATGCTTTTCTAATAAAGCTGATTTTGGGATAGAATATTTTTCAATAAATTGTTTTAATTTTTTTATTGAATTTTCAAATTCATTTAAAAGTAATTGATTTGCTTGTTTAGAAACAAGAGAACTTAAATCTTTATTAATTTTATTACCCTCTGAGAAAATTATCTTTTCGTTAATCAAAGTTTTAAGAGATTGATTATAGTAACTTCCTAAATTTTTAAAATTAACATCCTTTTCAATAGAGAGTGAAATTAACTTTGCTCTATTTATAATATCAAATTTAGTAATAGGAATCTTGTTTACAATTGTAACGATATAATTATCTTTTCCAAAAGCATTTTTATATACTGAAAAGGATAGTACAATAAAAAAGAAAAATAATGTTAAATTTAAACAATTTTTATTCATCTTTTAATAAGTACCTGTTTTGTTAATTCTTTTTATTTCGTCTATGTCGCTTACTAAATAACAACCTGAAAAAAGTCCAATTAAAGTTGGACCAAACCCAGCAAGTAGCGGAGGGATCTTTTCAGAAAAACCTAATGCAAAAATAAAATCTCCAACAAAGTATAAACTAAAACCAACTATAAGCGAAAGTGAAACAATTCCAACCTCAACCTTTTTTTCACAACTCCTTAACATTAAGGACGCAGAAAGTAAAATCATTGATATTATTAAGATTGGTTGGCATATCAACTTAAAAAAATGAACAAGATGTTTTGATATATTTAGACCGTACTTTTTCATATTAATTAGGTAATATGGGTAGTCAAATAAGAATATTTTATCAGGTTTTTTAATTGCCACGTTTAATCTACTGGAGTCGAAGTTGATGGAATAATCATACTTTTTTAAATTTAAAACTGTAGAATTTCTATCTGTTAATTTTAAGTCTTCTAAAATTAATTTTTTGCTAGTAAATCTTCCTTTTTTAGCAGTTATTCTTTTTTCAAAAACTCTTTCTTTATTATAAACAAAAATATTTAAATTAAACAAAGAATTTATTTTTTCGTCAATTTTACTTGCATTAATTATTAAATATTTATTCTCAGATACTTGCTTAATCCAAAAACCTTTAGTATCAAAGGAAAATTCTTGTAAGTTTGCCTTGCCAAAAAATAATGTTTCTAATTTTTCATATTTTTTATTTAAGAGAGTTGAAAAAGGATTTAAAATAATTATTGAGAAAAGTCCGACAAAAAAAAATGAAACTAAAATTGGGGAAAGAATTTTCCAGAGAGATATTCCAGAAGATTTTGATATTATGTAATAATTTTTTTTTCTCCATTGGTTAAAACAAGCAATAGAACCAATCAAAGCAGCAAAAGGTAAAAGTTTTTGGATATTTGTAACAATTTTTAATGAGGCCATACTTATCAAATCAATAAAATTTGCCTTAGTTAGGTGATTAACCCCAACCTTATTAGAAGATCTTCTAAACAATTCAATTAAATCAATGAAGAAAATTAAAATTATTAAAAAAAATAAAGTTAATAAAAAAAATTTAAATAAATCTTTAGTGAAATATTTGTATAGGATTAATGGGTGTCTGATAAGTTTTAATAATGTCATGATAACTTCTTAGAAAATAATGAAAAATAATGAAATTTATTTTGTTTATGAAGAAAAATTATACATCCAATTAATATTAATATTGGAAAAATATACATTAAGGGTAAAAATAAAATATTAGAATGAACAGCATTCTTAATTATTAAAACCAAACTTTGGATAATAACAAGAAGTCCAATTCCAGTTGTTTTTTTATAAATTGAAAAAATTCTTGAAAAATTATCTTTTAGTAAAGTTAACATAACAATAAAAGAAAACACTAATGGCATTAGTATAATTGTATTCCTGCTATGTGCTTCTGCTAATAATTTTCCTTTATTTTTCCCAGCATTTTTAGATTTTTTCAATAATTCAAAAAAATTATATTCATTGTACTCAATTACCCTAGATCCAATTTCTACTTTTTTTTCTTGCTTTATTTCAATATCATAGCTTTTAAAATTTAATATAGTAGAATTTCCTTTTAAATCAGTTGAAACCCTTGTTCCGTCCTTCATTTTTAAAATTATACTATCTTTAAAAATGAGATATCCTTTTTTTGAAAAAAATTCTACAACATAATTATTGTCACTTCTATCTTGTATGAAAATTTCTTCTAACACATTATTTTCACTTAAACTACTAATGAAAATTGTTTGATTTTTGTTAATATCTATAAAGATATTATCCTTAATAACTAAATTTTGAGAACTATTTCTTATTTCATTTTGTAAAATCTTAAAATTTTTATAGGTTTTTGGCATTATAAAATGAGAAATTGTAAATAAAATTATAGACGCAATTATAGCTATTAATAAAGCAGGTCTGCTTAATGTTAAAGGACTTATACCAGCTGATTTCATAACTAAAATTTCTTTATCATTTTGAAGTTTTAAATAAGAAATCATACATCCTGCAAAAGTGCCAAATGGTATGGCTATTAGAAGCCAACTAGGAAAGCTGTATAGAGATAAAATAAAAAAATCAGAAAGGCCAGCCCCCTTGTTTATAATTAATTTAATACTTTTAAAGGATTGACTGAGCCATATAATTCCTACTAGAACACAAGTGGAAATAAAAACATTGTTAAATGTCTGTTTAAAGATGTACCATGTTAATATCATAAAAGCATTCTCAAAATATTTATTGAATT
>CACAAB010000012.1 GCA_902530325.1 uncultured SAR116 cluster alpha proteobacterium | reverse complement strand
TCACATGCTTGGGCAAGATACTTGACGTCTTTTGTTTCAAGATATTTTTTCCATAAAACAGACATTAATTTTTCTAAATCCATCATTTATTAATCCTTTTTGAATTTACATAAACTAAATATAGATAAACCATTATTGAGACATTCATAATATTCCAAAATATGCCATTTAAAAATGCCAATTTATATGAATTAGTATAATCAAAAATTTCTCCTGACAACCAACCACCTAATGACATTCCAATTATAGTTGCAAATATGAGTAACCCTACTCTTTCAGCAACTTCATTAGAAGGCAAGAATTTACTTATGATCACAGTATATATAGGTACTATTCCTCCTTGGGATAATCCAAAAAAAACTGCAACAATGTACAAAGATAATTGACTATTAAAAGGCAAAAACATTGACAAAGAAATAGCTTGAAGACTTGACCCAAGAATAAGCGTTTGAATAGGGCCTATTTTATCTGATAAAAAGCCAAACAATATTCTGCTTGTTACAGCTGCAAATAACATAAATGATAATATTTCGGTTCCAACAGTAAGACCATATCCATAATCAATACACAAAGGGACTATGTGCACCTGTGGCACAGACATAGCAACACAACAAAAA
Source organism: uncultured SAR116 cluster alpha proteobacterium (assembly GCA_902530325.1). GTDB lineage: Bacteria > Pseudomonadota > Alphaproteobacteria > Puniceispirillales > Marisalimonadaceae > Marisalimonas. The sequence continues at coordinate 39,108 of CACAAB010000012.1, read as the reverse complement.
ACACCAGCAAACATCAGTAAATTTTGAATTTTTTTATTACTAATTGGTAATTTTATAGTGGAATTTACATTTTTATTTTTGACAGAATTTAGTATATTTTCTTCTCCTTTTGTTCTCTTTTCTCCAAGAAAAAAAAATAATATTGGGATGCAAATGCTACAAACTACAGCGATGAATAAATGTGCACTCTTCCATTGGCCATCAATTAAAAAGTCTTTAATTAAAAATGGCCATATTGCACCACATAAATGTTGACCACTTGCAACTAGAGAGACAGCAAGACCTTTTCTTTTATAAAAAAATTTTGATATATCTGCCATCATTGGACCAAAAAAAGCGGCAGCAGAAAAACCTAAAAAAAACTGAATTATAGATAGCCAAAAAACGTTTGTTGCTAAAACTGAAAATAAATAAGAAGAAACTAATAATATTAAAGCAAAAATTATTGGTTTTCTAATCCCAATTTTATCTAACATACGACCAATGATTACATTGCCTATACCGTAACCAAACATTGTTGCAACATATGGATAGGTAGAAGCTGCTCTATCTAGTCCAAACTCATTTTGAATATTAGGCATTATTATAACAACAGACCACATGCCTGCAGTTCCAATAACACTCATTGTAAAAATAATTATTAATCTTAGCCAAGCTTGCTTACTGTCTAGCTCTATAAAATTATTCTTCATATCTTGTTGCTCTTAAAAATTATTTAATTAACATATAATTCAAAAATGACTAAAATTATAATTACTTTTCTATTTTTTAGGAGGTATGGATGGCATTATCTAAGGATGAAATAAATTTTTACAATGACCAAGGCTATTTACTTGTTGAAGACGTTATATCAGAAAATCAACACAAAGAAATGTTAGCTTTAATAGATGGTTTTTTTGAAAAATCAAAAATGATCAGAGAAAATGATAATATTTTCGACCTTGAAGATGGTCATTCATCTGACAACCCCAGACTTAAAAGAATTAAACAGCCACACCAACATTCTCAATTTTTTTGGGATATCATAAAAGAGTCAAAAATTGAAGAAATTCTTAGAGATCTTCTTGGTGATAATGTGTCTTTAAAAACAAGTAAATTAAACACCAAAGCACCTGGTGGTGGGGCTGCTGTGGAATGGCACCAAGATTGGGCATTTTATCCTCACACAAATGATAATGTTTTAGCTTTGGGTTTGATGTTAAATGATGTTGATATAGATAATGGACCATTAATGGTAATACCAGAGAGTCACAAGGGCCCTGTGTTAAGTCATTTTAACAATGGTGTTTTTTGTGGTGCAATTGATCCAGATGATTCAGATTTTGATATAAGCAAAGCAGTAACGTTAACTGGAAAGGCAAGATCTATGACTATTCATCATGCGAGAACACTTCATGGATCGTCACCTAATAACAGTAACAGAGATAGATTAGTTTTATTTTACGAATGTAACTCAGCCGATGCATGGCCATTGGTTGGTGCAGGCGCATATATGAAAAGCACAAATCCTGTACAATTGTGCAATCAATTAGAAAAGCAAATGGTGTGTGGAAAAGTAAGTTATCAACCTAGAATGGAGAATGTCCCGGTAACAATTCCTCTTCCTCCAGCACCAGATTATGGTTCTATATTCACTTCTCAAAAAACAGGCGGTGCTAAATCGGCATTTTAAATTTTATAGTCTGGCGAGTATCTCTCAAGTTTTCTTAACAAAGCTGGCCAAGCCAACCTGTCTTTACCCAAATCAAACATACCTAAAGATTGTTCTTGAGTAGTTTTTATGGCTTCTTTTGAAGGAAAATTTATTTTGCCAGCCGCCTGTGCTCTTATTTGAGCCGAACAAGCTCTTTCAAGAAAATATATTCCCATAAAAGCTATTCCGCATGTTTTTCCAACAGATAAAGTTCCATGATTACGAAGTATAAATAGATTTTTATTTCCAATGTCTTTAATTAATCTTTCTTTTTCACTATGATCTAGTGCTAGGCCTTCATAATCATGATATGCAATATGTGGATGAATCAGCATAGATGTTTGGCTAATTGGTAGTAAACCATCTTTTTGTATTGAAACAGCAACACCATCATTAGTGTGAAGATGTAAAACACATTGAGCGTCTTCTCTTGCAGAATGTATTGCACTATGAATGGTAAAACCAGCAGGATTTACTTCATAAGGTGTATCTATAACTGCATCACCATTAAGATCAATTTTAACTAAGCTAGAAGCTGTAATCTCATCAAACATCAAACCGTAGGGATTTATTAGAAAATGATGTTCTGGCCCAGGTATTCTTAAAGACACGTGAGTATAAATTAAATCATCCCATCCATACATGGCAATTAATCTGTAAGTAGCGGCCAGATCTAGTCTTAATAGCCATTCTTTTTCAGTAATTTGACTTTTTAACTTTTGAGTATCAATCATATGGTTCATTTCATTTCCTTATTTAAATTAATAAGATTTGATTTATTCTTCTATTATTTCAATAATTTTTTTAGGTGATGCTTGCATATCTTTTTTGTGTAATTTAATTTTTAATATGCCATTGGTTAATTCTGCTTCATCCACTAAAATATTTTGCTCTAGTCTAAAAAATTGTTTAGTAGAATTATTTTGAATTCCTTTATGTATTATATCTTTATCAATTGATAATGTTTTATTTCTTACATCCAACACTAAATAATCATTAACAGTATTAATTTTTATTTGTTTAGGTTCTATTCCTGCCAAGGCTACATGAATTTCGTAATTATGATCGTCATATTTTATAATATCAAAGGCTAAGTTTGATTTGTTTTGAATTGAAGAAGCTTTATTAATCTCATCAAAAAAATCTTTATAACCGATATAATATTTTAAAAATTTATTTTGTAATAAAGTCATTTAATCCTTCAATTTTTATTACTTGTTCACCTTTAATAAACTTTATTTTAGTGCTACCTTTTACTTCTTGTTAAATGCATACTAAGTATGTAATTGTATAAGAATAATTTATTTATAACATATTAACATGAAGATTATAATTTTATCATTTTTTATTTTATTTTCACACCAAATATCTGCACATGATTGTGTTTTAAAAGGTACTTCTGCAGAAGAAATTACAATTTATAATACATGTAAGGCTGACCAAAAAAACCAAGCTCCCAGTAAAAATTTAAATAACTCTTTATTAAAATTAAAAATTAAAGAACTAAAAAGTGAAAATAAAAATTTAAAGAATCAATTATTAGACTTGAAAATCAGACTTAATTCTTTGCTGCAAAGAGTAGATTCTTACTTAAATTAATTAGAGTATAACAAATGAAAAAAGCTTTAGTGATAGGTGTTGGTCCATTAAATGGTTTAGGCGGACAATTATGTAGAAAAATTGCAAATAATAATTTTGAAGTATTTGTTGCAGGGAGGACCAGGTCATCATTAGATAATGTAGTCAATACTATTTTAAATGATGGGAATAAAGCAATATCAATGGTTGTAGATGCAACTAATGAAAATCAAATAAAAAATATGATCAAAGAAATTGGTCCTGGATTAGATTTCGCTGTTTATAATGTTGGTAATAGTAGACCTGGTAAAATTGTTGAAATGGATGCTGATTATTTTCGAGAAAGCTGGGAAAGTGGATGTTTTGGTGGATTTTTATTTGCAAAAGAAGTTATTAAAAAATTTTTATCGGAAAAAACAGCTGGCACCCTTATTTTTACTGGAGCTAGTGCATCTTTAAGAGGCAAATCTAATTTTGGTGCTTTTAATTCTGCTAAAGGAGCCCTTAGAAATTTAGCTCAGGCCTTGGCAAAAGAATATGCTGAAAACTCAATACACGTAAGTCATGTAATTGTTGATGGAGGTTTAGCAGGGGAAAGAATAAAACAACGATTATCTGATTTTGAAGAAAGAGTTAAGGAAGGTAAACTCATTAACATAGAGAATGTTACAGATGCTTATATGTTTTTATATAATCAAAATAAAGATGCGTGGACATTTGAATTAGACTTAAGAACTTCTCAAGAAAATTGGTAACTAAAGAGGGGGTAAAATATGAAATTATTTAATTTGACTGATAAGGTGGCTATCATAACGGGCGGAAATGGTGGTATTGGCTTTGCGATGGCAAAAGCTATTGGAGAAGCTGGCGCAACTGTTGTTATAGCAGGAAGAAATGAAGACAAAAACAAGAAATCAATTGAAGAGTTGAATTCTTTGAATGTTAAGTGCAAATCATTAATAGTAGATGTAGTGAATGAAAACTCATGTAACAAACTTATTGAAGATGTGGCTAAAGAATTTGGAAAGTTAAATATATTAATTAATAATGCTGGAACAAATATAAGAAAAAGACCAGAAGAATATGAGTTAGACGAATGGACATCAATAATAGATACAAATTTAATTAGTACATTTACCTGCTCTAAGGCTGCTTTTAAACATTTTAAAAATATAAATGGTGGAAAAATAATTAACATTGGATCAATGCACTCACTTTTTGGTGCACCTCTTGGAAGTGCGTATTCAGCAAGTAAGGGTGGGGTAGTTCAATTAACAAAAAGTCTTGCTAACACTTGGGCTAAAGACAATATTCAAGTGAATGCTGTATTACCTGGATATATTGACACGACATTAACACGTCAGGCTAGGATTGATATCCCTGAACTTCAGTCAAGGGTGGAAGAAAGAACTCCAGCTGGACGTTGGGGAGATCCTGATGATTTGGGAGGAATAGCTGTGTTTTTATCTAGTGATGCTTCTAATTATGTTACAGGTACAGCGATTCCTGTTGATGGGGGTTATTCAATTAACGGGTAAATTAAGAGGAATTTTATATGGAAAATATTTTTAGAGGTTGTATGCCAGCTCTTATGACGCCATGTAACAAAGATTTTTCTCCAAATTTCGATTTACTAGTAAAAAAAGCTGATGAACTGATGAATTATGGAATGTCAGCTGTAATTTATTGTGGTTCAATGGGAGATTGGCCTTTATTAACAGATGAAGAAAGACAAGAGGGTGTATCTAGTTTGGTTAAAGCTGGTATTCCTACAATTGTAGGCACTGGTTCAATAAATTCCAAAAAAGCAACTTTACACGCTGTGCATGCACAAGAAGTGGGTGCTTTGGGTCTAATGGTCATTCCAAGAGTTTTATCTAGGGGGGCATCACTTTCAGCTCAGAGAGAACATTTTGCATCTATTTTGAGTGGAGCTCCTAAACTTCCTGCTGTCATTTACAATAGCCATTATTATGGATTTTCAACAAGAGCAGATTTATTTTTTGATTTAAGAAAACAATATCCAAACTTAGTAGGTTTTAAAGAATTTGGGGGAGCTAAAGATCTCAGTTATGCTGCAGAACATATTACTTCTAAAGATGAAAATATATCTTTGATGGTTGGCGTAGACACAACTGTTTATCACGGCTACGTGAATTGTGGTGCAGTTGGAGCAATAACTGGAGTAGGAAATGCTTTTCCAAAAGAAGTTTTACAATTAATTGATCTATGTAAAAAAGCTGCAAAAGGTGACTCTTTAGCTAGAAAAAAAGCTAAAGAACTTGAAGATGCTCTTGCAGTTTTATCTTCATTTGATGAAGGTCCAGATCTAGTACTCTATTATAAATACTTGATGGTTTTAAACGGTGAAAAAGCTTATGATTTGCATTTTAATCCGACCGATAAGTTAAGTAAAAGTCAAATTGCTTATGCGGAAGATCAATATTATTTATTTAAGAAATGGTACTCAGATTGGATAAAATAACTTTTATTTTAATAATAAATTTATGATTATAATCAAAAAAAAGGGTAATTAAAACAATGAAAATTACAGATATTAAGGCATTTCCAATTTCTTTCAAAGTTCCTCAGGGATCAGGTGTAAGACTTGGAATTGGATTGGCAGTTAAAAGAGACGCAGTGTTAATCAAAGTAACTACTGATGAAGGTATAATAGGATGGGGCGAAGCACATCATGGAAGGTGTCCTGGGGCAATTGCTAAACTTATTGATACAACGTTTAAGGAGTTGTTGTTAGGCATGGATGCACTAAACACCGTAAGTGTTTGGGAAAAAATCTACAAAATGCAACTATCAAGCCATGGTATGGGTTATGCATCAACTATGGCTTTAAGCGGAATTGATATAGCTTTATGGGATATCAAAGGAAAATTTTTCAATACCCCTATATATAGATTATTGGGTGGAGGAAAGAATAAAATCAAGGCATATGCTGGAGGTATTGCTTTAGGATGGCAAGATCCTATATCTCTTGGAGAGGAGGCTTTAAGTCATGTAAGTAAAGGATACAAGGCAGTTAAATTAAGAGTTGGGGATAAAATTAAAAATGATATGGATAGAGTCACGCAAGTAAGAAAAGTATTACATGATGACGTTGAAATTTTGGTAGACGCAAATACTAATTATACAATAAAAGATGCTCAAATGGCTATACCATTTTACGAAGACCAACAAATTACATGGCTTGAAGAACCTTTTCCTGCAATGGAGTTCAATAATTATCGAACAGCTAAAACATTTGGTAATTTATCATTAGCAGCAGGCGAAAATCATTTTACTAGATTTGAGTTCTCTAGATTAGTTGAAGATAATGTAATTAATTATGCTCAGCCAGATGTATCTAAAGCAGGAGGAATAACTGAAGTTATAAGGATTGCTAATCTTATGTCTGGATGGAATGTATCTATTAATCCTCATACATCATTAACTGGAATAAACATGGCTGCATCAATTCATATTTTAGCCTCAGTAGATAATGCAGGTTTTTTTGAAGGTGATGTAACAGCCTTCAATCCATTTAGAGATGATATGGATCAAGTTCCATTTAAACTATATAAAGATGGAACTGTTATTCCATCAGATTTACCTGGTGTAGGTATTAGCATAAACGAAAAATTTTTAGACAAATATCCTTTGATAGATGGTCCTTGTTATATATAAAACTATGTGCCTATAACTAAATTCGCATTTAGATTTTGGATGCTCTTGATGATTGCAAGTGATACTATCTTACCAGTTTTTTGATTTTCTTCATATGGTATTACATTTTCTTCAAAATTAAATTCTCCAAAATCACCTTTAGCATTTACTGATATTATGTGTGTGTCAATTGAAGAATCGGATATAATTTTTAAATTTGTTTTATCTAAACCTAAGCCTGACAAAGCAACTGTGGCAGAAATATTAACATTTTGAGGATAAAGTTTTGCCCCTTCTCTAACAGTGCCTGAAAACAATATTAGGTTGTCATTATAAGTTTTTAAATCAAACTCATGTTCTGCAATTGTCCCAAACCAAGCCGCCGTATTTTTTCTAACAGTTATATTAACTTCATCAAGTTTTCCATAAGATGATGCAGTTAAAATATCTAATGCTCCTATACCTGCAGATGGAATCATTATTATACTTTTATGCTTTTTGCTAAGAGAAATTAATTTTTCAAAAAAAACATCATCTGTAAGTGCTCCAGTTGATGTAATCAAAAGGTTTGATTGATTTTTTAGAACCCTTGGTCCGTAAGAAAACAGTGCCTCATGTCCAGCACCTTCTAAAACATAATCAAAGCATTCTTCAAAAAAAATATCTGGATCATCCGTAATTAGGTCATTATTAAAATTTGCATATTTCTTAGCATCTCTAACAAGAATTTTGCTAAATCTAATATTTGTTCCTATCGGTGAAAAATATTGAAACACCTTCTGATTTATTGCTCCAAATCCTAGAATGCCTATATTCATTTTGCATTTGATGATTTGGCATTAAGTGATGTTTCTCCTTTTTTGCTTATAAAATCGGATAAGCCACCAACAATTCCTTTAGGCAAAAAGATAATAAATCCTATTAACATTATTCCATATATAAACAATGGGAAACCTGCTGCATTAATCGTTAGGTTTTCAGTTAAATTTACTGTTGCGGTACCTATAGAAATTCTTAGTATTTCTGCAAGAAATAAAGTAATAATCGCACCAACAGTAGGACCCAAAGCACTATAAATACCTCCAACAACCACTGCAAAAACGATTTGAAGAGAAATACCTACGCCACCAATAGTATCTGGTGAGATAAACATTTGATATTGGCAATAAAGAGCACCAGCAAATGCAGTCATAACAGCGCTTAAAATTGTAATTTTAAGTTTTTCTTTAGTAACTTTGACACCTATAGCGGAAGATGCATCCTCATCCTCGGAGATTGCCTCTAAAGCATATCTAGACATAGAACCATCAATTATCTTCCAAATAATTATGCCTACTAGCCATGTAAATACAGCTATATACAAAAAAACCATTCTGTCATCAGGAAACTGAATTGCGTAAATAGACCATCCTTCCCCATGAGGTTCAGGTGTGTATCCAAGGGATCCCCCAGTATAATCTCTAGTTGCAATAATTACTTGTCTTACAACTTCTGAAAGCGCTAATGTTACAAGTGCAAAATAATGACCTACTATTCTAAATTTAAAACATGGATAGGCTACAATTAATGCCAAAATCCCTGTAATAGTTAAAGCAATTGGAATACCTAACCAAGGAGACATTCCAAAATAATTCCACAATAAAGCAGTTATATAACCACCCATTGCCATAAATGCACCATGTCCTAATGAAACTAGTCCAAACCTTCCCATTATAGACCAACCAGTATATGCAAATGACCATATCAATATAGTAATCACGATATGTAAAGGATAACCCTTAACCCCAATCAATGGCAAAAGACATAAAAATACAGCTAAAAAACCAATAAAATTTTTATTATTCATGACTTCCTCGCAAACAGACCCTCAGGTCTTACAAACATCATAATTATGAAAAAAACAAATGCTAGTACATATCCCCATTCAATTTCGGCAAAATAGCCACCTATAGTTATTAATTCACTAAAAATAAATGCAGCTATAAATCCCCCCACCATATTTCCAAGGCCACCCATAACGCAAATAATAAAGGTTATAGGTCCAAAACTTAGGCCTATAAAAGGATGTACATCATATTGTAAAACTAATAGACAACCACCAAGGCCTGCTAATGCCCCGCCAATAGCTGAAGTTAGTAGATATAGCTTTTTTGTGTCTACCCCCATCAAGCTCATTATTTCTTTATCCTGGCTTATTGCTCTTATAGCTGCTCCCAAATAACTCCTTGATAGAAATAAATATAAAGCAACAACTATTAAACCTGATATTGCAAAAGAGATTAGCCTAGTCCATGAAAGATAAATATCTTCATTTACAGCTAAACTTCCTAAGCTTACGCCCATATTTCTAAATTCGATACCAAAAACGATCATCGCTGCACCTTGAAAAAAGAAAAGTAAACCACCAGTGGCAATGAGCTGATTAATTGGAGCGGCATCAATTAATTTTGCTATTACTAGTTTATGTGTCAGCCATCCTACCAAACCAGAAAATAAAATACCTGCTATCATAGAAGGTATTATGTGAATCCCCAGATCATTGTTTAAATAAAATATAAGGTACATACCAACCATAATTATTTCAGCATAACAAATCCAAACAACGTCTATAACGCCAAATATTAAATTCAAACCAACTGACAATAATGCGAGTATACCACCTAATAATAGCCCATTCATAAGTGTTTCTATGAAAAATATACTAAATAATGAATCTAAAAATTCAGCCATTTTTACCTCACATTCCCAAATATGCTTTTTGAACTTCAGAACTTCCAAGTAACTCTGAAGAGGTTCCACCCATTTTTAGAGATCCTGCTTCAATTATATAGGCTCTATCTACCACTTTAAGAACTTGTTTAACATTTTGTTCAACTATAAGCACTGTAAGTCCTTCATTCTTTATTTTTTTTATTAAATCAAAAACTTGTTGTACAATAACAGGAGCTAAACCCGCGGATGGTTCATCCATGAGAAGAATTTTTGGGTCAGACATTAAGGCTCGACCAATTGCACACATTTGTTGTTCACCACCTGACATTGTCCCAGCTAATTGATTTCTTCTTTCTTGCATTCTTGGAAATAATGAATAAACAAATTCAAGTCTTTTATTAAAATTAGCCCTAAATTGAGGAGCATAGGAACCCATTCTTAAGTTATCTTCTACTGACATTCTTGGAAACAATCTTCTATGTTCTGGAACGTGCGCAATACCTAATTTTACTATATCATGAGGTGGGGTTTTGGTTACTTCAGTACCCTCCATATCAATATTACCACTTTTCACAGGCATTAGACCTGAAATAGCCCTCATTAATGTTGTTTTTCCTGCACCATTGGGGCCAATAACTGCTACAGCCTCTCCAGCATTAACTTTAATGCTAATATTAAACAAAGCTTGAAATGATCCATATCCAGCATTTAAACCTGAAACATTTAACATGACACAAAGATCCTTTATCTTTTAGCAGCTTCAGAACTTTCTTCAGCATCTGAACCTAAATATACTTCAATAACTTTTTTATCTTTTGTAACCTCAAGTGGTGAGCCTTCTGCAATTTTTTTTCCACTGTCTAAAACCATAACTCTGTCAACAACTTTCATTAGAACACCCATTATGTGTTCTACCCAAATAATTGTGATGTCTAATTCATCTCTTATATTTTTAAGCATTTGAGCAGCTTGATCCATTTCTGAATGATCAAGTCCACCTAAGCTTTCATCAGCTAACAGTAGACTAGGTCTTGTTGCTAACGCTTTTCCTAATTCTAGTTTTTTTAAACCAGCTGCTCCAAGTGTTGCTATTTCTTCATTTGCAACTGAACTTAATCCTACTAAAGACAGAGCTTCTTCAGCATTAGACCAAGCTTCTGATTTACTTATTTGTTTATTACTTCCAAAATAACCAGCTAAAGCTGCATTTTCTAGTATAGATAATCTTTTAAAAGGTCTAGGTATTTGAAATGTTCTACCAATTCCCAAATTACATATAACATGGGGATATAAACCTGACAATTCTTTATTATTAAAATTAATAGAACCTGTTGTGGGAAAGTGAACACCCGAAAGCATATTGAATATTGTACTTTTCCCAGAACCATTTGGTCCTATTAATCCCAATATTTCTCCTTTTTCGACTGAAAAGTCAACAGAGCTAACAGCTGTAAATCCTCCAAAAACTTTTGTTAAATTTTTAACTGTTAGCATTGTTTTTCTCCTTTAAAATTCTAAAAATTATTTCGCATAAGGAGATGATTTTGGTAGGGGCAGTACTGGATCTGCAGTTTGTAAATTTTTTGGCCAAGAAATTTTGATTTCCCTGTCTATATATTGCATTACAACTGGTGCTGCCAACTGGTTTTGACCCATCATGTTGCTTGATCCGTCTTTTGGAAATTTCACACCATATCCAAGTAAAGTACCACCAGCAGGAATATTTGTATCCAGAGCAGCTTTTCTAAGTGATTCGGTATCTATTCCTCCATACTTCTTAATAGCTCTAGGTAAAACATCACTAAAGAAGACATATGAGTTAGAAGCTCCCATTCCAACATGTGCAGATTTAGACTTAGTATCTGGTTTTGCTTTCATGTATTCTTCACCAACTAATTTTGTTATCTCAGGTAATCCTGGAGCGATTGATTTAGGGTTTAAAAGCCATATAGATACTGGATCAACATTGTAAATGTAATTTGCGTCACTTCCAATTGCATCAAAAAGCTTATCTGCAACTCCGTAACCTGCTCCATGACCAATTAATGCTTTAAACTTTAAACCCTGTTCTTTGGCTTGTCTAAGAAATAAGGTGATATCTGGATTATATCCAGTGTGCAAAATAACATCTGGTCTTTTTCTTTTAAGTTTAGTCACAAGAGAGGACAAGTCTGGTGCAGTAGAAGAATAACCTTCTTTTAAAACTATATTCATACCATGTTTTTTTGCTTGAGACTCGTTTCCTCCTGCAACGCCTGATCCGTATGGCCCATCCTCATGGATAATAGCAACCTTAAGTTTTTTAGGATCAATTCCCAATTTTTCTTTAGATGTACCTTTTAAAAAGTCTACAGAGTATTCTCCATATTTTCCTCCATGGACTTGAGGTCTAAATACATATTTAAGGTTTCTATCTTTTAAAACTGCTGGTGAAATACATGTTGTTATCCACATGAATTTTTTCATTGCATTCAATTTAGCTGATACAGGCACACATTGAGCACTTGAGTAAAATCCTAATAACATGTCAACTTTTTCTTGTTCAACAAGTCTTGTAGCTTCATTAATAGCTACTTCAGGTTTCGATTGTGCATCAGCATATACAGCATTGATTTTGTAGCCCTCTACACCACCTTTTTTATTAAAATGGTCTATAACAATCTTAACTCCAAGAGCTTGAAGATCTGATCCACCACCAGCTAAAGGGCCAGTATAATCAAATATAACCCCTATTTTTATTTCCTTGTCAGCGCTAGCTACAAAGGAAAAAATCATAAAAATAGCTGAAGTTAATAAAATCTTAAAAAATTTTAAAAAGTTCATTTCTTTCCTCCCATTTAAGTAATAATTAAATTCTTTCACTAGTTAATTAAATTTAATTTGACGATATTTAATTATGAAATGTCAAATTATATTTTAAAATCGATACTATTAGTTTAGTAATCTAGGCTTTCCTTTACAGCTTAATCTCCAAAGTAGTCTTGAGTTTGTTCTTTTTTTATTCACAACATCAATATTTGATTTTGCTCTATGCATAGTAGTAAAGTTGTCAAACAACAATACATCTCCTACTTCATATTTATGGCTGTAAATATATTTATCTTGTGTTGCGAAATCCTTTAATTTTTTAAGTATTTCTTTTGTTTCAGCCTCTGATTTCCCTATAATTTTAAAAGGTGAATGCGTGATTCCATATAAAGATTTTTTTCCAGAATAAGGATGTTTCATTACTAAAGGTTTTTCACAAATCGGATTAGCTTCTTTTTGTTTTTTTGTTCTAATTGGTGCAGGAACGTGTTCATCTTTATCAAATTCAGCTTTCCCATAAAAATGAAGAGCTCTTAAATTTTCTATCTCTTTTTTTAATTTAGTGTCTAAATCTTCATAAGCACTCGCTAAATCTGCTATCAAAGTTTCGCCTCCATCTACTGGAACTTCTTTGGCGTGAAGCATGGTGATAGTTGTAGAATCTTCTATGTATGTACCATCACTATGCCAAACTGCTGCACCGTTTCTAATTGCATCATCTTTGTCCTTTTTTTCTGTGTTACCTATAACCATTAGTTCTGGAAATGAGGGTGCTCTTAAATACTCTAGCATATGTTTAATTAAAGTACCCCATTCGGATCCGAATCTCTTATATCCCTTATGAGAAAAGTCTTGATTTTTAATTACAAGACATTTGTGTTCATAAATTGAATTTAAAAGAGTAGTCATTTCTTGGTTTGAAAAACCTTCTTCTAAATTAATATCAGTTATAATAGCACCACACGAACTTGAGGTTTTATTTATAATCATATTTAGTTATCCCTTAATTATTATAACTAACTTTAATTTTTCCAAAAAAAAATTAATAAATCAATAATTAACAAAAAAATTTGTTTAATTTAAATTACATAGGCATTTAAAAAAAGGTGATATTATTACAATTGAAATATTAAATTATCAAAATCAATCTCACTTTGGTCGTAGAAAAAAAATAATAAACTTTGACAGAATTAATTTTAATTTTAACAAAAAATCAATAATGTTAATTTATGAAAAATATGAAAAGAAAATTTGATTTTGAATTAACGCACAACTTTTTAGAGCAAAACCTTAATTTATGTCCTGAGGAAATAGCTATTGAAACTCCAAATCTGACGTTAACTTATGAACAGTTGTATTGGAGAGTCAAAAGATTAAGTAACGCTTTAATAGAAAATAAATTAAAGAAGAATGATAGAATAGCTTTATTTTGTAAAAATGATGTTGCGTTTTGTGAATTAATGTTTGCATGTTCCATGTTGAACATAGTTTTGGTGCCTATAAATTTCAGATTAGCACATAAAGAAATAGAGTACATTTTAAGTGACTCACGAGCCAAAATGATATTTTTTGGTCAAGATTTTGAAGAACAGATAAATAAAATAAAGTTAAAATCATTGCTTACAAAAAAAAAGGTAAAAATTACAGCAAATGGTGATTACGACGGATTTTTAAAAGATAAAACTAATAACCTTGAATTTAATATTAACCCAGTAGATACACTTTTCCAAATGTATACATCCGGAACTACTGGCCATCCAAAAGGCGTTTTAATTAATCATAGGAATATAATTTCTTTAATAATACACGGAAAAGATAAACTAGGTCCATTCAAAGAAAATTCTATTAGTTTAGTTTGTATGCCACTATTTCATATTGCAGGGAGTGCCTGGTTGTTTTTTGGCTTAGCTGTAGGTTGTAAAAATATATTGGTGGTGGACATTCATCCTGAAGAAATTATAAATGAAATTACTGACAAATTTGTTACATGTACTTTACTTGTGCCTTCTGTCATACACATGTTATGCAGCGTCGCTGAAAAAAATAAACTTATTATTAATGATTTAAAAACACTAGTTTTTGGTGCTTCACCAATGCCTGTTAATTTATTAAAAAAAGCAAAATTAATTTTTCCTAATACTGATTTTGTTCATGTTTATGGATTAACAGAAACTACTGGTATGTTTATGTCTTTGAACTTGTCAGAAACTGAAAGCAAAAAAATGTTAGAGTCATGTGGTAAATGCTTCACTAATTCTGAAGTTAAAATTATAGATGACAAAGGAAATGAATTACCAAGATATGAAATTGGTGAAATAATATGCAAAAGTCCGCAAATTATGAGTGGTTATTTCAATAATGATACAGAAACTAATAAAGTAATAATAAATGAATGGTTTCATACAGGAGATGCTGGATTTTTAGACAACAACAAATACCTTTTTATAAAAGACCGAATTAAAGACGTAATTATATCAGGAGGAGAAAATATATATCCTATTGAAGTGGAAAACGTCTTATTAAGTTATCCTTTAGTTTCTGAAGTGGCAGTAATTGCAGCTCCAGACAATAAATGGGGTGAAGTTGTGGCTGCTATTGTCATTCCTGTTAAAGATTGTGATGATAATTTTGAGACAAATTTAGTAAATTTTTGCGAGGATAAATTAGCAAAATTTAAAATACCAAAAAAAATTATTTTTACAGACTCTCTTCCAAAAAATGCTTCCGGTAAGGTTCTTAAAAACGTATTAAGGGATATGTATAATTGACGTATTTAAAATTATTATAATTTTAAAAATGAGTTTATGAATGACATTAAAAGATAGAGATCAATTTCTACCTGGATACTATGAGTCAAATTGGCCAGTTGAATGTGGTGGCAACAGAAGACAAAAAGCTTCTGCAGGTGGTCTGTGGGCTCACGAGGGTAATGCTATTGTAACCACGGTTACTAATGACAGATGGAATGTTATGGCAATAAAAAGAGGTAACTCTGAGGTCTATATTGGTGGAACCATGCCAGCTTGGTCAGGACCTGAACCTTATGGTTGGATAAAAAAAGTAAATCCATTTACACTTGAAACAATAAATGAATCACCTAAATTACCTGCTGGCGGACACGTTTGGTGTGGAGCTATTGCAGCTCACGCTAATGGTGACTTATACAAAGTAAACGGAAGATATATGCATAGGTTGTCGAAGGAATGTGAAATTATAATAGAGAAAAAACTATCAGTAAATCAAGCTCATAATGGTTTACTAATATTATCTGACGGAACAATTATTACAAAAGATTTAAGGCTATCTAATGATATAGGATCCACAATCACTAGATTAAATGCTAACACTTTAGAAATGATTGGAGATCCTCTAATTTTGCCTGAGGGTTCTATGGGAAGAATTGCAAGTGATTATGATGAAAATAATAATGAATTCATATACGTCCCTGGTATTGAACATATATGGAGAATTAAGGTTTGCAAAAATGAATTATTGCTCGATAATAATTGGTCTCCTAGGTATAGATTTTTAAAAGAAAATAATGGGTTAGCTTGGGATGGTTGTATTTCAGAAAATCATTTATGGATAATGGATAATGGGGATATTGACTCAGTTCGAGCTATTTTTGAAAGTATGCCTAATGGTCGATTTGAAACACCAAGTCATAGACTTAGTTGGAGAAGGAAAACACCTTGGTCCAATCCGCAAAGGTTACTAAAAGTTTCAATGAAAGATGAAACTATTAAAGAAATTTATCCTTTTGGTATTTCAGGGGGTGGGATTATAGCCCCACCTGTTCATGTTCCTGAATTTAACATATGTATAGCCTGGGATAGCATAAATGGAGGATTGGCAGGTATTAGAGATTTCAGTGAAAAACTAGAAACTATTTGGAAAATAGATATTAGACCTACAATGCAACCAATTGTATTTCCAGAAACAGGGGAACTTGTAATAAATGATTTTAAAAATAATGAAGATTTTATAGTTGTGATAGATATAAAAAATGGCACAATTTTGGATAAAGTAAAAACAGGTTCACGATTAGCGAATGGAATGTTTTTAACTGCAGGTGGTAATAGAGATATATATTATTGTTCAACTTTTGCCATATCATATATAAGATGGGAATAAATCCTATATTTAACAATTAATTAAAGCGTTACATTTTTTTGGTTTTATTTATTAAAAGTATATCAAAAAAACAATTTGAATTGTTTCACATTTAAATTTTTTATAAGATACATTGAAGATTATCCAAATTTGATGTCACCCGTAAAGCATGTAGGAACACCTTTTGTCAATCCTAACCCAGACAATGCTAGAGACTTTAAAAATGGTGAACGCGAGAGGATTCGAACCTCTGACCTACTGCTTAGAAGGCAGTTGCTCTATCCAGCTGAGCTACGCGTCCACAGGTAAATTATCTTTATTACTTATAAATAATTAAGTCAAAACAAATGTTTTAAAAATTTAGTAATAAAAAATCTTTTGCATGCATGTCATTGGTTTTGGTATTTTATTCAAATCTTCTGTTCCTAATCCTACACTTAATACCACGGATGATAATTTTGATGTTACTTTATCGAACGTCCATGCAAAATCAGTCGTTGTAAAGAAATATTTATCTTCCCAAATGACATAAGCCCCTTGTTTTTCTGCTAACAAATTTCCAATCAATACAAATTTACCTTTTATTCTTCTGTAAACTTTCGGATTATCCATATCTTTTGATCTATCAAATAAAAACTCAAACTTGTTATTTGTATCAGAACAATCAAATCCTGCAGATGGTAGGTGCACATCAACTGCTATAGATTTGAGGGGTAACAAAAAAATTAAAAAAATCACATAAATCAAATTTATTTTTGAGATCACAGTTCATTTAACTTTCTATTTAATATTTTTAAATAATTATTGTAAGACATACATAACTTCTTAACTAATATAAAGAAATTTATTATATCATTTAGTATAGACCACGTTGTAATAACTGTATCAGATTTAAATAAATCTATAGATTTTTATTCAAATATTTTAGGAATGGAATTACAAGAGTTTTTATCATCGACAGACAATGTAAAGAGAAAATCTCTTAAATTTGATAGACAAAAAATAAATTTACATGAAGCTTCAAAACCTTTTAAACCTCACGCGAACAATCCAATTCCAGGTGCAATGGATATTTGCTTTTTAAGCGAAATTAATATTGACGATTGGATAAAAAAATTTAATAGATTTAACATTAAAATTGAAGATGGGCCCGTTAAAAAAACTGGTGCTAATGGTCCAATAAGGTCTATATATTTAAGAGATCCAGATAAAAACTTAATTGAAATATCTAATCAAATTTAATAAATATATTTCAAATTATTTGGATTAACTTAGTCAATGCCTTTGTTCTTTTAACACTGTTATCCCATTTCTGATCAAATTTTTTTATAAGAATTTCTAAATTTTTTGAATTAATTGCTTTTTCAGCATTCTTGTTGTTTTCAAATTCGTATATGGCAAGATGATAATTTGTATTTTTTATCCAACCTTTTTTTGCATTTTTAGCCATAAATACTCTCTTTAATTCACTAAGATTTACGTTAGCATACCAATTCTCAAACTTTTTTTGATCTACAAGTCTTGTGTCTGATTTTACTATTAAGTAACAATTCATTAAAATTCACATATTTAATTATATATATTAATTATTTAGTATGTTGAAAATAAAATTATTGACAATAGTACAGAATAAATTTTTTAATAGTAATAGCTAGAGGTTGCATTTATGAATTTTAAAATATTTGGAAAGCAAGTTAAAGTAGGTGAAACCTTTTCCAAATATTCCAATTCAAGTCTTATTCAAGTGGTTAATAAATATTTTCCTAACGCTGTTTCATCAATTATAAGTCTTTCAAAAAAAAATAAAATTTTTTATATTATCATAGTACTTCATATTACAAAAAAAATGGAATTTACAGCTCAATCAAGTGGTGAAACCGCAAAATTAGCATTCGATTCCACTTTAGAGAAACTTTCAAAACAACTAAGGCGTTATAAAAGAAGAATTAAAAATTATAAACAAAATGAAAATTCACATAAATCAAATGTATTAGATGCTCAGTTCCAAATAATAAATGAGCCCTCTTCAAATAATTTTAAAAAAGAACAAAACAATGACGATGAACCACTTATTTTTGCAGAACTAAATACAGAAATTGAAGAGTTAACTGTTGTTGATGCTCTCGAAAAAATGAAACTTGGGAACATATCAGCATTAATGTTCAGAAATAAAAAACATAGTGGACTTAATATGATATACAAAAGAGAAGACGGTTTAATTGGTTGGGTAGATCCAAGAGGAAATAGAGATTTAGCTAAAGTTTAATAATTATTTAATTGTTCCAATCTACTATCTCTTCTGCACATAAATCTGTAATATTCATATTTATAATTTTGTTTTCTATAATAATTTTGATGTTCTTCTCTAACTGGATAAAATTTGGTTTCTTTTTCAACTGGCACAATTGATGATTTTGGTGCTAGAGATAATATGATTTTTTTCTCCATATCATTTTTATAATAAATTGCTGGTGTATAAGATCTACCTCTATCACAAAATTGCCCATTATTGTCTTCATAATCTATTGTCTTAAATACATGAGTTACAAGTTCTTTAAATGTAATTTTTTTAGGATCGTATATTACTAATGCAGCCTCACGATGATCTCCCCACTGCCCAGGTATATATTTTGGATCTTTAGTTGTGCCTGCAGTGAAGCCACTTATAACATCAGACACGCCATCAAGTTTTTCTGTATCAGCTTCAGTACACCAAAAGCAACCACCAGAATAAACGAAAGTATCTGCATTGGAAGAATAGTTAAAATAAGTAAAAATGTTTAAAATAAGAAATAAATTAAGAAGTATTTTTTTGAATGAATTTTGCATTGTAGTACTTTGTGCTTGATTAAAATTAATATTTGGTTCTTTTTTTTTGAAAAACAATGATTATCATATAAATATTTTTAAATAGAATAAGAGCTTTTATTAATTATGAAAAAATTTGTTTCAGTTACAAATCCAACAGTGATAGAAAACCTAAAATTACAAATTTCTAATAGTAGAATTATAGATTGGGCAACGGATTTTAATAAAGATGCAGGCATTAGTTATAATAGACTTGCTCATATTTTAGATTATTGGGAAAATAAATTTTCATGGGAAAAATCTGAGAGAGAACTAAATTCTTTTGATCAATTTTATTTCATTGATAAGGATACAAAAACTCATTTTTTACATTTAAAATCGCCTGAGAATAACGCATTACCATTGTTACTTATACATGGTTGGCCGGGATCAATATTTGAATTTTTTGATCTTATCCCTTTATTGACAAATCCAAACGAAAATAATTTGTCAGGAAGTCAACCTTTTGATCTTGTGATTCCATCATTACCAAATGTTGGATTTTCTTTCTCTAAAAACCAAAAACCGATGGATCTTGTAGAAATCTCTAATCATTTTGTGAAACTTATGAATTGTTTAGGCTATAAAAATTATTTTATCCAAGGTGGAGATTTAGGTTCTTTTATTGCATCTATTATGTCTAATAAGGATCCAGAT
Source organism: uncultured SAR116 cluster alpha proteobacterium (assembly GCA_902530325.1). Taxonomy (GTDB): domain Bacteria; phylum Pseudomonadota; class Alphaproteobacteria; order Puniceispirillales; family Marisalimonadaceae; genus Marisalimonas. The sequence goes on along the minus strand of CACAAB010000012.1, from coordinate 19,040 downwards.
TCCATAAGAGGTATACACTTAAATATGTTGCCAATCCCAAGAGGATTGGACAAGTCACCTGAAAACAAAGCAGAAGAAATATATTATCTTAAGCTTAAAAAATTTATTTTATACGAAACTGGATACCAACAACTACAAGGTACTAAGCCATTTACTCTTGCTCATGCATTAAATGCATCACCAGTATCATTATGTGCATATATAAGTGAAAAATTTTATACTTGGACAGATCATGATGGTGATTTATTTTCTAAAATTAGCATAGATAAGTTGTTAGCTAATATAACTTTATATTGGATAACAGGATGTATAGGCGCTTCATTCTGGCCATATTATGCTAGACACAGATCAGATTGGCCTATTAGTAAAAAAGAGCCAATTAAAACTCCTATGGGTTATAGTGAGTTTCCAAAAGAATTATTTTCCCCACCAATCAGCTTGGCGTCTCAGTTTTATAAAAACATCAAAGATTGGTCTTCTCATAGTTCGGGAGGACATTTTGCTGCAATGGAAAAACCAAAAACATTAGCAAAAGACATAAATAAATTTGTTAAAGAGATTTTGTAATTTCTTACTTTTGCTTGTAGTCTATATTGAGTTTACATTAATAATAATTGGTAATTCAAAATGCATTTAGAGTTTCTAACAGAAAAATTTCTCTTAAAAGAGCATAATTTCAATTCACCTGTAATTGTAACAGGTTCAGGTGGTTGTATAGGCAGTTGGATATTATCTATTCTTCACAGATCTGGTATACCTTGCGTGGGCATAGACTTATCTAACAAAAAGGATCGTTTAGAGCTTATACTTGGAAAAGAGGCTGCTAAGATAAAATGGGAAGCATGTGATATTACAAATTTTAGTATTTTAAAAAATATCATTATTAATTATAAACCCAGCGCAATTATTCATCTGGCTGGACTACAAGTTCCATTCTGTGCTGCCGACCCTGCTTTAGGTGCACGTGTAAACGTTGAGGGAACAATAAATATTCTTCAAATTGCAAAAGAAATAAAATTAAAAAGAACAGTTTATGCTTCGTCGGTAGCCGCATTAGCTATGCCACCAAAAGGACCATGGAAAGAAACTTTATATGGTGCTTATAAGTTAGCTAATGAGCACACTGCGTATGTTTACTGGGCTGATTGGGATGTGCCTTCAATTGGTATTAGGCCAAATATTGTTTATGGTCTGGCAAGAGATCAGGGTATGAGTTCCAAAAATACTTTGGCAATTCAAGCAGCTGTCTTAAATAAAGAATATGAAATACCTTTTAATGGGAAATATAGTTGGTTATACGTTGGAGAAGCAGCCTCAGCCTTTATTAGTGCAATAAGTGAGGATATGTCAGATGCAAAAGTATTTAATCTTAATGGTAGCTGTGAAACTATAGAATATGGAGTATCCCTATTAAAACAACTTAAACCAAATGCTAAAGTAAGATATATTGAAAAACCATTTCCATTTCCACCAAATTTGGATGACAGTCCATTACGGACTTATGTAGGAAATTATCCTTCTATAACAGTAAAAGAGGGTGTAGAAAATACTTTCAAGGCATTTGACATACTAAAATCAAAGGGGCTTTGTCCACCTCTATCTTTATAATAAAAACTTACAACTGAGCTTATGAAAAACAACATAGATATTATATTAAAAGGCTCTGTCTTTAAAATGGTCTGTAAGTTATCTTTACCTAATTTTTTAGGCGTTTCTTCAATGCCAATAATTATTTTCATGGATGCTTTTTTTATATCTAAGTTAGGAAATATAGAATTAGCAAGTTTAGCGTTGGTTTTTCCATTTTTAACTGTAATGCAAATGATGTCAGCTGGTGCTATAGGGGGGGCTACAACTTCATCAATATCGAGACATTTGGGTAAAAGCAATATCTCCGGGGCTAATTCAGCTGCATGGCATGCAATCATTATTGCAATAGTTCTTTCTCTAATTTATTCGACGTTTTTTTTATTCTTTCCAGATTATATTTTTATAAAGATGGGGGCTAAAGGTGATGTTTTAGAAAATGCTATATGGTACGCACAGGTCAGTTTTGGAGGTGCTATTTTTATATGGTTGGTTTATATTCTTTCAGCAATCTTCAGAGCAATTGGTGATGTTATTACACCTGCAATCATTCAAATTATTGGTTGTTTTTTTCAAATCATCTGTGCAGGAACATTGACTCTAGGGTGGTTTGGTTTTTCAAGTATTGGGATTATAGGGCCTGCAGTAGCTATGGTGATTAGCCATTTTATAATGGCATTATATTTAATGTTTAATTTACGACTTAAACAAAAAATTATCAAACTAACTCCATGTTCAATTAGTTTAAGTTCTTTTAAAGATATTATGAAAGTTGGTGGTGGAGGATTAATTAATAGTATAACGATTGCTGGGACTGTTGCCGTTGTTACTGCCGCTATAAGCAAACATGGTGTTGAGGCTCTTGCGGGATACGGCTTAGGAAGTAGATTAGAAATAATTATCACACCGCTTGTATTTGGAATTGGTTCAGTGCTAACAGCATCAGTTGGGATAAATGTAGGTGCACAACAATTACCTAGAGCAAAAATGATAGCATGGACAGGTGCATTTATCTCTTTTTGTGTCGTTGGATTATTAGGTGCAACTGTAACTATTTTCCCAGATGTTTGGTTAAATAATTTTGAGTCAAGCACCCTAATTAGAGATTATGCAACCTCATATTTGATAATTGTTGCTCCTTTTTACTGTTTTTTTGCTGCAGGGCAAACTTTGTATTTTGCTAGTCAAGGCCTAGGAAAGATATTTTATCCTGTAATTGTAGGTATAATTAGATTATTATCAGTTTCAATTATATGTTATTATGTAACTTTTTATGACTTATCATTAAACTATGTTTTTTATGGTGTTAGCTTTGGTCTTTTAGCTACAGGATTAGGTTTATGGATGTGCATGTTAGGTCCAGATTGGAAAAAACAAATTTGACATATTTATGGATTTTTTGACTATCCAAAAAAAGACATAGAATACATAGCTATATTCAGCACACAAAAGAATAAAAAAATACCAACAACAACTTTCATGCTTTTTTATTAACACAAAATAAAATTAAAGTGAAATGATGAGTTGAAAGAATATAATAAATAATAAGGCTTTTTGAAACTCGATAATTTAATACAATACTTTTCTTGACTAAACTTAGTTAAAATATGAAATTAGGATAATAAAAAAATTATTATGAGTATATACATGGAAGATCCATCAGCTATTTTATATTTATTGATAGGTATAGGATGTTTGTATCTCTATAGATTATTAAAAAAAAAGTGGAATATTCAAAGTAGTTCAAAATCAAGTTTGTATAAAATACTATTCAAAAACTTTAATGATACAAATAAATAAAAAATTATTAAGATTTTTGATTAGTAAGGAATTTTTTATAAATGGAAGTTGCAAAATTAATTTGGAAAAGTTGGAATGAAGGTAAAAAATTAGATTCTTTGTCAGATAGGATGAAGCCTAATTCACGAAGAGATGCTTATAAAATTCAAGAGCAAATTGAAATTATAAGTGAAAATAAAATATTAGGTTGGAAAATAGCAGCCACTAGCAAAGATGGTCAAAATCATATAGGAGTTTCAGGTCCTTTAGCGGGTAGAATTTTCAAAGAAAAGGCAAAAATTCCAAACAGTAATCTAATATTAGGAAGTAATCAGATGGCAGTTGCTGAACCTGAATTTGCTTTTAAAATTGGAACTGAAATAAAACCAAACAAGTCATATTACAAAGTAGAAGAAGTAATGGAATTAGTTGAAACCTTACATTTAGCAATTGAATTGCCTGACTCTAGGTTCAATAACTTCTCTACAGTTGGAGAACTAAGTCTTATTGCTGACAATGCATGTGCTGATCAATTTGTTTTTTCTAAACCTGTTGATGTGGACTGGAAAGATATAGATTTTTCTAATCATAAAGTTTCAATATCAAATTCAAAATTTGTACATCAAGGGATTGGATCTAACGTATTAGGAGATCCTAAAATTGCATTAACTTGGTTGGTGAACGAATTATCTCAAAATAATATTTTACTTGAAAAAGATATGATAGTCTCAACAGGAACGTGCTCTAAACCAATACCGATTATTACAGGTGATATTGTGACTGCTAATTTTGGTGAATTGGGTGAAATTAGCCTTAATTTAAAATGATTAAAACAATATTAATTTTTATTTTATTATTTGTAATATTGTGGCTATTTAAAAACAAATTACCCAAAATAAGAAATAAGTTAAAAATTTTATTTAATAGCCCATTTTTTAGATCAATAGCTTTAAGAGGATTGTTGCGTATAGTAAGGTTTTTGATCTTTAGACGGTAATTATTTCAAACTCTTATAAAATTCTAAAAAGTATGGGAAAAAGTTGTTCACAATTATTTTCACGCCTTTTTTGTTAGGATGAATCATGTCTCTTTGATTTAATGAAGGCTTTAGAGCAACATCTTTTAGAAAAAAAGGGTAATAGGCTGTATTATATTTTTTTGATAACTTAGGATATATTGTATTAAATTCATTTACATATATTTCTCCTAAATTATTGGGTGCTTTCATACCAATTAGCATGGTTGGAATTTGTTTTTCTTTTAGATAACTTAAAATTTTTTCGATATTTTGACTTGTTAAGCTTGGATCAATTCCTCTTAAAGCATCATTTGCACCAATCAGAATAATTACACCGTCATAATTATCTTCAAGAACCCATTTATATCTATTTAACAAGCCAGTAGATGTTTCTCCTGAAACACCACTATTGAACAAAGTTACATCGTTTATTTTGTTTTCTATAGTTTTAAGCTTTAATTGATTTACAAAATTATCTTCAACAATTAATCCATATCCTGCAATTAAACTATCTCCAAAAATTATAATTTTTGTTGTTTTTGAGTAAGCAAGTTCTATATAAGAAAATGTAATAATTAATGCAGAAAATAATCTAATTATAAAGTTCATAATTTTATTTAACCTGATTAATTTCTTTTAGAAAGATTATTTTTTCAAAACACAAATTTTTAAATGACATCTCTAATGAAAAATGAAAATAAAAAAAAACTGATTGAATTAGAAAATATTCATGTAGATCTTAAAAGCACATTTGAAACAATAAATGTTCTAAAAGGAATTAATCTAAAAATCTTTAAAAATGAAAGTGTTGGTATAATTGGTGAAAGTGGAGCAGGAAAATCTACTTTAATTATGTGTATTGCTGGTTTGGAACTGATATCTAAAGGAAAAATTCTTTTCAACAATTTGCCTATACATAATCTTAAAGAAGATGATTTGGCTTTATATAGATCTAAAAATATTGGTGTAATTTTTCAATCATTCAACCTCTTACCTTCAATGACTGCTATTGAAAATGTCAATTTACCAATTGAGATATCAGGTAATTTTAAAAATAATAAAATGGCAATGGAGTTGTTAACCGCAGTAGGGTTAAAAAATAGAATTTTTCATTATCCCCACCAACTATCTGGTGGAGAACAGCAAAGAGTTGCTATAGCAAGATCTTTAATATCAAATCCTGAAATTTTAATAGCTGATGAACCAACTGGGAATTTAGATAAAAAAAATAGTGAAGATGTGATCAAGTTAATTTTCCAATTAAAAAAAGATTTTGGGTCTACATTAATTTTGGTCACTCATGACACGTCTGTGGCAAAGTTGTGCGATAAAATTATAAAAATAGATAATGGCTTAATAGTGAAATAAATAACCAGGATGTTTCTAGAAATTTTAAAAAACTTAAATTTATCTTTTAGAGAATTACGTGGATCGTTCAATGAATTTAAAATTGTTTTTGCCTCAATTTTTTTAGGCGTATTTATTATTTCAGCTGTCGGCAGTATTTCCGAAAACCTTAAATCAGAAGTTAATAATAAAAGAGCTGAGATGCTTGGTGGTAATTTTGAATTATCAACCACTTATCAAGAATTTCCAAAAAATATAAAAAAATGGTTAGAAGAAAATGGTACAACAACTCAAATAATTGAGCTAAGAACAATGCTTTCTTATAACTCTCAATCTCAAATAAAGCGTCGCATTGTAGAATTAAAAGCTGTAGATAACAATTACCCATTAATTGGTAAAGTTGTAATTACTCCTAATCAAGAACTTAAACTGTCTTTAAATACAAAAAAAAATACAAAAAATATTTTAATTGATAAATCTTTAAAAGACCAACTTGGTATTAATGTTGGTGATCAAATTAATTTAGGTAAATCTAAGTTTAAAATTAATGGGATAATTGAAAAAGAACCTGATCGAATGTTCTCTTTTGCAACCTTTGGTCCAAGAGTTTTGCTTTCTAGAGAGTCCTTAATTGAAACAGGTCTTTTGAAGGCTGGTTCATTGATAAAATACAAAATAAAATTTATTCCAAATAATAATAAAAAAATAAATTTAGTTTACTTAAATGATTTAGTTCAAGGAACAAATGTCACAATAAGAAGTATTAAAAATACTACCAATAATTTTAATAATTTTGTTGAAAGAACCTCAATATTTATTTCATTAGTTGGTTTGATAACTTTGTTAATTTCTGGAGTAGGAATTTCTAATGGTGTTAAGGGTTATATAATTAAGAAAACTAAAAATATAGCTATTATGAAGTCATTGGGAGCAAAAAATTCAAAAGTATTAAATATATATCTTAATCAAATTATAGTCATATTTTTAATAAGTATTATACCTGCTATAATTGTAGGAATATCAATTCCATATCTCTTTTCTCCAATTATAAGTCAGGAAATTTTTAATACATTTGAACCATCTATTTTTTTTGAACCAATTTTTATTAGCTTCTTATATGGTTTAATTACATGTATTTTATTTACTATTATTCCTCTTTTAAAAACTTACAAAATTAAGCCAATCGAACTAATAAGAAACTCATCTGAGAATTCATTGATTAGATCATCTTATAAAATAAAGGGAATAATTTTTCTATTAATATGTTTTTTATGTGTTTTAACAATGAATTTGATTAATGATAAGAAATTATCATTTTATATTTTGATATCAATGACAGGTTCTTTTGTGTTTATATATGGATTAACAAATTTAATATTTTATATTTTGTCAAAAATCAAATTCAGATTAGGAACAACATTTGAATACATTAGAAAAGCAATTACGAAAAGCAACTCATTTGCAAGATCAATAGTAATTTCTTTTAGTATAGGACTATCACTTTTAATTACCTTGAATATAATTGAATCAAGTCTTGATAAAAGAATTACCGATGCAATTAATCAACAAGCACCTAGCCATTTTTTAATTGACATACAGCCTCATCAAATCGAAAAAATTAAGACTGCCGCTTTATCATATTTAGGAGATAACAGTTTTAATTCACAGCCCATGTTAAGAGGACGTATTCTACAGATAAATGGTCAATCAGTTCAAGATTTGAAAGTAGATAAAGAAGTTGAATGGGTCTTAAGAAGAGATAGAGCATTTTCTTGGAGTAATGAAATGCCTAAAAATACTAAATTAATTTCTGGTAAGTGGTGGCCTAAAAATTATGATGGACCTCTTTTAGTTTCCATTGGAGATAAAATTGCAAAAGGTATGAATTTAAAAATTGGAGATGAAATTAAATTTAATATTCTTGGAAGAAACTTTGAAGCTCAAATTTTTAATACAAGGGAAATCATTTGGGAGAATATGGATATTAATTTTGTATTTATATTAAGTAATAGTAATATTGAAAATGCACCTCATTCATGGATTGCAACTACAAAAAATATTGGACAAAACATAAATAATAATTTTGTTGAAAAAATAGTTTCTGAATTTTCAAATATTTCATCTATTTCTATTGAAGAAAGCTATAAAGCTATAAAGTCAATTTTAAATCTTTTAATTATTATTATAAATTCTATTGCTCTAATAACTCTTTTTTCTGGTATAATAGTCCTGTCAGGTATAATTGATGTGGGTAAAAAAGACAAGTTATATGAAGTTGCTATTTTAAAAATACTAGGTGCTACTCCAAGAAGAGTAGCCTATCTTTGGTTTAAAGAATATTTCATAATAGGTCTAATTTCATCAGTTGTTTCTCTAATTATTGGATTTTTTGTAAGTTATGTTTTATTAAACTATGTATTCAATATTGAGATAAATTTTGATTATATAACGATTTTTGTTTTGTCATTATTAGTCCCATTTTTAATCACTTTATTTAGTTTGTTCAGAATGATTGGTTTGATTATGTCAAAACCATTAGTTGTTTTGAGGTCTCATTTCTAAATTTTTTTATATTCTTTAAGTATTTAGCTTCTTGTAATTTTTTATTTATTTATTAGCATAAATTTATAATTTTTTATGACAGGGGGGTGTCATGGCAGATTTTAAAATCAAATCACTTTCAAATGTAATGGGAGCTGAAATAACTGGCTTAGATTTGAACAAAAAATTAATTAATGAGGATAAACAGAAATTAATCAAAGCAATAACTGATCATTTAGTTATATGCATAAAAAATCAAAATCTTAGTGCTAAAAAATTGGTTGAGATTTCAAAGATATTTGGAACTCCAAAAAAATATTTTGTTAAAGACGAAACTATTGAAAATATTCCTGAGGTTATAATTGTCACAAATAGAACTAAAGACAACAAACCTGCAGTATATGCAAGTCATTGGCATACTGACGATTCTTATAGAGACAAACCTGCAACTTTGACATTTATATATCCAGAAATTCTTCCAGAAAACGGAGGTGGTACAGATTTTATAAATTGTTATTCTGTTTATAATGATCTTCCTTCAAAAATAAAAAACAAAATATCAACTTCTCGAGCGATCCATAAATGGCAAAGTAGACGGAATGTTTCAAAAGTTGCAAAACTATCAAAAGAACAAGAACTAGAAACACCTCCTGTTGATCATCCACTAATTAGAACACATCCTATGTCTAACAAAAAATCAGTCTATATTAATCCAAATAGGATAGATTATATTGAAGGATTAAATGAAATAGAAAGTGATGTGTTGTTAGATGAGTTATATGAATTTTCATTTCAAGAAAAATATCAATATAGTCATAATTATGAAAAAGGTGATTTAGTGATATGGGATAACCGATGCACTATGCATAAAGCGAATTCAGATTATGATACAAGTCAATTAAGAGTAATGCATAGAGTAATGCTTGAAGGTGAAAAGGTTTTTTAACTAGTATTTTATATTTGAAAATAATTTAACTAGCGTGAGGTGAATAAATTGTTGTCCAAATTACAAATAGAGCAATATGAGAATGATGGTTATGTTGTCCCTGACTTTAAAATGCCTGAGGATATACTTAACAAAATTGGAGAAAGACATGATGAATTATTGACAAAACATCCAGAATTTAAAAATTATTGTCCTGCAATCTTGCATTATGATGAAAGTTTTTTAGAATTTTGCAAAAATGAGATTATTTTGAATTACGTTGAACAAATTTTAGGTTCTGATTTTGCTTTATGGAATTCAAGCTTTTTTGCTAAGCCTGCAAACAACGGTCATGCAACTCCATGGCATCAAGACGGTCAATATTGGCCCATAAGACCTTTAGCAACGTGTACTGTATGGTTGGCAATTGATGATGCAAACGTTGAAAATGGATGTTTGCGTTTTATTAAAGGTTCACATAAAGAGAAAAAACTTAAAAGTCATAATATTAATGATAATAAAAATTTAACTTTAAATCAGGAACTTGATGAAAGTGAATATAACGAAAAAGATGCAGTTAATTTGATACTCAAAAGAGGACAGATTTCATTACATGATGTTTATTTAGTGCATGGATCTGAAGCAAACAATTCTTCAATGGCAAGGCGAGCTATTACAATGCGCTTTATGCCAACATCAAGTGTTTTTGACCATCAAATGGTAAAAGATAAAAATTTATTTTCAAAATTAAATGCTAGCAAATATCAAGATAGAAAAATATATCATATGAGAGGCAGAGATATTTCAGGAAAAAACAACCTGACATATATTTAACAGATAACAAAAGGGGATTTTATGGATCAAGCTGTAATTTTATCAACTGCTAGAACGCCTATTGGGAAAGCGTACAGAGGTGCATTTAATGACACAGACGCTCCTACATTAGCTAGTTTTTCTATAAAAGGATCAATAGAAAAAGCTGACTTAGATCCTTCTGAAATAGAAGATGTGATTTTAGGAGCTGCTGTTCAGCAGGGAAGTCAAGGATATAATATAGGAAGGCTGTCAGCTATTTCATCTGGCCTGCCAGTTCATGTTCCGGGTATGAGTGTTGATAGACAATGTGCTTCTGGACTTATGGCTATTGCAATTGGTGCAAAGCAAATAGCTTGTAATGAAATGGATGTTGTAGTTGCTGGTGGTGTTGAATCAATCTCATTAGTTCAAAATGAATTTTCTAATAAATATAAATCTCAAGATAAGTTGATCATGAAAAACAAGCCTGCCATATATATGAGTATGATTGATACAGCAGAAGTAGTGGCAAAGCGTTATAATATTAGTAGAGATAAACAAGATGAATACGCATTACAAAGTCAACAAAGAACATATGATGCTCAGAACAATGGTTATTTTAATAACGAAATTATACCTGTTAAAACAACCAAAGCATTAAAAAATTTAGAAAGTAACCAAACATTTTATGAAGAGGTAGAAATTACTAAGGATGAATGTAATAGACCAAGTACAGATATTGAAGCCTTAAGAAATTTAAAACCAGTAATGGGTGAAAACTCATTTATAACTGCTGGAAACGCAAGCCAACTATCCGATGGCTCATCATCATCTGTTTTGATGTCTATGAAACTTGCAGAGAAGAGAAATTTAAATCCTATTGGTATATGTCATGGGGTGGCTGTTGCTGGATGTGAACCTGATGAGATGGGTATAGGTCCTGTTTATGCTATACCAAAATTATTAAAGCAAAATAATTTAAAAATGGATGATATAGGATTATGGGAACTAAATGAAGCTTTTGCAGTGCAGGTAATTTATTGTAGGGATAAATTAGGAATTCCAAATGAAAACTTAAATGTTAATGGAGGCTCTATATCTATTGGTCACCCATATGGAATGAGTGGAGCAAGGTTAGTTGGCCATGCATTAATGGAAGGCAAAAGAAGAAAAATCAAATATGCTGTTGTAACAATGTGTATTGGAGGAGGGCAAGGCGCAGCTGGTTTATTTGAAGTGTTATAAAATTATAATTAATATGAGGTTTTTATGTTTAAAATTTCAAATAAAGTTAGAAGAATAACAAATGAAGAAAAAGAAAGATATCTTAAAGATGGGTATTTGACTGGATTACCAGTTTTTGATGTTGAAGCAAAAGATGATTTAAATGATTTGTTTGTTTCTTTGAGTTCTCGATTAAGCAATGACATTGATATAAATCAAACTAATATGTGGCATAAAGCAAGTTTAAAATTTTATAATTTATGTAGAACGCCAGCAATTCTTGATTATGTGGAAGATCTATTGGGTCCAAATTTTTTTCAATGGGGAGGTCAATTTTTTCTTAAAGAACCAAAGGATGGTTCAGTAGTTCCTTGGCATCAAGATGCTCAATATTGGCCTTTGTCACCAGCTAAATCAGTTACTGTTTGGTTGGCATTATATGATACTGACGAAGAAAATGCTGCTATGAAAGTTGTCAAAGGCAGTCATAAACAAGGAATGTTTAAGCATCATACTAACAAGGATAGCAATCTTGTTCTTGATCAAGAGGTTTCTAGTGATCAAATAAAACAAGATGACATAATTTCGTTAAATTTAAAGGCAGGCGAGATTTCACTACATGATGATGGTTTACTTCATGGTTCTGAAGCAAATCATTCAAATCGAAGACGGTGTGGTATAACTATGAGATTTGCTCCTGTCAACGTCAAAGCTGATTTGTCAATCTGGCCACATTTTGAAACACAACTTGCTAGAGGTGTTGATGATTTTAAACATAACCCAATTGCAGAAATACCTAGAGGTGAGGGTACTCCAATTAAAAAGTTTCAATACTCAAGTGAATTTTCAAATCAATGGTGAATTAATTCAATGATATATAGAAATTAAAATAAAATGTTTAAGATCTCAAAAAAAGTAAGGCGTTTGTCAAATGAAGAAAAAGATCAATATAAAAAAGATGGTTATTTAACTGGTTTGCCTGTTTTTTCCACAGAAGCAAAGGATGACTTAAGTAACTTTTTTGTTTCTTTAAGTGAAAAAGTTGATAAAAAAATTGATATTAATCAGACTACACAGTGGCATAAAGCTAGTCATAGGTTCTATAAATTATGCACAACTCCTGAAATACTTGATTATGTAGAAGATTTGTTAGGAGCCAACTTTTTTTTATGGGGAGGCCAATTTTTTCTAAAAGAACCAAAAGATGGATCAGTTGTTCCGTGGCATCAAGATTCACAATATTGGCCCTTATTTCCTGCGAATGCAGTTACTGTTTGGCTTGCACTTTATGATACAAATGAAGAAAATGGAGCCATCAGAGTTGTTAAAGGAAGCCACTTGCAAGGTGAGTTTAAGCATCACACAAATAAAGATCAAAATCTAGTTCTAGATAAAGAGGTTTCTAATGATCAGATTAAACAAGATGACATAATTTCGTTAAATTTAAAAGCAGGAGAAATTTCTTTGCACAATGATGCATTGTTACATGGATCCGAACCGAATATATCAAATTACAGAAGATGTGGTCTGACGATGAGGTTTTCTCCAGTTAATGTAAAAGCTGATTTGTCAATTTGGCCACATTTTGAAGGGCAATTAGTTAGAGGTATTGATAATTATAAACTTAATCCAATAGCTCCTATACCTAGAGGTGAGGCAGTACCAACAAGTAAATTTCAACATTCTAGTGAGTTTGAGATATCTTGGTAAATTACTTAAATTAAAATTTTGAAATATTATTATTATTTTTATAGAATTTAAATATCATGAACAATAAAATTACAATAAAACCATATGCTCCAAACATTGGTGCCATTATAACAGGTATTGATCTGTCAAAAGAAATTTCTAATTCAGAACTAAAAATAATTAAAGATGCATTCAATAAATTTTTAGTAATTTTTTTTCAAGAGCAATGTGAAATTTCTCCAGAAAATCATATCAAACTTGGCAAATGTTTTGGAGATTTACATATTCATCCTGCCGCTCCAAAAATGAAAAATTTTCCTGAAATATTTGAAATACACACTGATAAAAATAGTAAGATATCAAATGGTGCAGAGGATTTTCATTCTGACGTTTCTTGTGACATCAAGCCTCCTTTAGGGACAATGCTTCAACTTCATACTTTACCAGAAAGTGGAGGTGATACTATGTTTGCAAACATGTACATGGCTTATAATGCTTTAAGCAATCCTATGAAACAATTTTTAGATAAACTTAATGCGTCTCATGAATCTGAACATTTTTATAAAGGAAGATATAGTAAAATAGATGAAAATATAAAATTTCCATCAGCAATACATCCTGTAGTAAGAACACATCCTGTAACTAAAAAAAAGGCATTATATGTAAATCGTTTTTTTACAACGCAAATTGAAGGTTTAAGTAAACATGAAAGTAAACTTATTTTAAATTATTTATTTGAACATTGCGAAAAAACAGAGTTTCAGATTAGATATAGATGGAAACAAAATGATATGGCTTTTTGGGATAATAGATGTACCCTGCATAAAGCAATTTGGGATTATTTTCCAAATGAAAGAAAAGGAAGAAGAGTTACAATAAAAGGTGATAAACCTTTTTGATTTTCTTTTAATTTTAAGTAATAGTTATAGAAATTAAATTTTATTGACATATAAAAATATAATCATCCTTATTAAAACTATTTTTATTGGTCTGATAGGCGGGATTATATTCAATATTCTACTTTTACCGTTGCCATGGATGTTAGGGCCAGCATTTAGTGTAGCTATTTTTGCTTTATCTGGTCTTCAAGTAAATATGAGTAGAAATTTTCGAGCACCTTTTGTAGGGGTTACGGGCGTATGGCTTGGAAGTTATTTTCAGCCAAATATTTTAAATGATATTAATATTTGGTTTATTTCTCTTGTTTTTTTAATTTTTTATGTACCTTCTGCACATTTAATTTCTTATTATGTTTTAGTAAAAATTAGAAAAATTAATAAACCTGAAGCATTTTTTATAGGATCACCTGGAGGTTTGCTGGAAATGACTTTAGGTGCAGAGGAATGTAAAGCAGATGCAAAAAAAGTCTCATTAATTCATGTTAGTAGAATTTTTTTGACAGTTTTTTTAATCCCAAATTTATTACTTTTCTTTTTTCCAGGTGCTTATGTCAGGGAGCCAACTTGGCCTAATTTAGAGGGTGAACTTTCCCACATTCTTGTATTTATAATACTTATCCCATTAGGTTATTATATTGGAAAAAAAATTAATTTTCCTGGTTATCAACTTTTTGGTCCATTAATAATAAGTGCAATCTTACATATTTTTGGATATTTTCAATTAAATGCAAATGTAATTTTTTTAATAATTTCTCAGTTAATTATTGGATCTTATTTTGGATGTAATATGAAAGGAGTTTCTTTGAGAACAGCTGGTAATTATTTGATTGATGCTATGATTGTAGTTATATCTCTAACTTTATGCATAGTCCCTTTTATATTTTTAATGAAATTTTTTAAATCAATTAAAACTGAAGCGGTTGTACTAGCTTTTTCACCAGGTGGTGTAAATGAAATGGGACTCTTAGCTGCTTTCCTTGATATAGAACCAGCTTATGTTTTGACGCACCATTTATCTAGATTATGTGCTGTATTAATATTATTAATTTTTGCAAAAAAATATTTATATCCAAAATTTAAAAAAATGAAAAAATCTAATTGACTTAATTATTCACTGTTAATTTTTTCAAGACCTGTTGTGATTAGTTTAATAAAGTAACCATATAATATAGGTAGAAATGCAACTGAAAAAGCTGGCCACATATTTTCCGTATTTGCGTGATGGTTACCTATAAGTACAATTCCAATCATGAGGCCAATCCAACCCATGTAAACTGAACCATCTCCAAAGTTTTTTATAAAATTGCTGGATTTACCTTTTGCCAAAACATAACCTAGTGATCCTCCTACAACTAGTAAAAATGAAGGTAAATCGATAAATTTGTTATAATCTATTGTTGACACGGCTCCAACAACCATCCCAATAATTATAATTACGCCGATTATTCTCATTTAATTATCCCACATAAATAGCATGTTTTTCCTACTTAATTTATCTTAAATAAAAAAAAATTAGAGTAAACATGTTAATTTTTGGATGCAAATATATTTAAATCAAATAATTGTTGATATTAAATAAAGTTAATTATCTACTATGATCATAATTAAACATATTGGTAACTAAGTTTATGAGTCTTTTAGGTAGTGCCGTTCTGGTAAATTGGGGTGGAATTGTTGAAGAAAAAGAAATTGAATATAATGAGTGGCATTCAAAAGAACATATGCCAGAGAGGATATCTTTACCCGGATTCTTAAGGGGTTTGAGAGCCGTTGGAATTCCTGGCACTAATTTAAATCACAAATATTTTATGATGTATGAGGCTGAAAAAAAAGAAGTTTTTACATCCAGAAAATATCTAGAAAGGTTAAATAACCCAACTGAGTGGACAAAACAAATCTTATCTAATTACTTATCTCCGTCTAGAACGATTTGTAGTGTTATATACAGTAAATCAATTGGTGTAGGTGGTTATCTCTCAACAATAAGATTTTTAAGAGAAAATATACCAAATAATCATAATGTAGAAAATTTAAAATCCTTTGTACCTAAAATGCTAAAATTAAATGGTGTTACAGGTATGCATATCATCCTAGGCGATCCAAGTTATGGACAGATGAATACTGAAGAAAAAAAATATAGATCATCACAAGGATTAAATGATCAAATAGTTTCTCAAGCAGTCCTCATTGAAGGTTTGAATTTTTACTCTTTAGAAACTGCAATTAAAAATTTTAAAAATAAATATTCTCTATACGAAAGTAATGACTTAATTATAAATTATTATATTTGTCAGAATATTTTAACCCAACAAGATTTGTTGAAAAAATGAAAAAAATAGTAATTATTGGATCTGGTATAGTTGGAATTTGTACGGCTGTTGAATTAATTAACCGAGGATTTTCAGTAACAATCATCGATCCAAATGAGCCTGGTTCACAAACTTCATATGGAAACGCAGGTGTTTTAACAGATTCTTCTCTGATGATCATTAATAATCCTCAATTGCTTAGATCTTTGTTTAGTTTAATTTTTAAAAGTAAGACATCATTTAGATATTCAAAATTATTCGTGTTTTCGAGATTGTCTTGGGTAATTAATTTTTTAATGTTTAGTAAAAAAAAACATATGGAACTTGCCGCAAAAGTATTGAGAGAATTACAGGTTTTATCTTTAAAAACGCATAAAAAACTTATCAAAAAGACTAATTCTAATAATAACATTGAAGCACCAGGATGGCTGAAGGTTTTTAAAACACAATTTAGTTATGAAAAATATTCTTATGAATTAGACATTTTAAATAAAAACAAGGCTGAATATACTCTCTTAAATAAAGAAGAAATAAAAAAACAATTTCCTGATTTGCAAATTGAGTATTACAAAGGAATTCTTTTTAAGAACTCGCTTAGAGTTAAGTCCCCAATTGAATTATCAAAAAATTATTTTAAACATTTTATAAAATCTGGAGGTAGTTTTTATAAAGAAATTTGTAAGGATATAAAATTTATCAATGGGTATTGGACTGTTTTCTTAAATAAAAATAAAGAGATCTTTGACGAAGTTGTTATTTGTACAGGTCCTTGGTCTAAGGATTTTTTACAAAAATTAGGTTATAAAATACCACTTGCATGGGAAAGGGGGTATCATCATCATTTCAGCATTAAGAAGGATATTGATTTAAGTCCAGCAATTCATGACGTTGATGGTGGTTTTGTTTATAGCTGTAACAAAAATGAAATTAGAGTTACATCAGGTGTTGAGTTAAATTTCAGAAAAGCTGATTTAAATGAAGAGCAAATTAATGAAGCAGTCCAAAAATTAAAAACAATTCTTCCACTTAAACATAAATTAACAAAAGCTCCTTGGCTGGGTTCAAGACCAACCATTGCAGATAGTCTGCCTATGATAGGAAAAGCACCGAAACATAAAAACTTGTGGTTCAATTTCGGACATAATCATATTGGATTATCTACTTCAGCTGGTTCTGGGGTTGTTTTAGCTGATATGATAGAAAATAAGAAAACTTCTATTAATATTGATCCATTTTTACCAGATAGATTTATGTTGTAATTTTACAAAAGTGACAAACCACCATCAACTTTTATTACTTGTCCAGTAATATAAGATGCTTCATTTGATAGTAAGAATTTGACTAAATTAGCAATATCTTCTGGTCTTGCAAGTCTAGACAGAGGTATTTTATTTATAATCTTGTCCCATTCATCTTGTGATAGAGCAGAATGATTACCATCTTTTTTTGTATAACCTGGTGAAATTGCATTTACAGTTACATTGTCTCTTGCTAATTGAAAAGATAGAGTTTTTGTAAGAGCTTCTAAAGCACCTTTCGCTGCTGCTGTAATTGGAAAAATCTTATTGTTTAAGCCAATACTTTTATTTACAAATGAACTTATAACAACAATCCTGCCACAACTTGAAATTTTGAAATCTTCAATACATAAGTTTATAATTTCTGAAAAGGATATTGTCATAGTTTGAACTGATCTATTAAGATCGTCATTATTAAATTCTCCAAATTCCTTTTTGTCAGCATAACCTGCATTGGATATAAATTGGTCAATATTGCCGGTGCTACTTCTCGCTAAATTGACTAATTCTTCTAAAAATTTCTTTTCTGACAAGTCACCACATATATAGCTTACTTTTGCACCTTTATTTTCTGCAAATTGTTTAACAGATTTTAAGCCTTCTAAGTTAGACTTGGTTGTTAAAGTAAGAGACACTTTTTTTGAAGCTATTTTTTTTGCAGTTGCAGCCCCAATTCCAGATGCAGCTCCGGTTATTAATATTGATATCATATTACCTTAATTTATTTAATCTAATTTTAATTATTCAACGTCTTATTATTTTTTTCAACATTATAAAATATCTTTATATTTTTTCAGCACTATATAAGGCTTCCATAATGAAATTATAAACCTCTGGAATTAATTTGTTTTTTGGTTCTTTTTTTGTTGCAAGATAAACATCAGCCCTGACCCATTCTGGTAAGAGGATTTTCTTAAATAAAACATTCTCAGGCAAGTTTTCTCTACTAGAACTAGCCAATAGTGCAACGCCAACTGATGCCTTAACTAATCCCAAAAATACGCTTGGTTGACTTACATATTGAACATAATTGGGCTTAACTCCACTATTTAAAAACAGAGATGAAAGTAATTCAAAACTATATTTCCCAATGACTGCATCATACATGATAAAATCTTCATCATGAAGATCATATATTGATATCTCATCTTTTTTAGATAGCTGGTTATTTTCATTAACAGCAAGATAATAAGGCTCACTCAAAACTCTTGAATAGTTAAAAGCCTTTAAATCTTTAGGAAGTCGAGTAAGGCCAATGTCAAGATTACCGGCATTAAGCGCTGGCACTTGTTCATAACTCATATATTCCTTAAAAATCAACTTAATATGAGGAAGTTTATTTCTAAGATGATTTGCAATTATAGGTAATATGTTGCTTGCCATAGAAGGAACAAATCCTAGTGTAATTGAACCTGTAAGATTGTTTTTACTTTTTACTATAGTATTAGTTGCTTCTTCTATTCTTGAAATTATTTCTGAAGCATGAGTTAAAAAAAGAGTACCATCTTTAGTTAATTTAACTGATCTACTATTTCTGTTAAACAGTTTAGTTTTTAGATGGTGCTCTAGATTTAAAATGTGCCTCGTAACAGGTGGTTGAGACATATTTAAGTTTTTTGCTGCTTTCCT
>CACAAB010000011.1 GCA_902530325.1 uncultured SAR116 cluster alpha proteobacterium | reverse complement strand
TTGTTTGTTATCTCTTCTGTTAAGCCCAAGTTAGTTTCATTCTTAGCTTCATTGGTCTTTTCTATTAAATCTAATGAAGATGTTGGGTCCTTATTCTCATATAGTTTTTCAGTTGTAGCTTCAACTTTAGTTTCAACTTTATTTTCTTCTGCATTTACAGAAGGAGTTTGAGACAATTCTTTTTGTGGTGGAGGAGATTTAGGCTGAGCTTTCATGAAAGGAATAACGTATTTTTCACGAGCAGCTTGAATATCAGATTTTAAAGTATTTATTCTTGTATCCCAATCTCTCATTGGCTTTCCCTAATATTAAAATCACCCTAAAATACTAATTAAATAATTTTAAAATACAAATTATTAAAATAACTATATGTATTTCAAAAAACATACCAATTGTAAGATTTTACATTTTTTTTTTTACTTATATAATTTTAAATTGAGGAGAATATTATAATGGATGACCAAAATTTAATTCAAAAAGACTTAATAAAAAAAATAGTTGGCGATGCTAGAGGTGCTGTGGGAATTCGTCTTTGTGCTATTGGTGTTAATTTAGGAATTTTTGATAATCTAGCTAAACAAGGACCGGCAACAAGTCAAGAATTAGCAGAACGAATGAAACTTGATGAAAGATATCTTAGGGAATGGAGTTTAGGTATGTTTTCACTAGGCTACCTTGATTTTGACAAAGTAAGTAGAAAGATATCATTAAATAAAGAATTTGTTCCCGTGCTGGTTGAAGAAGGTGGAAAATTTTCACAAAAAGGTCTTATTGAAATATTAAATAGCTCATTATTACCTTATCACGAACTTTTAAATTCTTTTAAAAACGGGGGTGGCATAAATTATGATAAAATTGACCAAGGTTTTTGGAACGGTATTGATCAAACAGGATGTACTAGATATAGGCATTTTTTAGTAACAGATTGGGTTGATAAAATGCCAGAGCTGAAATCAAGATTAGAAACAGGTTCAGTAACATTTGCTGACTTTGGTTGTGGATCAGGAAGATCCACAGTAGAGATGGCAAAGAAATTTCCGAAAAGTCAGTTTTTTGGTTTTGATTTATTTGAACCTAATATTAAGAAAGCTCAAAAAATTGCTTTAGAAGCAGGAATTAAGGACAACTTAAAATTCAAGCAGTGGGATGTATCTAATCCATTAACAGAAAAATTTGATTTTGTTGCTTGTTTTGATCTTATTCACGATATGATTGATCCATTAGAGGGGATGAAAACAATAAGAAAAGCTGTTAAAGATGACGGTATATTTGTTCTCATGGACATTAAGTGCGAAGATGATCCCGCTGATAATGAAGGTCCAATGGTTCCTTTTATGTATGCTATGAGCTTACATTTTTGTATGACTACTTCACTGGCAAACAATGGGGCTGGTCTTGGAACTGTTGGCTTACCAGAATCAAAAGTTAAAGAATATTGTGATTTAGTTGGTTTCAAAACAGTAAAAAGAATAGAAACTGATCATCCTCTAAATTCTGTTTTTGAAATTAGACCTTAATCAGTTTTTAAGCCTTTCATTTGAAGGAAATAGATGTCTACTTGCTTCTGCATCTATTTCAATTTTAAAACTATGATTATTTATTTTAGTAATATTAAGTGCCTTTTTAGCAGCTTCTCTGCTATTTATTTCTGTCATTAATCTATTTAAATGTGTTCTTTTTTCTAACTCACCCTCACCTATAACTTTAGGTAACATACGTGCCCAGCCCCAAACACACATATCAACTATGGTATAAGTATTACCCAACATATACTGATTATTGGATAAACGATCATCCAGAATATTGTAATGTCTTTCAGCTTCAAAAAGATATCTATTGATTGCATAATCTAATTTTTGTGGTGCCATGTGTTGAAAATGAACTGATTGACCTGAATAAGGTCCTATACCTGTAGCAACAAACATTAACCAAGATAAAAGATCAGCTCTATTTTTAGCAGTATTTTCAGTTATAAATTTTCCAGATTTTTCCGCTAAATATAGTAATATAGCATTACTATCAAAAATAATATTTCCATCATCTTCAATGGCAGGCGCTTTAGCATTTGGATTAATTGCTTTGAAAGAAACTGAATGTTGGTCACCTTTTCTTGTATCTATTGGAATTGCTTCATATGGCAGTTTCATTTCTTCTAAACACAAAGCTATTTTCATTGGATTTGGACTTGTATTGTAATAAAATTTAATCATCTAATTCTCCATTTGTTAGAACTATGCTTTTTGGTTTGCTAAAATATATTTATTAATTATTTATAGAGCCTGTAAACACCACCATCATACTCATCATTTATAATTATTAAAGATCCATCAAATATTTCTTCTATATCACGAATTCTACCAATCTTATTTTCTAGAAAAATTTGTTCATTTACGATTTTATCGTCTTTTAAAGATAAAATGTGTAATCTTTTATTTTTTAAAGATCCTAAAATAATTTTATTTTTAAATTCTGGAAACATACTGCCTCCGTAAAAAATCATGCCAGATGGAGCAATGGAGGGCACCCAAACATATTTTGGATCTTCATAACCTGGTAGTGAAGTTCCAATTCCAATCTTTCTACCTGAACCATATTCTTTACCAAAAGTGATTTTTGGCCAACCATAGTTTTTTCCTTTTAATACTATATTTAATTCATCTCCTCCTTGTGGTCCATGTTCATGAGACCATAAGATATTTTTTTCTAAATCAAAGCTTAATCCTTGAGGGTTTCGGTGTCC
Organism: uncultured SAR116 cluster alpha proteobacterium; assembly: GCA_902530325.1. GTDB lineage: Bacteria > Pseudomonadota > Alphaproteobacteria > Puniceispirillales > Marisalimonadaceae > Marisalimonas. Next base: position 39,812 of record CACAAB010000011.1, on the reverse strand, counting down.
TAAAGAATAAATTTCAGGAAGTGAATTTTTGAATGCCTTATTATTATAGTGGTTTCCATTTTTTAATATTTTAATGATTGAACCAGAATGATTTTTACTATTTTGACTGTCCTCTCTAGTTCCCCTATCACCTAAGGTAGCAAAAATAAATTCATCTTTAATTGCAAGCCTGCACCCAAAATGTCTTCCACTTGATGATATTTTATTTGATATAAAAATAACTTTTTCATTAGTTAATTTATCTTTTTTTAGATTGTAGCTATGGATGGCTGTTGAAGATTTATTGCTATCTATGACTTTGCTAAGACATAAATAAACTCTTTGAACGTTATTCTCTCTCTCAAAAGCTATATCCAGTAATCCACCTTGACCCAAATTATAGACTGTAGGAGCACCTTCAATTTTTAATATATTTTTACTAAACACATTTAATTTGTAAAGATTACCAGAACGTTGAGTTACCAGAATTTCATCTTTATTTATTATAGCAATACCCCATAAATTTGAAATTTTGGGTGTAATTTTTTCTAATTTAATTTGAGATTGGACCATAAATGGAAATAGACTAAATAGTAAAACATAAAAAATAAAATTCATCTAATTAAACCTTTTGATAATAAATAATAGTTTATAAAACTATTTTTACAGACTATTTTTAAATTGTTGAACAATATATTTTGAGTATAGCATGAAATTATTAGTTGCAGACATAGGTGGAACAAATGCAAGGTTTGCTTACCAAGATAAAAATGATAGTAACCTTACTGAATTTTCTTATTTAAAATGTTCTGATTTTGAAAATATTTATGATGCTATTGAGCATTATCAAAAAAAATATAATTTAAATATTGAAAACATGTCAATTGCATTGGCGTCACACACGAATGAAGATACTATTAAATTTACCAATAACCACTGGAAGTTTAAGCAATCAGAATTTTTAAAATATTTTAGTTTAAATAAGTTAATTTTTGTTAATGATTTTGTTGCACAATGTCTAAGCTTAGGTTCATTTTATAGAGATATATCTGAAAATAAAATTTTAAATGAAAAAATATTAAAGAAATATGATCTAAAAATTATTAAAAGTGGAACTCCAATTAAAAACGCTCCACTTCTTGTAACAGGTCCTGGAACTGGACTAGGTGTTTGTACTCTTTTAAATATTAATAATTATCCTTTAGCTATAGAAGGTGAAGGAGGACATTCTTCTTTTGCCCCAAATTCTGATCTTGAGATAGAACTCCTTCAGTATCTTAAAAAAAAATATGATCATGTCTCTAATGAGCGAATAGTAAGTGGTTCTGGTATTGAAGAAATATATGAATTTATTTGTTTTAAAAATAAAATTCCTTTTAAACATTTAAAAGCTCCAATTATTGGAGAAAATGCTATGGAGGGTGAACCGAAAGCTTACGAGACTATAAAATTATTTTTTAGTATTTTTGGCACAATCATTTCTAATGTTATTTTAATCAATGGGACACAAAGTGGTGTTGTTATAGCTGGTGGAATAACTCCAAAATTACAGTCTATTATTAATAAAAGTAATTTTGAATTAAATCTTTTAAATAAAGGTAGAAGATATGATTATGTTAAGACTGTGCCTATATGGCTAACAGAAAATAATAACAATGGACTAATAGGAGCTTCAAAGGCCATAGTAAATCCACATTATATGTCGAAAATTTTATCGAATTAATAAATTTTTCTTTTAAAAAAAATTTTCAATAGTTTACATTATTAATGGGAGCGAAATTAATGTTAAATAATGAGTTAATAAATTTTTTAAAGAAGTATGATACACCAACAATCTCAAATGCACTTGATATATATAGAGGATCTAGATCTGCAGATGGTTACACAAAATATCCCTTTATTTCGGCCAATAATAAACTAGAACCTATTGTTGGAATAGCAAGAACAGCTAAAATAAGGGCTTCTAATCCTCCAATTTTGTCACCTGAGGAAACCACTTCGCTTCGATTACAATATTACGAATATATAAGTAAAAAATTTACAGAATATACTGATGCTTCACCAGTCTGCGTAATCGAAGATCTTGATTGGCCAAATCCTACAGGATCATTTTGGGGTGAGGTTAATGTAGCATTACATAAAGGCTTGGGACTAGAGGGAACAATAACGAGTGGATTACTTAGAGATCTAGACGCAATAGATAAAAATTATCAAGTTTTAGCTAATGGGATCGGACCAAGTCATGCTTATGTTCACGTTGTTGAATTTGGATCATCTGTCAATATTCACGGTCTTAACGTAAATGATGGTGACATTATTCATGCTGATCAGCATGGAGCAGTTATTATACCAGATCAAGCACTTTCAATTCTAAAAAAAGCTATTAACCACATGACTAAAAAAGAGAAACACCTAATTGAAGCAGCAAAAGAAGAGAACTTCAATATTGATAAACTTAAAGAAGCATGGTCAAAAGCTTCAAATGAAAAATGGGAGGGATGAGTTTTGTTTGAAATTGATTGGAAAGCTAGAAGACTTTCATATGAAGAAAAGGAACAATATAAAAATGAAGGATATGTAACTGGTCTTCCTGTGTTCTCAGAAAATGCAATTAAGGACCTACATAATTGGTATGATGAACTAAGTTCAAAATTACCTCCAAATATTGATATTAATAAGACTAACATGTGGCATAAAGCTAGTAAAAAATTTCACGATCTATGTAGAACAGCAGCTATTTTAGATTATGTTGAAGATTTATTAGGTCCTAATTTTGTTCAATGGGGAGGTCAATTTTTTAGTAAAGAGCCCAAAGATGGATCAGTTGTACCATGGCACCAAGATGCTCAATATTGGCCATTAAATCCGTCTAATGCCGTCACAGTATGGCTTGCAGTTTTTGATACAGATGAAGAAAATGGTGCAATGAAAGTAGTTTCAGGCAGTCATAAAATGGGACGATTTGTTCACAAAAAAAATACTGCTAAAAATTTAGTTCTTGACCAAGAAGTATCATTTGATCAATTAGATAAAACAAAAATAGTTTCACTTAATTTAAAAGCTGGACAAATTTCACTCCACAATGATGCTCTTTTACACGGGTCAGAAGCAAATAATTCTGATAGAAGAAGAAGACAGAATGTATGAGTTGAGAAGATTAAGAGCACAAAAAAGAATTAACGATGAAGTTAGAGAAGAAGAACAAGCTGAATTCAAAAAAGCTGATGAAGAAATCGCTCATTTAAAAACATTATTAAAACCTAAGAAGAAAAAGTTACCAAAAGGATATGTAGAATAATATTAGGTCTATCTAACTTTTTTATTCTTCATTCTCCGCCATTTCCAAGGTGCCATAAATTTTCCTGACCACATACCAGCATTATTTAATTTGGCTATTGCTTCGTCCTTTACATATTTTTTTGAGTATTTTCTGTAAGCTAGTGCCCATCCCCTTTTTACCATTAATGAATTAATATCATTTTCATCTACATAACATATAGAAATAGACCTTTTGTACCTGTCTTTTGTTTTTTTAATACATGATACTTTTTTTGAGCCAATTATTTTTTCAAGTTCTAACTTTGCTCTAATTCCACATGAATATGTATGTCCATAATTGTCAGTACAAGTTTGTTTTATTTCTGGCGTGTCAATACCATAAAATCTAATTTTTTCAGAGTTAAGTATTATTGTATCGCCATCAATTATTTTTAGTGATGAGCCTGCATTTAAAACTTTTAAAAAAGCTAATGTATTAATTAATAAAACTAAAAAAAATATTTTAAACATTTAAAAGTTCTTTATTTAAAATTGTTTTTGTTTTCCAATGAGAAGGTTCTAATCCTCGAATTTTTGATTTGAAAGTAGCTATTTGCTTACCTAACAAACATCCAAGGTAAATATTTTTAAGATCAGAACCACCAAAGGCAATGCTTGAAATATTTTTAAGCTTTGTACTCACTATATTATCAAGGTGTTTTCTTTCTAAAATTCCTTTTTGATATGCTTTTTCTACATATGATATGTGCTTTTCGTTACTATCGTCTAATATGGTCCTCTTGTTTCCATTTTTATCAATATGAATTAATTTATTACTAACTATACAAGTCACCCAAATTCCTTCATCAATATCAAAAGCAAAACCATCAGGAAACTCTCCTACATCAAATTCAGCAACTATTTCTTGATTAATTAAAGTCCCGTCAGAAGTAATATCAAATTTTGACATACGACGTGAAAAGGTTTCATTTACGTATAATTGGTTTGATAGAGGATGGACGATACATTCATTTGTAAATCCTAAATTATCAGCTACAACCCTAGGTTTTTTTTCGTCAATGAGTATTATAAATCCATCTTTCCAATTTGGTTTACATCCTAAAATCCTTGGAATTAGCCTTGTACTTACTGTAATCCAAATTCTTCCAGTGTGGTCTATGTGAACATAATTTGTAGGTGGCAGAGGTTCATTGTCTATTTCAAATAAAAATGGAATAAGTTCACCATTATTGTAAAGTCTATATACACCTCCGGTATCGTCACCTAGATGTGTTAAAAGCCATCCCCCATTTGGATGAATTGCTATACCATTTGGTTTTGGTTGAAAATCACCTTTTGCTAGAATTGTTTGTTGATCACCATTTTTAGTAATTAAGGTTATACCACCTCTCCAATCTGCAATGTGTAAGGTTTCATTTTTGTCAACTAGCACACATTCTGGTCTTACTAGATTATTGCCTATGAATTTTACTTCCTCTAAAAGCTTCATATATTCAACCATTGTTCATGTTTGTTCCTGCCAATGAACTTATAGTCCCAGAAACTGGTATCATTGACCGTAATTGTAATGCCCAAGTTCCATTTCTAAAGGTAGATACCCAAATCCCTCTAGCTGAACCATAACTTTTTTTATTGATTAATCTTCTATTAAACTCTACTTCACATTGAAGTGTTTTATCGGATTTATTTATTATTTCACATTTGTCTAAAGTTGAAAAACTCCAATTTTCAACATTACTCATTGTATCAAGTTGTACTTTTAATGATTTCCAGAAATCTTCGCCATTTTTATAGATTACTGGTTCATTTCCATTTGAGTGAACGTAATGAGGGAAATGTAAGTTTGTTATAATGTTATTTTTTTCTGCTGTATTAAAAGCGTCAATAAATTTATAAAGACATGAAACCCCAGGATGTTCATTTTTCATTTTTTATTCCCTTTAACTATTGTTTGTAAATTTAATTTTAAATATAGAATTATCGTCTAAGTGGAGTGTCTAAATTGACCTCTTGATCCTTTTTTTGTTCTCTTAAAAAAATATAAACACCGGCGCTCATTACAATTATTACACCTACAATGGTTCTAATTGTTGGTATATCATCAAATAAAAAGTAACCTATAATTATTGACCAAATTATCAATGAATATTCAAATATAGATGTTATTGAAGTAGAATAATTACTATATGCTTTAAAAACACAGGTGAATGCAATTGAAGCTAATATTCCCATTAAAACAATATACTGCCATGTATAATCAAAGTTACTAAACCATTCTCTAAAAATAAATTTGATTGTAGGGTCACTAAATTTATCAAATTGACCCGAACCAAGAAAAAAATACATAAATAAACATAAAATAATGGTTATAGTGTAGAAGTAAAATAATTGAGTGTTCGTATCATCTTTATCTGATGTAATTTTAGTAATAGTCATTGATAAAGCATAAAAAAATGCACATAATAGTGGTAATAAACTTTTAAAATCAAAATTATAAAAATTTGGATTTAAGATAATATAAACACCTATAAATCCAAAAAAAATTGCTAGCCACCTCCTATAACCAATATTTTCATTTAAAAGAGTTTTAGCAAAAATTGACATAAAAAAAGGAGTTGAAAAATATAAGGCTGTTGCCACAGCAAGTGACAGATACGTTAGTGATATAAAGAACATGCTAAAAGCTAAAAAATGAAGAATTACCCTAATTAATGACAAAACAGGGTAGTGCGTAATAAATTTTAATTTTTTTTTATAAATAAGTAGGAATGTCCCAGACAATATTGCCGCTATCAAGCTTCTGCCAAAGTAAATTTCATATAATGAGGCTTTTTGAAAAATAAATTTTAATATGGAATCATGAACAGAGAATGTTGCCATAGCAACTAAGATATAAATTATTCCTGTAGTGTTATTAGAATTCATAAAATAGTTACCATTTAAATTTCAAAAGTTTATAACTGCCAATTTATAGGTTCAATATTTTTTTGCATAAGATAATTGTTTGTTTTCGAAAAAGGTTTAGAACCAAAAAAGCCATTGTTAGCTGAAAATGGAGATGGGTGAGCACTCTCAATGAGTAGGTGGGTATTTTTATTTATAAAATTACATTTTTCCTGAGCTTTTCTTCCCCATAAGATAAATACAACGTTATTTCTTTTTTCATTGATGACTTTTAAAACTGAATCGGTGAATTTTTCCCACCCTTTACCTTGGTGAGAGCCAGGCATTCCTTTTTCAACAGTTAAACTGTTATTCAACATTAAAACGCCTTGATGAGCCCAATTTTGTAAGTCACCATTTTGTGGAGAAGTAATACGAAGGTCATCAAATAATTCTTTAAAAATATTTTGAAGTGAGGGAGGAATCTTTTTAAATTTTTCTACTGAAAAGCTTAACCCATTTGCTTGACCTTCACCATGATAAGGATCTTGTCCAACTATAACAACTTTTACTTTATTAAGAGGAGTTAAATTAAAAGCATTGAAAATTTTACTCATAGGCGGGTAAATTTTTTTACCTGAGAAAATTTGTTGCTTAAGAAATGATCTAAGATCAGACATATAAGGAGCTGTAAATTCACTATTCAGCTCATTCTTCCAACTTTCATGTATTTTTACATCAGACAATTTATAATTCTATCCAATTTCCAAATGTGTTTTAATTTTATATTTTATCTAACATGCCAATCTTCATTAAGTGGTCTAGCACTATTGAGTTCACCATACCCAGCACCAGTAGTTCCAGTTGGGTTTGGTCCAAAGTATCTAGGATCTCTCAACTCATTGTTAGGTTGAAATCGAATATCACAAGTCAGACGTATTTTATTATCCTTAGCATAATTTTCAAAAGTACCATGAACTGTGTACATACCAAAAATAAGTGCGTCTCCTGGATGAAATTGGGCAGTTAATAATTTTGAATTTCTCTGTTGAGTAAAAGCTATAGGATCTGTGTCTATTGTAGCTTTCATATGTTTATGAATGTCTACGTCAAAACCTGTATATTTGTTTTTAATATCTGAAAATTTGTGAGATCCTTCTATTATAAATAAAGGACCCTTATCGATAGTTATATCTGTAAAAACAAGCCAACATGTAAGTACTTTTTGAGTTTTTCTTGTAAAAAAACCTGCATCACAATGCATATGAGTGAATTTTCCTCCCGATACTGCTCTTAAAAATATAAAATCAAAACCAATGGAGGAAGTACCAAAAATTCTTGAAAAAACACTTTGTAAATTATTGCCATTTGTAATTTTTCTAAGAGATTCTGTATTACTTACGTCTTCCCAAAAAATTCCTCTATCCTTATGTAACTCATCTCTTCTTGATCTGCCTGACGAAATGCCTTCAGTAAATGGATCTGTTAGCTCACCTACATTATTCAATTTTTCAAAAACATCATTTCGGGCTTTAGTAATATCGTTTTTATCAATAACTTCTCTAAGCAAAAGATAGCCATCATCATTAAGGGAATTTCTTAATTGTTCATCAGTTTTGTTTATGAGACGGGTTTCTTTTAATGACCCTAAAAGTGAAGAAGGTACATTTACTCCATTGATCAAAGCTTCCATTGAGATAAACCTTATTTAATAGCCTTTCGTTTGATTTAATCTATCAACTAAATATTATTGTGTCATTGATATTAGTAATTTTTTACCTTGAGTTTATAATTTCAATAGAGCTATCATTAATGTAAATTTATATGAGAGAAAAGCATTGATAGTAAGTTCTATAAAAACAAAAATAACTTCAGTTCCATTTTCAGATCCTCCTAAAACAGGTTTCCTTACACTTGAAAAAATAGATCTTTTAATTGTACAGGTTGAAACAAAAAGTGGTGTAATTGGAACTGGTCACCTTCATCCATTGGCAGGAGGGTTAAAAACCCTGGAAACATGCATAAACGAGATGTTAAAGCCGCTTATAATTGGAGAGAGCATAAATAATATTGAGTTCTTATGGAATAAAATGTGGGATGCTACTTTTATACAAGGAAGGATGGGGATAACGGTAATGGCAATGTCAGCAATAGATATTGCCTTATGGGATTGTTATGGAAGAACAATTGAGAAGCCTCTTTGGGAAATATGGAAAGGAACAAAAAAAGCCTACCCAGTATATGGCTCAGGCTGTTATAGAGGCCTAGGTCATGATGGTATGATTCAAAAAGCAAAAAAATATGTTGGACAAGGATTTAAGTCTATAAAAATGCAGGTTGCTCATTGTTTTAATAATGAGGAAGACATAGTTCATGTCAGAGATATGCGAAACGAACTTGGTAAAGAAATTGGAATTATGATTGACGTCAACCAAGGATGGTCAGTAGAAGAAACTATTAAAGTATGCAAACTAATTGAAAGTTATGAGCCTGAGTGGCTTGAGGAGCCAATTATGGCTGACGATTTTGAAGGATATGATGAAGTTTGCAATTCAACATCAATCCCTATAGTAACTGGTGAAAATAATTTTACACATCATGATTTATTACCGTTCATGAGAGGACAAAAAATACCAATACTTCAACCTGATATTATGCGAGGAGGGTATACAAATTTGATATACAGCTCAAAATTAGCCAATAAATTTGGTATTAAAATTGCTCCGCATATGTTTCCAGAACTTTCAATTCATCTTGTTGCATCTATTGAAAATCCTTCATGGCTTGAATACATGGGCTGGTATGATCACCTTTGGAAAGAGCCACTTCTTCCAAAAAATGGGACATTAACTCCTACTTCACGTCCTGGTCATGGTATGGATTTTAAGACCGAAATTTGTAGCTTTTGAATATGAGTAATTTTTTGATATGCTAGAAAAATTAAGGATTATAAAAAAATAATAAAATAATAAAATATTTATATTGAAAGAGGGGATAATGAAATTCAAAATTACAAGGGCTAAAGAAAACAAATTTGAATCTGGGTTACGTGGTTTTTTTTCTTATAAGAATTTAGGTATTGAAGAGGCTACCTCCGGTGATTTTGGAGCAAATGTTATTAAAGCTATAGAAGGAAAACATGCTAATGGAGAGTGGCATTATCATAAACTTAAATTTCAGATGGTTTATATTTTAAAAGGCAGCGTTGAATTTGAATATAAAGGTGAAGGAACATTCACTTTAAATGAGGGTGATGTAGTTTATCAACCACCAGAGATACATCATAGAGAAATTAAGCATTCTGATGACCTGGAATTGATTGAAATAACCAGTCCTGCTGAGTTTGAAACTATTTCTTTAGCTGATAAAAGATAGTTAATTTTGATTTAATTTCGCTAAATTTTCTAACATTTTGAAAAGTACAGATGTACCCTTTGAAATATCACATATTTCTGCATATTCCTCTGGGCAATGACTTAAACCGTCCTTACATGGAACAAAGATCATAGATGCAGGAGCAACTCTTGATAAATGAGCTGTATCATGACCAGCTCCACTATCCATTATAATATTAGAGAAACCATAATGATCAGAAGATTCTTTAAATAACTTTACAAGCTTTTTGTCCATTTCAACATAAGGTGCAAAAGCAATATTTTTCATTCTAATCTTACATGGACCATTTTGGTTCATTGTATCAATTTGTTTTTCTAATTCCTTTATATATTGTTCTCTCGAACTTTTACTTGAGGCTCTTAAATCAATAGTCATCTCAACTTTTCCAGGAATAATTGCTGCTGCATTTGGGTGAACGTTAATTTTACCAATAGTTGAAACGAAATGTTGATTACTTTCTTTTGACAATCTTAAAGCTAGGTTATTTACAAAAGTAATAATTTCAGATGAGGCTACAAGAGCATCAGCTCTTTGATCCATTAAAATAGTTCCACTATGACCTGCTTGTCCATTTACTACTACACTAAACCTTGAAATACTTGGAATAGATCTGACAACACCTATATCTATTTTTTTCTGTTCTAAAACTTTACCTTGTTCAATATGTAATTCTAAACATGCAACAATATTTTTAATGATAGAAAATGGTTTAGTAAGTGATTTTGAGTTACCACCAATCTTATTTATTTCATCTTTTAGAATGTTCCCTGATGAATTACTTCTGGACAAGATTTCTTCATTTAAAGCACCTATCATACCTCGTGTTCCAATGCATGAAATACTCCAATCATTTAACTCTTCGCCAAGATAATCATATACTGCAAGATTAAAAGGTAAGTTGATGTTATTTTCTTTAATGTGTTTTACAACACATAATGCAGCTACTACCCCTGCTATACCGTCATATCTTCCTCCTGAGGGAACAGTGTCAATATGTGATCCAATAATAACAACTTTATGAGTATCAATTTTTGATTTTAAAAGTCCAATTAAGTTTCCAGCATCATCTGTTGAGACAAGCAAACCAAGTTTGTGATATTCATTTTTTAACCAAGATCTTGCTTCATAAAACTTATCACTGAAGACAATTCTTGTGTAAGGATTGTCTTGGTCAGTCATTTTTTCTAAATCATCAATTTTCTGCTTTATAAATGTTGTATTAGATTTAGCAGTGAAGTCCATAATATGTAAATCCTTTTAGTTTTGAAGATTTATATTTTAATAAAAATTAAAAAACTATCTTATAATGAATGGATTTGATACAGATGTTTTCTCTGCAATCCATACAGACTTTGTCTGTAAAAATTCTTTAATGGATTCTTGTCCACTTTCTCTTCCTCTGCCGGATCTTTTATAACCACCAAATGGAGACATGAAACTTACAGCTCTGTATGTGTTTACCCAAACCGTACCTGCTCTCAAGGCATCTGACATTCTTAACGCTCTTCCAATATCATTAGTCCAAACACCGGCAGCCAATCCAAAAATTACATCATTTCCAATTTTGATAGCTTCTTCCTCATCTTTAAAACGAATTATAGACAACACAGGTCCAAAGACTTCTTCTTGGGCTATTCTCATATCATTATTGACATCAGTAAAAATTGTAGGTTCTACAAATCTGTTACCTTTTACATCCGAACCAGAATACGCTTTACCACCTAAAAGACAATTTGCACCTTCAGATTTTGCAATATCAATATAGCTCATTATTTTTTCAAATTGTGGTTTAGTTGTTACAGGGCCAACATGAGTATCTAAAGACATCGGGTCTCCGATTTTTGCCTCACTTGCAACCTTTACAAGTCTTTCAACAAATTTGTCATGAATTGTGTCTTGAACTAACAATCGAGATCCAGCTATACATGTTTGCCCTGTTGCAGCAAATATACCTGAAATTACACCCATAATAGCAGCCTCAAAATCAGCATCCTCAAAAACAATATTAGGTGATTTACCACCTAACTCCAAAGATACAGGCATTATTTTTTTAGCGGCAGTTTCATAAATTTTTTGTCCAGAAACATCTGATCCAGTAAATGCAATTTTTGAAATGTTTTTATGTTCTACAAGTGGTTGTCCAACATCAATGCCCATACCTGTAACACAATTAACAACACCGTTTGGGAAACCTGCTTCAGACAATAACTTCATAAACTCTAAAGTAGAAGCTGATGTAAATTCTGATGGTTTAATCACAGCAGTATTACCAGCTGCTAATGCAGGAGCAAGTTTCCATGATAAAAGTAATAAAGGTGAATTCCAGGCCGTTATCATACCAACAACACCGAATGGCTCATATTTGGTAAAGTTGAAAATACCAGGTTTATCTGAGGGTAGTACAGCTCCCTCTACTTTGTCAGCTAGTCCTCCAAAATATCTATACCATTCTGCAAGATATTTAGTTTGTGCTCCCATTTCTGCAATAAGTTTTCCATTATCTTGAACTTCAATTTCACCTAATTTCTGAGCGTCTCTTTCTACGAGTTCTGCAAGTCGAACTAATAATTTACCTCTTTCAGTTGGTTTTGTTTTAGACCAGGTATTTTCAAAAACCTCTTTTGCGACATTTACAGCTGCATCAACATCATTTGCATTACCTTTCGCAATCTCAGCCCATTTTTCACATGTATAAGGATTCTCAGTTTCAAAATATTCGCCATTATTTGGCAACATTTCTTTTCCGTTAACAAAATGGTTATATATTTTCATTATCTTCCATCCTTAAATTATTCTTCCATCTGAAAATTAAACGTGTCTAGATTAAAATTTGAGTAAAAAGTTTTCTAACAAAAGAAGATAATCAATTAAATCTTTATTAATTAACTTTTCGTTCGATTTGTGACCCTCTGAACCAGTTCCAGGACCAATATTAATAATGTTAACATCATCGTCAGCAAAATATCTACCGTCGCTAACTCCAATAGAGGATAAAAACTTAGATTTTTTTCCAGTAATGAGTTCTTTAGATTTTGATAATTCTTTAAGATAAATATTTGATTTATTCGACTTAAAAGGATTAGTGCCTGTAAGAAATTTCACTTTTGCTGATTTATCAATTTTAAGGATAAATTTTTTAATTTCATTGAAGGCTTTTTTTACATCTTCTTTATGAGTAATTCTTCTATCAACGACTATTCTTGTTTTTGATGGGACGACGTTCACATTTTCTCCACCAGATATAATACCAACGTTAATGGTGGATTTATGAGTTCCAATATTATATTTTTTTAAATGTTTTTTAAAATTTGAATTTAATTCATTAATTATTTTTGCAGATTTTTGAATAGCATTAATTCCCTTGTGGGGTTCACCAGCATGTGAAGTTTTACCCGAAACGTTTATCTCTAACCAAAAGACACCTCTTTCTTCAATTACGAAATTATTATTAGTTGGGGCTCCTAAAATTAGGGTATGAGGTTTTATAACTTTTAGTTTTTTTAAATATTTCGTGCCATCAGGTCCTAGATTTTCTTCATCAGTAACAAATGTAAAATCTATATTTTCTTTGATATTTGGAAAAAGTCTTTTAAAATTTTTGGCTAAATATAAATGAACTGCTGCACTTCCTTTACAATTAACTGCTCCTAACCCGTATGAATAATTTTTTTCTACTTTTAAATCAAAAGGGTTGCTTTTCCATTCACTTAATATTGGTCTAACAGTATCAATATGAGAATTAAAAACTATTGATTTTTTTGATCCTTGATAATTAGATGCACAAATATTTATTTTTTCATTATCAACACCATATGATCTTATTAGTAATCCACTATTTTTAAGATATGAGCTCACAAACTTTCCAAAATTTTTACTACTTCCGGGAGGATAACATGTATATATCTCAATAATTTGTCTTAATAAATCCAATAATTCTTTTTGTATATTTTTTTTCATATTAAATTCTAAAAAGTTTTTTTGAGTTAGTTTTAATCATATAATCAATTTCTTTTATTGTGAACCCTAATTCATATACTTGTTTTATAAATTCATAAAAGCCTAAATGCGGCTTGGGTAAAATAGAAACACCACAGTCGCTAGACAAAATAACATTTTTTGGGTCAGCGGTTTTAATTAAATCTTTTAAAGTTTTTAATTTTATTCCTTTAATTTTATGTCTTTCATCGTCAACATGTGTCAGTGGAACCTCCGTTGCTTTTGAAACAAAAAAATAGGAGAATTCAAAGTAAACATTATAGATTTTTAATTTTTTTATTGTTGTTTTATTAAAATTATTTGAAGGTACTAAAATTTTTTCTACACCTAGACTTTTAGCAGCTTTTACTAAAATTACAGTTTCTTTGGGTGATAAATGACCAGTATTTAAAACAATATTTTTTTTTGCAATTAACTCTAAAATTTTTGATGTTTCGTATGTAGGTCCTTCGTCAGGTACATAAAAACAATCTTGAATGTAATTCATATTTCTTTGTTCTTGAATTGCAATATGTCTTGTATGGTGAGTTGGAAAAGAAATAAACTTTGCACCATCATTTTCAAAATAACTATAGCCAAGTGAAATTTTAGCATTCTCAAAACTAACACCTCCCGCGGGAGGTTCCATAATGAGACCACCAAAAATTTTTAAATTTAAATTTGGAAGATGTTTTCTTATTAGTGATGCATAACCTGATGTATTCGAAAAATTGTCCATAAGTCCTATAGCATACATTTTATTTTTTTCAGCATGCTCAACAACTTCAAATATATTGGTGCTTCTCTTATTTATGTGGGGGCAACAATGAATATGGTTGTCTACAGAATTTTCAAGAAATGCTAACATTATTTTTCTTTAAGTATTTTACTTACAAAATCTAATGTTCTTTTTTCTTTTGGCTTTTCAAAAATATTTTTTGGATTATTTATTTCTATAATTGATCCTTCATCCATGAAAACTACTCTGCTAGAAACTTCTTTAACAAAATTCATTTCATGAGAAACAATCAACATAGTCATACCTTCAGATGCTAGTAATCTTATTGAATCTAAGACTTCCTTTACTAACTCTGGATCTAATGCTGATGTAATTTCGTCTAAAAGTAAAATTTGTGGGTTTAAACATAATGCTCTAGCAATAGCAACTCTTTGTTGTTGACCTCCTGACAGTTCGTCTGGATAAGAATTTAATTTATCCTTTAATCCTACTTTCTCTAGGAGGGTAAGGGCCTGTTCATTAACTTCTTTGGGATTTCTTTTTTGGATTTTAGTAGGTGCAATACAAACATTTTTTAAGACATTCATATTTTGAAATAAATTATATTGCTGAAAAACAATTGCTATTTGTTCTCGAATAGTTCTTAGGTCTGATTGATTCTTGAAGTTAACTTGGTTTCCATTCAAATAAATCTTACCAGATTTTGGAATTAATAGTCCAACTAGCATCTTTAAAAGACTACTTTTACCTGATCCAGATGGGCCAATTAAACTAACAATCTCACCTTTACTTACATTTAGTTCAATATTTTTTAGTACATGAAGTTTGTCGTAAAAAGCATTAATTGATTTAATTTCTATTTGAGGCAAGTTTTCTCTCCATATACTTTCCAAATCTATCTAAAGGAAATGAAAGAATAAAATATAAAATTAAAATTGTTCCAAATGATAATAAAGGAGAAAAACCTTTATTATTAAGTATTTTGGCTGCAAATGTAAGCTCCATTACTCCAATCTGTGATGCAAGAGCAGTATCTTTAATAAACATTATAAAAAATCCAAAGGCTGGAGGAAGGATGACTTTCCAAGCTTGGGGAAATATCACTTCCCTTAAAGTTTGATAATACGTAAAATTCATTGCTGTTGCAGCATCCCACTGTGTTTGGTTAATTGACTCAATACCACTCCTTATTATTTCACCTATATATGCTGTCGCAATTATGCAGACAGTAATTGTTGCTATGAGAAATAAATCATCTGAAATTTTTATTATCTGAAAAACATAAAAAAATAGTAATAAAGATACTAAAAAAGGTACTCTTCTAAAAATTTCAGTATAAATGATTATAAATATTCTTAGAGGGAGTAAATAAATAGATTTTGTTTTCCTAAAAATAGCTAATAATCCGCCCACACTAAAACCTACTAAACAACCTATGGCAGTTAGCAAAAAAGTTACACCCATGGCTTTAGCTAAAAAAATTACATTCCAAATTGTAAAAAAATTAGGGATTTCCTCAATTAATCTTTCCATTATTGAATAATCCTTATTTTTGCTTTGAAAAAATATCTGCCTATAATTGCAAGTAAAAATGTAGCTATGAAAGTGATAACAATGTATATCAGAGCTGTTATAGAAAATATTTCCACTGATCGAAATGTTTCAGAATTGATATTAAATGCTCTTCCTGTTAACTCTTCAACACCAAATATGGCTGCCATTGAAGTTCCTAATGTCATAATTATGTAATGATTAGAAAGAGGAGGAAACAAAACCCTCATTATATGCGGCAAAATCACATATTTTACTTGTTGAAATAGACTAAAATTTAAAGTTTTAGCTGCATCTAACTCATTTTGTCGAATAGACAGGAAACCTGCCCTTTGAATTTCACATAAATATGCTGCAGCATTTAAAGTCATTCCAAGCAAAACAGCTATATAGGGAGATAATAAAATGCCAAATTCAGGTAATGCAAAAAATAAAAAGTATATTTGAACAAGTTGAGGAGTATTAGTGAAGAAAGTAACGTACCAGATTACAATTTTATTTGAGATATTATTACCAAAGCTTCTGATCGTAGCTAAAATTAAGCCAAAAAACATTCCACCAAAGAAAGCCAAAATAGCTATTTGCAAACTAATCCATGCACCTTTAATAAGATAAGGAAGAAATTCTAAAACTTGTGTATAGACTAACGTATAACCCATGTTTTACCCTCTATCAGTTATTACAATAGAGGGTAAAACAATTTTTGAAAATAGATTAGAAATAAGGTTGTGGTTGTACACTGTGAATTTGACGTATTCCAAACCATTTTTCCCAAGTTTCATCAACAAAATCTGCTCTATGAAGTGTATACAGAGCAACATTTAACCATTGTTGAAGGGATGCGTTGCCTTTCTTAACACCAATACCACAATACCAAGTATCAATAGCTTTATCTACTACTTGCCATTTGACATCTTTATATTTATTCATGTGTTCACCAAGAAAATCAACAACATCTACGATAGCATCGGCTCTTCCTTGAGCAATAGCTCTCATTGCGTCAGGATAGTTATCGAATAAAGTTATTTTTGCTTTGGTTAGATTTTTCTTTGCCCATCCAGCTGGCATCGAACCTCTAACTTGGGCAAGCTTAACATCCTCTCTATTCATATCCATTACAGCAGCAAAAGGTTTTTTGCTAGTCGTAAGTGCTCCAAAAACCTCTGTGTGAACTGGTACAGTATAATCTACTATTTTTTGTCTCTTATAATTTCTTGTAAGAGCACCCATTACGATATCAATCTTTCCAGTAGCAACAAATGGTATTCTGTCTGGGGAACCAACTTTAACGAGTTCCAATTTAACACCTAACATTTCAGCTAGTCGTGCCATTATATCAGCATCAAAACCTACTAAATTATTTTTATCATCATATTTAGCAAGTGGTGGTAAGCCCGGGTTAACACCGCCTTTAAGAACTCCTGATTTTAAAATCTCATCTAAAGAACGCGCTTGTGTAACTGCAGAAATTGAAATTAGAACCAATAAAGCAGCAATTGTTTTAAATAATTTAAAAAACATTATAACCTCCTTTTAAGTTAATTTATTAATATCGTTAATTTAAATATAATATAATGGTAGAATTTTATTCAATTTAATAATTAATTGCCTAAATTTGTGCAAATCATGTATTACTGCCTAATCAGTTTGCAGATATTTTTAATGATGATGACTAAATTGTGATATTAAAATTAAAGTTTTAAAAAGTTTGTTAAAAGTTATTTATTAATAGATAGAAGTTAAAAAGTGGATTTAAGAGTTTCAAATTATTTTGATAGAAGTAATAAAGTAAATATTAATGTAAATAATAAAAAAATTGAAGCTTACGAGGGCGAATGTCTCGCTGTAGTTTTATTTGTAAATAATATAAAAAAATTAAGATTGTCTCCAAAAAAAAGACAAAGTAGGGGAATGTTTTGTTTAATGGGCTCTTGTCAAGAATGTGTAGTGCTTATCGATGATAAAAAAGTTATTTCTTGTAACGTTTTTATTAAAGACGGAATGAAAATAAAAGTTGGCGACTTTGATAAATAATAGAAAATATGATGTTATTGTTATTGGTGCTGGACCTAGTGGTGTGAGTTCAGCTATAAACTGCGCCAAAAAAGGACTTAAGGTATTAATAGTAGACTTAAATTCCAACTCAGGTGGTCAAATTTATAGAGCACCTCCTAAAACATACAAAAGTATCTCAAAAAAGCTTGAAGAAAACGTAATTCAAAATAAGCTTTCTGATGAGATCAAAAAATTTAAAATTGAAACAGCATATAATCATACAGTCTGGCAAGTTTCTCCAGGGTTTAAAGTAAATGCATTTAATGAAACTTCTACAATACAATGGCAATCAAAATCGTTAATTATAGCAACTGGAACCTATGAAAAAATTATACCTTTTGAAGGATGGACGATTCCAGGAGTCATAGGGCTTGCGGCTTGTACCGTGATTCTTAAAGCTCACCATTTTATTCCAAGTAAAAAAATTGTTTTGGCTGGTAACGGACCTCTTCTGATGTTGGTTGCATACTATGTAATTCAATTCGGTGGTAAAGTTGATGCAATAATAGACACAAGCAGTAAAATAGATTGGATTAAATCTACTTTGTCCTTAATAACAAATCCAAAAAATTTTAGAGATGGTATAAAATGGATTTTTAAAATTTTTCTCAAAAGAATTCCTTTTTACTCAAATTCTACAGTTGAAAAAGCTTTTGAAGTAGATGGAGGAATAAATGTAAAAATAAGAAATTTAAAGAATGGAAAGGCTAAGAATATAATTTCAGAAACAATTGCCATTGGCCACGGTTTAATACCAAGCACGGATATTACTAGATTATTGAGGGCTGAACATATTTATGATGAGCAAAAGGGTGGCTGGATAGCAAAAGTTGATCGATTTTTGAGATCTTCAATTAGTGGTGTTTATATAGCTGGCGATGGTGCAGGAATTTCTGGAGCCTTGGCAGCAACAGACAAGGGTTTACTTGCTAGCTCAGCTCTATTATATGACGAAAAATTTATTTCACAAACAGAATTTGATCATAACACTTATAAAATTTTAAAAAAATTAGATAAATATGAAGTATTTGCTAAAGCTATCTTTAAATTAAATTCTACTCCTAAAAAATTAATTGAAAGTATAAATAATGGCACAGTCATATGCAGGTGTGAGGATATTACAAAAAGTGAAATTTTAAGAGCAGTTGATCAAGGAGCAAAGGATATTAATCAAATTAAATCTTGGACAAGACTTGGAATGGGACCTTGTCAGGGTAGAACTTGTCATTATGCTACTTCAAAAATAGTTGCAGAATATCTAAATTGTGAAATTGATAATTTAGGTTATTTAACTGGAAGATCTCCTATTAGGCCGGTTCCACTTGACCGTGTTCTAGGTGATTTTGATTATGAAAAAATAACAAAAGTAGAAGCGGCTCCTCTATAAAAATGACAGAAACAGATGTAGCAATAATAGGCGGTGGTATTAATGGTGGTTCTACAGGTTTAGAACTTGCTAAAAATGGTTTAAACGTAACTATTATAGACAAAAATTTCATTTGTAGAGGTGCTTCAGGTGTTAATGCTGGAACATTGACAATGCATATGACAAGAGCACAATTAATACCTTATGCCAAAAAAGGTTGGGAGCTCTGGATGAATACAAGTGAGTGGTTGTCAAAAGAAATAGACGTTGAAAAGAAAAATGGTCTTTGTTTAGCCTTCACAGAAGATGAAGAAAAACTTTTGATTGAAAGATCCAAGATACGAAAGGAATATGGAGCAGACATAAGTATAATATCTATAAAAGAAGCACAACGAATTGATCCTAACATAAATTCTAGTATTAAATGCGCAGCTTTTTGTGAAATGGATGGTTATGTAAGTGCTAATCAAACGGGTAATGCTTATTCAAAAGCTCTAAAAGAAAATAAAGTAAAAATTTTAGAAAATTATGATGTTTCTAAAATTGATTATCATAAAAATAAATATGTAATTATTTTTAAAAATGGTGAAAAACTTACTGCTTCAAGTATAATATTAGCGACGGGAGTGAATTTAGAGAAAACACTAAAGTTATTAGAAATAAATATTAAAATTAAATGCCTTCCTCAACAATTAATAGTAAGTGAGAGAATGCCAAAAATTATGGATACAGTCATTACTGTTGCCAATGGAAAATTATCACTTAAACAATTCAAAAATGGCACAGTATTAATTGGTGGTGGTTGGCCAGGGATCGGAAATGTTGAAGATAATTATACTGAAACAAAACCAGAAAATTTAATCGGTAACATGATGTTGGCATGTCATGCAATCCCGAGATTAAAAAGTTCTAGAGTAGCAAGAGTATGGTTAGGTCTAGAAGCTGAGACTGATGATGCAATGCCTATTATTGGAGAAATACCAAACTATGAAAATGCTTATATAATCGGTTCAATTCATTCTGGATACACAAGTGGTCCTTACATGGGCAAATTACTAGCTGAAAAGATTTTAGGCAAAGATATAGATTTGAGTTTATTTGATATTAAAAGGTTTTTATAAATGAATAGTAACATTAAAGGAATATATGCTGCTAATATTGTGCCTTTAAAAACAGATAAATCTATAGATACAGAAAATTTAGCTAAACATGTCAGGGATGTTTCCAATGTAAAAGGTATTAAGGGTTTATTAGTAAATGGACATGCTGGTGAAAATTTTACTCTAAGTGCCAATGAACAAATTCAAGTATTAAAAATAATAAAACAAAGCATAAAAAAAGAATCATCAATAATTTCAGGTGTTAATTTTGAAGATCCACAAAAAGCTGCTCGTATTGCAAAAGAAATGCTAGAGAGTGGAGCAAATGCAATATTGATATTTCCTCCTTTTTCTTGGTCACAAGGAATAAGCACTAAAATGATTTATGAACATCATAAAATTATATCAGAAGCAGTTCAGGGACCAATATTTATATATCAATCTAGCGTAAACTCTGGCCATCTTTCATATACAAAAGAAACCCTAGGTGAACTAATGAATTTAAAAAATATAATTGGGATAAAAGAAGGAAGTTGGAATACTAACAGCTACATAGAAAACCATAAATTCTTAAAAAGTATTAATAAAAATTTTTTAGTAATGGCATCTGGTGATGAGCATATCTACCCATGTTTCAAATATAACAGTGACGGATCACAAGTTAGTTTGGCTGCAATAGTTCCAGAAAAAATTGTTGAATTAATTACTAATATTCAAAGTAAAAATTTTGATTTAGCCAAGGATTTAGATAAAAAGTTATTAATTTTAGCACAAAATATTTATGGTAAATATCCACCAAGTTTTGCAACAGCTCGTATCAAGTATTGTTTGAAGGTTTTAGGAAAAATACCTAGGGATACTATGAGATCATCAATTTCACTTGATGATAAAGAAAAATTACAACTAGAAAATTCCTTAAAATCAATTGGCATGAAAATTTGAAATTTTCACCAGGTTGTATTTGTTAGGCAACTTACTTAAATGTTATTAATGAAAACTTCATATAAACTAATTTTGATAACTCTTTTATAATCATAAATAAGATTATATGTTTTTTTAGACTTTTGACATTAGTTTATAAATTGTTACAAATTTAAAGTATTAACTTATAGGAACAAAATGGATAGTATAATTCAAGCTCAAGGCATACATCATATTACCTTAAATGGAGCTGACAAAAAAACCTCAATAGATTTTTGGCAAAATATACTTGGAATGAAATTTATATTTGAACAGCCAAATTTAGATGACTTAAATACAAATCATTTATACTTTGACTGTGGAGACGGAACTACTGTAACAGTTTTCACTAATGAAAATTTAAAACCAGATAAAAATAAACTTAAAAATCAATGTGGAGGTGTTCATCACGTTGCATTCTGGGTTAGTCAAAGCACTATTCGAATAGCTGAAAAAAATTTAAATGATAATGGTTTTGCAAATACTGGTATCAAAGATAGAGGGTTTATGGATTCACTTTATTTTAGGGAACCATTAGGTTTACTTATTGAATTAGCAAGTTATAAATTCGATCCACCTATAGGATATACTCATGCTAATGTTTTAGAAGAAGCACATAAATTAAGAATTAAAAGAAAAGTCCTAAATATTCAAGATGAAGACATTGCAAGTGCTATAAAAAAACTAAGACAAAAATAATTTAATTTATGAAAAATAAAAGATGTTGAATAATCTATTAAAATTTTTTGATGATTTTTCCAAAAACAGAAAAACAAGGGAAAAGGTTATTATAAAAACTTTTGCAAAAGATAATGTTGATCTAGATTATACAAATAGATGGAATGTTCCACTTTTTAAAAAAAAAGTTAAAACAAAGAATATGTTAATAATAAATTCTTTTTTAATTTGCTTAATAATTTATTTGATTGTCAAATAAAAATGCAAAAAATTTTAATTATAATTGGAATAATCATACTAATTTTAGGTCTATTATATCCTTACATAAAAAAACTAGGGTTAGGACAACTACCGGGCGATATATTATTTAAAACTGGTAATTCTACTTTTTTCTTTCCTGTAATGACGTGTTTAATAATTAGTATCATTTTAACAATAATTTTTAATCTGTTTAAATAATTAGAATAATTTAATATTAAGGTTTAACGGTTTTTAGTTTTTCATCAATCCACGAGGTGATCCCACCTTTTGCGTTATATATAACATTATCAAATTTTTTATCCATCATCTCAGCAATTATCTTAGTTCGTCTACCAGTTCTACAAATTAAAATAATAGGTTCACCTTCATTTATTTTTAAACGTAATTGTTTATACCACTCATCTAAATTATAATTTCCCTTTTTATCAAAAAAAGTTAACAAAATGCTGTTTGGAATAATTCCAGTTTGTTCCCATTCAGAACTTCTTCTTACATCCACAATTGGAATATTTATTTTGGATAATTCCCTAATTTGTTCATTATTAATATTTACAATTTCAGCAAATGTAGTTTTAACAATCAACAAAAAACAAATACAACTTAGGCAAATTCTAACTAACATCCTTCTTCACTTTCCATTACAAATAATTACTTAACTAAAACAACCAATTAATAATTAAAGTCAAGCATATTGATTGACCTACTAGAGGTTCTTTTCATATTGACTTTATTAAAATAATTTTCGTGCTCTTTTTGAAACTTTTTTATTTCTTCAATGCTTTTCTCGAAAGCTTTTTGGTCTTTATATTCAAAAATTGAGGATAAGGCAAAGCCTCCAGCTTTATTCCATATCTGGTTAACCCTCCAGCGAATTAATCCATGTTTTTTTAATTTCTTATAGAATTCATCTCCATGTTTTTCCATAAAGTGAAGAAAAGACTCCATTTCAATTTCAGTAGAAAAATCATTAATTGTATAACTAATTAATTTTGCATCAGTCATATGTAAAAAGTTTCCATAATAAAGATTTAATATTTTAATAAAATTAAATTTTTTTTATTTTATCCTGATGCAAATGTTTCGCCAGCATGACTGCTAATCATAACATTATCAAATTCTTCAGAAGCTTGTTCTCTGACACTTGCAATTTTTTCTGCAGCTTCTTTTGCAACAGCTCCATTTGGCCATTCTGTTATTACCATAAATTTTAACTCTTCAGTTTTACACATTTTTACTGAAGTCGCACCCAGTGATAATATCATAGGGACATATTTTTCTGTTGCTTTTGCTTCATCTTCTTTGTTCCAAGTTTTTGCTTCCCAATGGGAGACTGTAAAAAATGACATTTTATAACCCCTCAAGTCTATATTTTTTTATTGTTTAAGATTAGATATGTGAAACTGAAAAATAAAGTCAATAATCCTATTTGTTCAATTCTTTTAAAAAATGCTTAATTTCATCGTAAATTTTAAATTCATAGAGATTGTTGTGACCTGCATTACTTACAAATATAGCTTTTTTAGGTTCTGGTGCGGATTCAAAAACTTTTTTACCTAAATTGATACTAATTACATCATCCTTTTCACCATGAATCACTAGTAATGGGGATTTAACATTTTCTATTATACTGAATATGTCAAATCGATCTAATACAAGTAATTTAGCAGGAAGATACCAATAATGATGAGATGCAACATCAGCAATTGATGTGTATGGAGCTTCTAGTATTATTGCTCTAAATATGTTTTGTGTAGAAAGTTTTACAGCCAAACCACATCCTAAAGACTCTCCATATATAATAGTTTTATTTTTAGGTATGTTTTGTTCAGATAAGAAATTTATAGCTGCTTGTCCATCTTTATAAAAACCACTTTCTGATGGTTTTCCAGAATTTTCGCCATAACCTCGATACTCAACTAAAAATAATCCATATCCTTCTTCTAGAAATGGTCTAAATTTTTCAACTCTGTGTCCAACATGACCTGCATTACCATGAAATACCATTATGATGCTTTTTTCTCTATATGGTCTCTTAAATAAAGACTTAAGTACGAATCCATCAGAAGTTATAAATTCAATTTTTTTTAGTCCTGTTTCAGCGTAATAAGATTGATCTATTTTTTCCTTGGAAGGTAGGTATAATAAAGATCTTTGAAAAATAAACATTATCAAAATGATAACTACATAAAAACATATGGCACAAATTATTAATGTTTTTAAACTTGTCATTTAATTTCTTTTATAAAATTTATCTGTAAAAATTTAATCTAAATTAAAGCCATATTTCTTAAAAATATTTTTAAAACTATTTGTGTAGTTTTGAAATTTTTCTTTATCTAAGTTAAAAGTTTCTTTTTTGCACTTGAGAGTTTGTTGTGATTCTCTTATTTCGTCTTTTTTTGCATTGCTAAAGTCATAATAATAAGCTGTATTATCTGGTTTTATAACTATCTTGTAATTATTTAATTTTCGACCACCCCACATAAATGAATTATCAATCCCATTTACTTCATGGAATGCTGGATACATTTCGTCATTTGATTCTAGGGTTAATGCACCTACAGAAATATCACCGGATTTATAATTTGGAAAATATCCAACATTCAAAACTGGTTTTAAAAGAAAAAAAGTTCCACATTCCCATTCAATAAATTTAATTAGATGATTATTTGAGCTAGAGTTTATTTTGCTTTTTTTTAAATTTTGATTTCTTAAAGATGTTTTTGTTTTTTCTGATTTAATTATATTGACAACCTTATTTGAAGCATTTGTAACTCTATCAGAAATTGATGATATATTTTCATTAGCCTTGCATGCAAACAATGTAAAAGATAAGAATATTACAACATATATTTTCATTTTTTTAAATTATCATTTTTGATCAAGTTTCTCAAAATTTTATTTCATCAATTTCCTTTTCCTATATGGGCAATACCTTCAATTTCTACATATATATCAGGTGTTGCTAGTTTTGAAACTTCTACCAATGAACATGCTGGAAAATTACCGCTAAAAAACTCAGACCTCGCCTTCCATACCTGTTTGTTATTTTCAATCCGAGTAACAAAAATTGTAAGTTTGGTAAAGTCTGCCATCTTGCCTCCTGCAGCCTCAATCAAAGCTTTATGTTTATGGAAAATAATTTTAGTTTGTTCATATTCATCTTTCCCATCAATTGTTACTCCATCAGCGTTTCGCGAAGTCAAACCCGCAATATATGCAATACCGTCGCACACTATACAATTTGACCATAATTTAGGTGCCGGTTCTTTTACCTTTAGACTTGTATAACGTGTAATCATTTTAAAATCCTTTCATTTTTCAAAATAATATTTAAATCAAATACTTTCATGATTAAATTCTTTGTCTATTGGTACTTTCAGTCCGTTTAGTAAATGGTTTGTTCTTCCTGCAAGCGATACGATTGATAAGAATTCAGCGTATTGTTTATCAGTCATACCTTTCGATCTTGCTGCAGCAGTGTGAGAATGTATACAATATTCACAGCTGTTAGCTATAGAAACCGCTGCATAGACTAGTTCTTTTGTTAAAGGATCAAGATGACTTGGTTTTGCCATTACTTCTTTAACGTCACGCCATGTAGCTTCAAGTAGTTCAGTATCAAATGCGAGATAATACCATAAATTATTTATAAAATCGCTTTTACGTGTGGCACGAATATCGTCAAAAACAGCTTTAACACGTGGGTTTGTTTCTGGATCCTGTGGTGATGTTATAGTGGACATGGGTTGACCTTTCTTTGAAAAAATTCAATTGTGGATTACAATAGATTAATATCGATTTAATTTAAATTTCAATAGGAATAAAATGACTACAAATGTTGCTATTATTGGCTTAGGTATAATGGGATCTCGAATGCTTCAACATATGAGAAAACATCAAGAATTTAATCCTAATTATTTATGGGACCCTAGCCCAATTGCATGTGAAAAAGCTATAAAACAAGATAGTGAAGCTAAAATTATGAAAAATGCTGACGAAGCTATAGAAAAGGCTGATTTGGTTTATCTAGCTTGTCCCCCTACTGTAAGAGAGACGTATGCCTTGAAAACAGTAGAGATTGGTAAAGCCCTTTTTATAGAAAAACCTTTCGGTATAAATATTGAAGATAGCAAAAACTTTATAGAAAAACTTCAAAATTATGATGTTCCCATAGCTGTTAATTTCACACAAGCAGCGGGTATAGCTTTAAAAGATTTGTTGGATAGCAAAAACAATGGTGAGATGGGTGAAATGCTTGGTGTTGACATTATAGTTACATATTCTTCTTGGCCACGTCAGTGGCAAAAAGACGCCGATTGGCTAAGGTTCAAAAAAGAGGGTGGTATGACAAGAGAAGTAATATCTCATTTTCTTTTTTTTACTGAACGTGTTTTAGGGCCTCTTAAAGTAATGTGGGCCCACACTTCTTATCCAGCAGATCCACTTTTATGTGAAACAGCTGTTCTAGCTAAACTAGAGAATAAGGATGGTTTGCAAGTAAATATATTCGCAAGCATTGGTGGAGTTCAACCTGATCGTCAAGAATTTACTATTAAAGGATCAAAAAAAAGTAGAAAAGTAGCAGAATTTTATAAAGATTCAGTATCAGTGGGTGAAAACTTTATTCCTCTCAGGGAAGAACCCAAAGATCCACGTGCCGTGAGCTTAAAATCACAACTTGATCATTTAGAACTTAAAATAAATAATAAACCAAATAGTCTAGCTACAATTGATGAGGCGTTTAGAATACAAAAATTAGTAGAAGAAATATTGTCAAAAACATAAATCAAATAAAAACTTTATGGGGCTTAACGTGAAAAATATTTTAATTTTAATTTTTTTTATTTTCATAAGTTTTGGTGCGAAAGGAAATGTTAGAACATTAGAAATTGGTTCGCTTTATTATCAATGTAAACCATATCAGGATGTGGATTTTGATTTTGAAAAACTTTCTCAATCTGATCAAGTTAAAGCTATGATATGTAGAACAACGTTAATTGGTGTAGTCAATACTGGATATAACTTGTGTCAATCATTAAGGTGGTATTATAAAGATGCTAATAATGATTCAAAAAAAATTTTGACAGGTTTATCATCTTGGTACGCTAATGAATTAGTAGAAAGTGAAAATAAACTAATAATGGGCTTTAATAAGTGGGCTGAAAAAAATAAACATCTTTGGAAAGAATTCGTAACAGGGGTTCCTTTTAAAAGAGATTATATGGCAAAAAATTATTATTGTAATTTGCAATGAAACTTATTCTAAATGAGGTTTGTGAATGAAACATGAAATGAAGGAAAGCCTACCTAAGTCATGGGATAAGACTAAACGTGTTTATGAAATATCATATCCTAGTGGTAAAAGGGAAATTTGGAAAGATATAACTGCACGTGAATGTTTAACAAAGTATGAAAATATGGATCCATTTGGAAATGGATTAAAATTAAGAGAGATAGAAGGAAAAGAGCTTCAATTACTAAAGGTAATGGAAAATGGAAAAAATTAGTTTCACATAATAGAAAAATTTTTTGATATATAGAATAACTTGGTTCTAAATATAATCCTTAAGAATGAATAATCCCCAGCACAATAAAGCACACCAAATTAGAACTCTTTTTTGTTTAGGTGACATATGATAAAATTAAACTAAAAATTTTTATTAAACAACAAAGTTAATATGAAAAAAATCTTTTTAATTATTTTAATAACTTTTTCAAATCCTATAATTGGTAAAGAAGGTGGTATATTTGACTGCTCATCAAAAGTAGGTTTGGGGCTGGATTTGCTTGATAATATATACTCTTATAAAGATCAAGGAATTCAAGAAAACTTTAAATTAAAATTAAACCCCAAAGAGATTAATTTTGTGTCAGGAAAAATCAAAAGGAATTATAAAATAATTAGTAAAAGAAATAAGCTTGATGGCAGTATGATATTAGTTTCTCATCATATTAATAATGATTATTATGGTGGATACATGCTAACTTTATCAATTAATAACAAAAGTAAAGAATACTTATATTCATCTGCTATGATGGGTGCTGGTGAGATTTTAGAGGGTCCAGTTGGCAGTCGTGGTAGCTGCAAAAAATTCTAAGTTTTTAAATTGTTTTATGCTTTTTTACTTTTATATTACTTGTACTCCTACTTAAGGGGTTTTATTTAAGAAAATTTATATTTAATCTTAAACATTTTTCAAAATTATTTATATTATTTCAATTACTCAACTTTAAATTAAATTTCTGGATAAAATATTTAATTCATTAAGATTTTTAATTTATTTAAGAAATTAAAGAGAAAATTTTCGAAATATTAAATTTTTTTTAATTAATAATATATTTTAATAAAATATCTTGTCTATAATTAAAATTATAATAAAATACTAAATTTATTATGAATAAAAAAATTGAAAATAAACGTCAAAAATTTATCAGGTTAGCTGAGCTAAGAACTGAAAAAACAGTTATGACAATTGAAAACCTGATTGGATTATCAAATCCTAGGAATTATGACTATATTACTAAAGACCTAGAAAAGATAATTAAAGCTCTTAAAGATTCAATTAGTGTTGTGACTAGCTCTTTTTCTAAATCTAAGGAAAAAAAGAAATTTAAAATAAGGTGACGTAATGCGGTGGGAACCTCTCATTATTTCATCTTAATCATCTGATTTAATTAAATTTTATATAATAATAATTTGATTGTTATTCTAGGCTTTATAGTATAAGTCAGGATTAATAATTCCTGTGTCTACAGTGACTTTACAAGAAAATCTATCTTCGTAATCTTTGTTGAAGTTTTTTATGTCAGATAAATGCTTTTTCAAGTTTTCTTGGTTATCAAAAGTAAAAATGCCTAATCCCTTATCAGGAGTTAAATGAAAAGTTTTAAATTCTAAAAGTCCATTTAATGTTTTGGGGTCAAAATTATCGGCCATATATTGATGACCTACGTGCATTAATTTAGAATTTGAATATCTAACACTACACACAATACAAAACATCTATATCTCCAACATTATATATTTAAGCTACTATGTTATTTACGAATAAATAAAATTCAATTGATAAATTAATTTTATATGGCTACTTTTTTGTAAAAATCTTGAATGTCTTTTATTAGAGAAGAGGGTTGCTCAAGAGCTGCAAAATGTCCACCTTTCTTCATTTCAGTCCAATGCACTAGATTAAAAAGCCTTTCAACATACGACTTAGGAGGCCATGTTAAAAACTCTTTTGGATAAACAGCACATCCAGTTGGAACCTCTACCATTCTTCCTTCCTTAGAGAGTATTCGTCCTCCTTCTTTGACTCTGCCATAATAAATCCAAGATGATGTATTGAATGATTTAGTTAGGATGTAGATCATAATATTGGTTAATAAATCGTCTTTTTGGTATGTTAAATTTAGACTTCCATCTTTTAAATCAGACCAATTGTAAAATTTTTCTATTATCCAAGCAGCCACACCTACAGGGCTCTCCATCATAGCGTAACTAAGTGTTTGAGGTTTTGTGCTTTGAATAGCAAAATATCCACTTTGAGAGACATAATCTATATTAAATTGCTTATCCCAACTTTTTTCTTCCTCTGTTTTTGGTCCATCTATATGTCTTGCGGGAAGCATATTAATATGAATACCTTTACAATTTTTTGAGTGATCAAAACCAAGCCATGTAGAGATTGCACTACCCCAATCACCTCCTTGAGCAACATATCTTTTATAACCAAGATTTTTCGTCATAAGCTTATTAAAAATCTCAGCAATTTTTCTTGGTCCAATTGGATTAGCTGGTTTACCTGAAAATGCAAAACCAGGAATAGAGGGAGCAATAATATCAAAGCAAATTTCGTCTTTATTTCCATATTTTTCTGGCTCACAAAGTGGTTCAATAATATCCAGAAATTCAACTATTGAGCCAGGCCATCCATGAATTAAAATTAACGGAATAGCCTTTGGGGAAGAAGATTTTTTAAAAATGAAATGAATATCAATATCATCTATTTTGGTTTTATAATTAGGCTGTTGATTTAATCTGAGCTCTTGAGATTCCCAGTCATATTTCTTAGTCCAATAATCAGCTAAATGTTTCATGTAATCTATATTTGTTCCAAAAGACCATCCGCCTTCTTTTGGCATTTCATGCCATGGAAACATCTCAACTTTTTCTTTGATTTCCAATATTCTTTGCTTGGGAAAAGATATATTAAAAGGTTCTATTTTCATTTTAAAATAATAAAAGTCAGATAAAATTAATTAAAGTATAAAAAAACAATAAATCAGAAAATTAAATTGGTCTAATTAAATTTGTTTAGGTAACGAAGTGAGTGAAAATAAAAGTGTAAATAATAAGATTATATTTGGTATTTTTTATATGTTGGCAGCCTCAGCATTTATTGGTGGAACTGCAGTTGTTGCTAAAATATTAGGAAAAGATTATTTTGGAGAACCATTGAGTGCATTCCAAATAAGCCAATCAAGATTCTTATATGGATTTGTTTTTGTATTAATATTCACTTTCTTTAATAAAATTAAAATTAAGTCACCAAATCCTAAACTACATCTCGCAAGGACATCATTGGGATGGATAGGTGCAACAATCTTATTTGGTTCATCTAGTCTTATTCCAGTGAATGATGCAGTTGCTCTTAACTTTTCAAATCCAATCTTTGCAATGATATTTTCAATAATAATATTAAAAGAAAAATATTTTTCATATAGGTGGATTGCAATGATAATTACATTTGTAGGTGCTTTAATTTTAATTAGGCCTGATTTTTCTAATCTATACGTTGAACCGGTAGCATTAGTCTCAATTTTTGGAGCGATTTGTTTGGGCTTAGAGGCGATTTTCATAAAACTTTTAACTAAATACGAAAAGAATACACAAATTTTACTAATAAATAATTTCATTGGACTAATTTTATCATCATTAATAGTTATTTTTTTCTGGCAAACACCAACATTTTTACAATTACTATTTTGCATGCTTATAGGATTTCTTATGATATGTGCACAAATTTGTTTTTTAATGGCTCTTAGGAGTAATCAGTTGAACTTTGTTATCCCTTTTTTTTACAGTACTCTAATTTTTGTTTTGTTGTATGATTATTTAATCTTCAGAGAGTTTCCTGATTTTTTAAGTCTTTCTGGTTCATTATTAATAATGATTGGAGGAGTTTATTTGTTTTTAAAAGAAACTAATAAGGATATTTCATGACATCAAATATAAAATTTTTTAAGTTATTCGTGCTCTCCACCCTTATCATTAGGGTCTAATTCTATTCTTTTTCCATCAACGTATATTGCTCGACTTCTACTAGGTGTGTAGTAACTACCAAAAAATTTGGGTTTTCTTTTTGCTATTTCAAAAGTTATTACAGTAACTGCAACTGCACTTAATAAAATCAGATGTGCAATTGTTGTAATTCCAAAAACCCACATGCTCGTAAAATACATAGAAAATATTATACACCACATCCATGCTAAGACCTGCATTATCATATGTCTTACATTGGTATCTGGAATATTTTTAAGAGGATTTTTATTATGATTCATAACAATATTCCAAGTGTCGTATATAATTTTTTGCATATTTTTACCTATTTTACTAAATATCAAACTTAAATTTATACTATTACATTAAAAATAGGGAAAGTTATTATTTAGAGAACTTTAAAAATTATGGCGGAGGGAGGGTCTGTCAATTACATGTTGTAATCAAGTGTGACAAACAAAAATAAATTTTAACTTAATTCAATCCCCATTTCATTCCCCGAAAAAGAGTTATAATTATAATTAATAGTTAAATAATATGCTTTGAAAAAATTAATTATTATCGTGGTATAATCTTTTAATATTAGATCTAAAATCGTCATTTACAGTAAAATAATGACCATTTTCTTCATGAAGGGATGTGCCCGATGAATGATATTTGAGAATATGTTGATAAAAAGATGTAATGTCTTTGATAATATAATCATCACCATTATCATCTTTTATTTTAGATACTTTCACCATACATCCTTTCATATTAAAAATTAAAATTTAGTTGATTTTCGCTTGATATTTGTCGGTAGGAATAATGCCTATAATATATTCGAAAATAAATCACTACTAATATGTAGTCTTCAAATTTTGAATTATGTTTTAATTTATGCATTAAAAATATTAAATATTGAATCATATATTTTATTTCTAATCTCAACCCTCTAGCACCATGTTTATTATAAACTCTATCAATTAATTTATATATGTATCCATTATAATAACCAAAGAAATGATCTGCATCGTATAGATCCATATTTAAATGAAGATATAAACCCTCATTTAATTCATTAATAATTTTATCTTTAATTTTTACTTGAAACTTAGAATTCATTCCTTGAATTTAGAATAAAATTGATCTTGATCAATAAAAAAAATCTTATTTGATAATTGATTTAAAATAACACTTTAATCCAAAACCATTATCAAAATGGAAATGATCATGATGAGCTTTATCTGAGTCAGGAGTTAAAATATTGTTAAAATATTTGCATGCCACTCTATAAGCTTTTTTTAATATTTCTCCTTTTTCAGTATTTTTATTCCAGTCAAGTTTAACATTGGCACCATCCACATGTGAAATATCTAATGCTGTTCCATAACTGTGTTCACTATATATTTTAGATCTTGCAATAGTTCTGCAATTATATGATCCCATATGAGTAATAGTTTTTGCGTCAATTTCTTTTAAATATTTTCCTACTTGAACAGCTGTTGAACAAGACAAAGTTATATCACCTGATAATTTAGTATTATTAAAAGCTTTAATTCTTACTGCATTATTAACTTTGCACTGACCTTTTTCAAAAGATCCCAAGGATTTAAAGTTTGAGGAATAAATTTTTAATTTTTCAATGCAGCTATCACCACCATCATAAAGTGTATAAGTTCGTATTTTATTAAAAGTATGACTTAAAAATTGAAAATAATATTCAGAAATAAAGGCTGCTAAAAATAGGGTAATTAAATAAGTAAATATTCTTAACATTATTAGCTCATAGATTAATTTAAATTTTTTACAAAATTAATGAGTTATTTTTCATGTACCTGATCACCGCTTACCCAAAAAAACTTAATTCCTAGTTCTTTAGCTGTTGAATAAATTCGATGTTCATATTTGCCCCATGATCCATTTGTATCATATATAGCAACAGCAGGTTTTTTCCCTGTTAATGTAGAAGCAAATACCGCCTGCTGAATACTGTCTAAACTACTTCTTTTATCTAGACCACCTTCAATAACATATTGATCTGTAACAATATCAATTCTTATAGATGCTATGCGAGGAGATTTGCCGTTGATATTGTAGTCATAGTTGTATGTTACCTCAGTTTTACCACCTAAATAATTTGCAAGTCTAAGATTAAAATAGTCCTCGTTGCCAATTACTATTTTCCCAGATTTTGACGTTTTGCCTTGAGAACTATATCCTCTATGACAATGATAATCTCCAGTGCTTCGATTATTATGGCATCCTTTTTTATCTAAGCCACCACCATGTGATAATGCTTTCGAAGACATTAATAAACAAAATATTATAGCTAAATATTTCATATTTTATCTACCTTTAGGCTAGAGTTATCTAAAGATACTCATTATTTTTCTGCTAACATAAGATCTCGCTCGTGAACTTACTTTACCAGTTACTCTATTAGTTACACGAGTTCCTATTTTGTTTCTTTTTACAGCGTTGATGTCCCCGAGTATTTTAGCTGCTGTATACAGAAAAGATCTAATTTTGCCGATTGTTATTTTTTTCATTTTTTATTAATAAACGTTTTTGAAGTAATTTATCATTTTTATTATTACTTAAAATAAAAAATTGTATAGTAAGCAAATGATAAATTAATTTTACTTATTTTATTTGGGTCAGGATTATGTCAAACCTAAAAAAACAATTTTGGTTTTATGGTGTTATACCTATTCTAATACTTTATTTTTTTGCTCTTCATTTTTGGGGACAAAATCTTACTTTAAGTTTTAATGATTGTTTACCAAATCGAAGTTGCACAGATTTCTTTTTAAAAGAATTAGATAGATCTCAAAACTTTGTATATATAATTAGCATTAGCATATTTTCTTGGACAATTTGGAACAGTTACAAAGTTTTTCAACTTTCTAAAATGAACCAAAATAAAAAAATAAAAATCATATCAAGAGTATCTGTGATTATCTGCCCTTTAATAGCAATAATTTTATTCCCATTTCTTGCTCTTGAACTTGCAAGAACCCCAAGTTATTTAATGAATTTTTATTATGATTTGTGGGTATATATACTTCAAACCCTAGGAGGATCACCAGGAAAATTTGGTATGGGTTATTATATAGCTAACATAATGTTGTTTGTGATTATAAAACCACTCTTAATTATAATATTTTTTTGGCTTTGGATAAAACAAAGGAAGCAAAATATTCTTATTCAATCTGAATTAAAATTAGAGGATCAATAATGAGTGATTTGATAAAAACTTTTTTCTTTGAATGTGTTGAGATAATGAGGTTTTTATCTGCTTATACTTTTTTTACATACAAAGAAATTAATACGATTGTTTTTTTACTCATTGAACCATCTTTAGTAATTTTATTTTTTTTATTATGGAGATATGAAAAAAGGAAATATTATAAAATAAGAAATTCTAATTAATTGAATTATAAGAAATATTTTCGTATAATTAACCCCCTTAGCTCTGACAACATGTCTTCAAGAGCTTTTATTTCTAGAGCATTGTACATGTCACCATCTGGTCTATGTCCAAAAACTTGTTTATGTGCTTCTCTTACTTTTTCTAATAATTCTTCTCTATCAAAGAAGCTATATCTATCTCTATGTTTCATTTAAATCTCCTTTACGAATAAAGGCGATACTAACATCGTAAATAATAATATCGCCCTGTCAATTTTTTCAATGAAGTAGAAGTTCCTTTTCTTCATCTGTTAATATCCAGAAGGCATATACAGATGGGTCAAGAAAAGGGTTTCTGTAGAACATCCATTCTTCAGGTTTTTCATCTTTTTGCTCTTGAAAAAACTCTGTCCAATACTCTAGTTCTTCTTTGGCAGATTGGAGAGTGGTTTCACTCTCCTCTTCTGCATCATCGTCGTAATAAATGTCATGATAGCTCATTTGATTACTCTTAAGTGAGCTTGTGAATTGGATGTAGTCATCCATTTTTTAAACTTACTTCTATCAAGTCCAAATGGGATGTACCACTTACGTTTATCTGCATCCCATCTAGCACCTAGAAGTTTTGCTTCGTCTTTATCGTTATAAGAACAGTTAATATAATATTTATCTTCAGCCATTAGTTGGTCTCCTTTATGTCGTCTATAATGTTTTGTGTAAGTGTACCTAGTTGTTTAGGTTGAAATATCTCATCAAAGTCCTGTAGGTACATGGATGAGCTAATAAAATCTTCGTATAAATGTACGTCAGATTGAATTTGGTTTAATTCTTCGTGCATATTGTTCTCCTTTGAACGAGTTGATGTTTGAAAAAGAGAACGTTTGGTATTTAGGGTCACACACATTTATTCTCTTTTCTTTTACCCATAAATGGAGAAAAGAGAATAAATGTGTGTGCCTATATAAAGTGGTTTCCAAAGAATCAGGTAATACCCTCTCTTTAACCCCCTTTATTTATAAAGGGTTAAAGAAGAGGGTAAAATAACATGGGATTTTGAATTTGTTTTAATTGTGGAAGTCACAATGTGTATGAGAAAATGTATGTAAGATTAAATCGTTTGGCATGTATCATAGATGATGTTGAGGATTTAATGGTAATAGAGGATAATTCTCTTGGATATTGTGGGGATTGCCAGAAAGAAGAGAGGATTATAAAGTCTGATAAAATTATGTATAAGGAAATTTAAGATACAGAACTCGGTATTTTATATAAAGTAACATAAATTAGGATTTTTTGCAAATTTTGATCATTTATAAATTTTCTTTAGATCTTTAGTTTGATATTCCTTTCCTCGCCAATCAAAAACTTCAAAGCCATCACCGGTTATCATAAATTGATAAACTTCTTCAAGAGTAAGATAATCTATAAACATTTTTGATGGATACTCATATGTGATTGTAGATATTTCTGTTTGTGTTAAAGGATGGTATGAAATATCGTCAATAATGTACACTGTATTTACTTCTGCAAAATGACAGGGTGATCCACACCTTACTAAATTGTGAGTGCTAATCTTGATAGCGTTTAGTTCTTTCATAATGAAAGGTGTATAATATTTATATGTTTCTATTAAGGAAATCATAGGAGCATGGTACCAACTTCTACAGTCAATGATTGATTGGTCTTTCCAATTAAATTGAAGTCCATAAAAATTTTGTGTGTTATGTTTTGTTACTGCAACAGCTTTTATATCAACTTTTTCTGTGCCTTTTCTTTTTAATATAGTTGGAAGGGGAACATACTCATCATCGAGAATTTTAAAATCTTCAAAACTAATTTTTCTTTTATCATAAAATGCAGATGCTTCTTCTTGACATTGTTCTGATAAGTAGGTTCTAGTTTTTGCACTAGCAGTCGTAACTGCTAATGCAACTAGGAGGTTTATAAATGAAACGTAAAATACCTTTAAGTTCATATTGAAAATGTAAAATTTAATTAAGACTTGATTATGTGAGAAATAAGGTAAGTTCGTGGCAACAAAATTTAATTAATAAATTTCAAATATTTTTCATATAACTCTAGTATAAAGTTATATGTTTGAACCCCATAGGTTTCAAAAATATAATAACTAATTCCAATTAATATTAAAAAAATCCAAGTAATGGGACTTTTAATAATACCCCAAAAAAATCTTTGGATTTTGTTTGATAGCTTTAATAAAAAAGCATATTTTTGAAGGTTAGTTACTTCTAAAAATCTAAATTGATGTGGTAAAAGTACAAAAAAAGCTAAAACACCATATTTTTTATATATTAATTTTCTCTGTAATCTATAAAGCTTATAATTAATCATTTTAAAACATCTGTTTATAAAAATATTTTTCAATCATTAATAAATATTTTGTTGTTAGCTCATCATTAACTTTTATCTTTGCAAAAAATCTACATTTCTCTGGTCGTGAATTACCCCATTTAATTACTTCATTACCAAACTTCCTAAATTCTGTATCATTGAAAAATTTCTTTGTTTCCAGAGTTTTTAAAGGAGTGATTTCATCTAAAATTGTTTCTATCACTCTGTCGTCTCCCAAAAGTTCTATTTGAAAATTATTTTTCTTTCTAATTATTGAGGCAACTACATCGATCTCACCAAGTGATGTTCTGCATCTAGGAAGATCTTGGCCTTTTCCTCCTTTAGTTAGCTTTTTGATTTTATTTTTAAGTTTTTCATTTTCTTTTTTTAGTAACTCATATTTTAATTTTATTTTTTCTAATTCATCCTCAGATGGATCAGTTAATAACAATTTTATTCTTAATTTTAACTCATCTATTTGATTTTCAAGTTTTTTAATTTTTTCTTTTAATTCATTTATTTCGTCATTAAGAATCTGAGCCCCACTAACACCTCGACTAATATTAGCCTTTAGCATTTTTATTTCTTCATCTTGTTCTTTAATTTTTCTTTTTAGACGACTATTCAGAATATTAAGCTCAACAATTTTTGTATTGGCTTTCTTTAAATCTTTTTTTAATTGTTCTATTTCTTTTCTGTAAATTTGTTCTAGGCTAGTTTTTTCGTCATTTAGCTTTTCATTTTTAGTATTAACTGAATACACAACTAACATTAAAACAATAATAACAGCTATAATTACTTCTAATACGGTGGTGTTTCTTAAATCAGATTTTCTTTCTTCCGATTTAGTGATCATTATTTATGTCTATTTAAAAAATCAACAACATCATTGATTGCTTTTTTAAGCGATCCAGTAAAATTAATAGCTTGATTTTCTGCGTCTGATAGTTGTTCTGTAATTTTATTTGCTGAAAGTCTTATTTGTGTTGACGCTGCTGAAACATTATTTTCCATCTTTGTTGACACTTCTTTAAGATTTTGTTTTGCCTTATCAACTGAAGAGGTAATCTCAATTTTAGAATTGTCTATCTTGTCATTCAATTCACTAATATCACTTTTAAGATCGTTTATATCTTTCAACTTTTTATTAGCATTATCAATATTACCATCTAATGTTTCTAATTTACCTTTTGCGTTTTCAATTACAATTGCACTTCTATTTGCAGTTTCTCTAAGATTATTTCCTGTTACAGAAATTTGATCAATAGATTTAGAGAATTTTTCTAATTGCGATGCAACATTTGAAAAATCAACCTCTTTTATTTTTTTTGAAAACTCCAACATTTGTCTACTCATTGTTTCTTGAAATTCGGTAAAAGCCCTGTTGTTTCTTTCTGTTGATTTTTCTAAATTTTCCATAGCTGTAATTAAATTAGAAGAAAGTGCACCTAATGTATTAACTCTTTCAGTTTCTGGTTCATCGGTTATTGGATCAAATTGAGTAAAATAAATCCTAAAAGCCATGCCAATTACAGTTGTAATGAGAGCAGGACCCATAGAACCAACTATTGATTCAATATCAAATCCTTCTTCTGTCAATTCCATCATTGCAACCACTAAAGCTACAAATGTAAATAAAAATCCAAGATAATAGACACTATCTGCAAAAACACCTCTTACAATTGGAATACTTCTAGTCTTATTAAAGTTTATTATAACAAATACAAACATTAAAAGAGCAGACACGCCTATTTGTATTATAGCTGGAAAAAGATTTAACCA
Source organism: uncultured SAR116 cluster alpha proteobacterium (assembly GCA_902530325.1). Taxonomy (GTDB): domain Bacteria; phylum Pseudomonadota; class Alphaproteobacteria; order Puniceispirillales; family Marisalimonadaceae; genus Marisalimonas. The sequence continues at coordinate 783 of CACAAB010000011.1, read as the reverse complement.
AATAATTAAAGATCCAAGCAAAAATATAATCAAAAATTGTATCTGCAGACTATTTCTAACCTTTATTGGGTCAAAAGATATCTCTCGGTCATTATTTTCTTTTATATCAATGTTAACTTTTGGTCTATTCGCATCTTGTTGCACATCAGCAGTGATCTTAGACTTAGATGTTTCAATAGTTTTATTTTCAGTTTTTACTGAAGTCTTTTTTATTTCTTTTTGTTTTTCTTTTGATTTAGATCGCAAAGATATTTTTGGTCTTGATTCTTTAGCCATTATGTACCTTTATTTATCGTGCAAAAAATTCTTTAGCAGTTTTTTGATGCCAATTTCCAGTTTCAATTGTGAATGTAACACTTTCTGCTCCAAGTTTTTTAAATTCACTTTTCCATGTACTTTGAGTGTTCATACAAAAATCAGCTGTATTTTTTTCTGCATTAATTAACCCTCCACAAACAACTAATACATGAAAGTTCTTTAAATCAGCTTGAGTAACTGGAATTCTTTTGTCTCTAAACTCAAACATGTCAGAAAAAATTACAATATATTTTGTTTCATCGGTTTGACTATTTCCTAACTGAGACGCAAGGCTAATAGCACCACTTATATCAGTTGCTTTAGCTACTTTTGTTTCAATTATAAATTTAGAACAAACTTGATTTACATATTTTTTAAAAATTTTTCTTTTTGTAGAACAATTTCCATGGTCGAATGTTTCGCATAATTTTTTACCTTTACCCATTAAACCTTTTTTAACAAGTGCATATTCACATATGATTTCAC
>CACAAB010000010.1 GCA_902530325.1 uncultured SAR116 cluster alpha proteobacterium | reverse complement strand
ATCGAGAATGGAGGTTGAAATGAAATTAGGACAACAATTAAAAATAAAGCAAAATCAGTCTTTAATTATGACACCGCAATTACAACAAGCAATTAAATTATTGCAATTAACAAATATTGAATTATCAGATTTTATAGAAAAGACACAACTAGAAAATCCTTTCTTAAAAGAAAACAATCAAAGCTCAAATAATAAAAATTTAAATAGTGATAACACAAATCCAAATGTATGTGACAATATGATAAGTTCATTGGATCCATTAAAAAAAGAAAGTAAAGTTGATATTGAAAATACTTTTGACACACATATTTCGTCTAATTCAAAAATGGAAAATAAAAAATTGTATGATAAAGAAGCAATTAGATCAGGAAACAACATCTCTGCTGGAGAAGTAATAGAAAAAACACTTAAATATGAAATATCTTTACGAGACTATATTATTAATCAAATAAATATCAATTTTAATAAATTTGAAAATAAAAATGTTGCAATTGGTATGATAGACTATTTACATCCTAGTGGGTGGTTCATAACATCAACTAATGAGGTAGCAAAAGATTTGTGTGTAGAAATGTCTGTTGTAGAGAACACTCTTAAAAAATTAAAAAGTCTTGAGCCTATAGGTATATTCTCACAAAATTTGGCTGAATGTTTGAAAATTCAGTTAATTGAAAAAAACTTATTTAATCAGGAATTTAAAATACTTCTCGAAAATCTTGATAAATTACCATCTGGTAAGTTTAAACAAGTAAGTAAACTTTGCAAAATTTCAGAAGAAAAACTTTTTGAAATGATTAAAATATTAAAAAAACTAAATCCAAAACCTGCTGATCAATTCAATCAAGCCAATACATTAATTGATCAACCTGATATAATAGTAAAAAGATCTGCAAAAGGATGGCGTATTGATTTGAACAATTCAACTTTGCCAAGTGTTAATTTAGATGAAAGCTATATTCAAGAGGTGAATAATTATAATTTGGACGAAAAAGGAAATAGTTTTACTTTAGATAAAATTGGTGAAGCACGTTGGTTAAAAAAAGCAGTTGAGCAAAGAAATAAAACTATATTAAAAGTAACAGCTGAGATTGTTAAAAAACAGGTTGGTTTTTTTAGACATGGATTTAGCCATATGAAACCAATGATCCTCAAAGATATTTCTGATTCCATTGGAATGCATGAAAGTACAGTTTCGAGAGTTACAAATAGTAAATTAATTTTAACGGAGTGGGGAGTTATGCCATTGAAAAATTTCTTTTCAGCATCAATTTCAGGTTCGGAAAACGCAGAATTTCATGCGGCATCAGCTGTAAGAGAAACTATAAAAACATTAATTTCTAGTGAAATATCAGGGAAACCACTAAGTGACGATAAATTAGCTGGCATTCTCAACAGGGAGGGTATGGATGTTGCTCGAAGAACAGTGGCTAAATATAGAGATATGCTGAATATACCGTCTAGTTCACAAAGAAGAAGACAAGCAAGATTACAAGCATAGTTTCATATTAATATATTATTCAATAAATCAAATCTTAAATTGTAATTTGAGTATTTATAGGTTTTGCATTAAGAATATATTTTAAAGGGATTTTATTTTTATATTTTTTTTTCCCTTTTTGATCAAAGTAATCGATATGAATAATAAAGTCATTTAAATTATTAACTAAATATTTTTTATTGTTAACTGATGTTTTTATCTTCTCTAAAGTCATTTTTTTCTCCTGTGAAGGATAAATTTATGCATTAGATATGCCAAAAACCATCAATTAACATTTTTATTTGCAAAATTTTTCAAACTTGTTCTGCTTAAAAGATTTCTACCAATTTTAATATAAATTGCAGGATTTTGAGACTTTCCATTTACTGATATTTCATAATGTAGATGTGCTCCTTTAACCTTGCCAGTTCGGCCCATTTTACCAATTACTTGGCCTTCATTGACCAAATCGCCCCTTCTAACATTAATTTTTGCAAGATGCCCATATGTAGTCATTATTCCATAATTATGTCTAATTCTAACAACTTTTCCGAAAGACTCATGATACCCAGCAAATACTACTGTTCCGTCTGCTGATACTGATACATTCTCTTGCCAAGTACCAGCTAAGTCAATACCGTGATGCATTCTATACTTACCGGTAACAGGATGTTTTCTAGGGCCATATGGACTAGATACATAGTAATGTTCCATAGGCGGCTTTAAAGGAATATTTTGCAGTGCTTCTTTATATATTGAAAGTAAGTTTATACGTTTTTTTAGTCCCCTATAAAAATCATCGCTTTCTGGATCAATTGGGTTCAAATTTCTTTTTATTGGTTTTAAACTTTCTAAGTCACTATCGTTCAAATTTACATTTATCAGTTTAAAAACATTTTCCATTTGCATTAACTCATTGTCAACAGATGCAAGAAAACGCAACGTTTTGGCCTTTGCATTAAGTTTAGGAGGTTGTGGAACAGAGTTTTCTTTAAATTCTAGAGATGTTGATTTTTCAGAAATAAAAATATTACTTTCGTTCTGCATAGGGATCATTACATCTGTAGGAAAATCTTGGTTTCTTCTAGTTTTATTGTATAAATCTAAACTTAATTTATTAACTATTTTGTTTTTATGATAAGTTTTATTCGTCTCAACCGTTAGTTTTTTTTGATTAGCTTCATTTAAAGGAATCTCTAAGTTATAATTTTTTTGATTATCAACTTTATTGATAATAGGTTCGTAAGTAATTGAATCATTTTTTTCAATATTAGAATAATTTTTAAGAATAGGTAAATTAATGTTTGATTGATCTTTTTCATTAATGTTGACAACGGTATCAGAGTCATTTTCTATTGGATTGCTAATATTTGCTGAGGCTTCTGTTATGATGTCATTTTGTTTAGCAACGTCTATTGCCGAATAAATTCCTTTAGCAGACCAATAAACTATGCTTGTTAATCCAATTACAGTAGTTACAAGAACGCTAGCATAATGAACAGGCTTAAAAGCAATCTCAATTGGGCCTCTTTTGGTAAATATTAAAAAACGTCTTTCAGAAAACAAACCTACTTTTTTGTCTTTCTTTATTTCTTCCCCAAAACGTTGACCACTTTTTACTGGAGGAAGTTTTTTACCAAATTTATTTATTGTGGTATTTACCACTAATTACTCCATGCCAATATATAAAAAATACAAAATTCCAATGTTAGATAAAATTTGTAAAGCAACTAGCAATATAAGAATTTTACTAGAAACTGGGTTCTTTACTGACAAACTTACTGCAGGAAAAGTTTCACTTATTTTATCATAATTTTTATTTATAAATTTAGAATCATTTTCTATACGAAAATTTTGATTCGGGATACTTTTTTTATTTTCCATTGACATTGATATGTTTGAGTTGGTTGTTTTTTGATGAACCTTAATAGAAGAATCTTCAGAGATTTGTTCTGTAGCCTCATTTTCTATCTGTATTCTCATTTGTTCAATACGATCTCTTAAATCAATAATCTCTTCAGCCATAATTTTTTCTCTAATAATTTTTTTTGCAATTCTTATTATGGCAAGTTAATTGCATCATTCATACCAAATAAATAAATTTTGAATAAATTTTTATTTGCAATATATTTATAGTATCATAATCAGAGTTGTAGTAAGTTGATTCTCTAAATTATACAAATTAATAACGAAAAGGATTTCTAATATGTTAGGTAAAACAAACGGTGCTGAAACTGAAAAATCTGTCATTTCAAGTGATATGAAAATAAAAGGTAAAATTTCAGCAGATGGTGATTTAGTATTGTTAGGATCTGTTGTTGGGGATATTAAGTGTCACAATCTATCTGTAGAAGATTCTGGAACGTTAAAAGGAAATATTGACGCAGACGTTGTTACAGTTTCAGGAAAATGTGATGGTCAAGTTTCAGGTGATGTAATTTCTGTAAAATCTACTGGAAAAATTACTGGAGAAGTTTTTTATGAGAATATATCAATTGAAGAAGGAGCAGTAGTTGAAGCTCAAATTGGTAAACGAAAAAACAAAAACTAATGGAGAGGTTTGATGGCAAGTAAGCAAGCAGTTTTAGGTTCTGGTGCAAGATTTACAGGAAAAATATCTAATGCAAAATCAATTGAAATAAATGGATATGTTGAAGCTGATTTAACAACCGAAAAGGTTACCATTGGATCAACTGGTAAATTTCTTGGATCTGTTGATTCGGAATTAGTTGTGATAGCAGGAGAATATGAAGGTAAAATGCAAGCTGATAGTGTTTGGCTTACTGAAACTTCAAGAATTAGTGGTGAGGTTCATTACAAGTCATTACAAATGGATAGAGGTGCCGCTTTGAATTGTAGAGTAGTTCACAACTGGAACGAAACAGATAACGAGAAAGTTGAAGAAACTGAAAACACTAATGAAGCAGAAGAAAATCAAACAGAAGAAAAATAATTTATTTTTATGAGGATTTGTTATGAGTGAAATTACGTATATATCTGAAGAACTAGTAATGGAAGGGAACTTAGACTCGGCTGGTTCATCAGTAGTTGTTGCTGGGAGGTTTAAAGGTGAGCTAAGAGCAAAAGATGTTCTTCTCGAGGCAAATAGTATTTTTGATGGAAATTTGATTGCTGATAAAGTTACATTAGGTGGTTTAGTTAAGGGTGAGGTTGCTGCAAATACCCTAAATGTGGCTAGTAGTGCAAAAGTTGAAGGCAATTTAAAAACAAATGCTTTATCTATTGATTTAGGAGCAGAAGTTTCAGGTAGCATAACTAGAATTTCTTAATTATTACAAAATTTTATCTTTTAATGTTGTTTGTATACATTCATTTATAAATTTTATAGTACTTTCTTTACCTGTTAACTGTGCAAGTTTCATAGATGCATATCTTCCTGCAGCAAGAGCTATCGCTAGTTCGTCTCTCTCAGAATTGGATACATTTCTAAGATAATCTTCAATTTCATCTCTGATTCTTATTAGTTTCCTCTCATATAATAAATCTTCTTCTTTTTTAGATGAAGAAAAATTTAATCTGATTACTTGGCCCATTTTAATTTTCCCAAATTTTTATTTTTATATGTTGTTTTACGACTGGTCTGATATAAATTTAATGTTTTATATTAATAATTTTTTAAATCACTCTAATGATCAATTTTCAAATTTATAAAGATGGGGAAAAAATAACATTTAAAAAACAAAATGATTATTTTTCTAATGATATGTTCCAAACATTATTCATTTTTCATGGTCTTTATGGAAGAGGTAAAAATTGGCAAGCTTTTTCTAAAAAATTAACTAAAAAAGAAAATCAGATAGTTGTGACTGTAGATCTAAGAAATCACGGTGGAAACAAATTTGAACAAGATATTTCCTATATATTAATGATGAATGACATTATATGTTTGTTCAATTATCTTGGGGTAGAAAACACTAATTTATTAGGTCATTCAATGGGTGGTAAATTAGCAATGGTATTAGCCTTGTTAGAACCAAAATATGTTAATAAAGTTATAATAGCTGATATAGCACCAGTTGATTATGATAATAATGAAAACCAAATAATAAATTCTCTTTTAAATATCAATTTAAATTTGATTAGAAATAGGAAAGAAGCTGATGAAGTTTTGTCTAAATATATTGATCAAAAGTTTTTAAGATCTTTTTTATTACAAAATCTTGAATTAATTGATGGTGAATATAAATGGTCAATTAATCTAATTTCTATTAAGAAATCTCTGAATAATTTAAGAAAGTTTCCCACCATAAAAAAAATAAATAAATTTGATAAAGAGGTACTCTGTATTTATGGAGGAAATAGCGAATATGTTAAAGAGGCGCATTTCAAAATATTTAAAAAGTTTTTTTCTAATATTTTATTTTACAAGATTAAGAATGCAGATCACTTTTTACATATAGAAAACCCATTAGAGTTTTATGAAGTTTCAAATAAATTTTTAAATAATTAAATCTCGTATTGTTTCTAAATATTAAAAAATGTATTAAGTATTCATGAATAATAAAATAGAAACTCATATATTAAAATTATCTTGTAAAGACCAGATAGGGATTGTTGCAAAAATTTCTTCTATACTAGCTGAGTGCAATTGTAATATAGTTGAGTCTAAACAATTTACAGATCAAAAAAATGGTAATTTTTTTATCAGACAAAGTTTTACATTACTTAATGATAATACGTTGCCAACTTTAAAAAATAATTTAGAAAATTTAGCAAAGATTTTAAAAGCCAATTTTTTCTTATCTGAAATTGAATGTCCTATGAAAACAATTATGCTTGTTTCTAGATTTGACCATTGTTTAAATGATATTTTGTTTAGAGTTAGGAATAATTCATTAAATTTGAAAATTAAAGCTGTTGTATCAAATCATAAAATAGCAGAAGAAATTGCAAATTTCTCAAATATTCCTTTTCATTATCTACCAATTGAAAAATCAAATAAATTAGCTCAAGAAGAAAAAATAAAAGAAATTATTTATAAAAATAATGTTGAGTTGATAGTATTAGCTCGTTACATGCAAGTACTATCAGAAAAGTTCACAAATGAATTTGAAGGAAAAATTATAAATATACACCATAGTTTTTTGCCAAGTTTTAAAGGAGCTAAACCTTATCATCAAGCATTTGATAGAGGGGTTAAAGTCATTGGTGCAACTGCTCATTATGTTACAAAAGATCTTGATGATGGTCCTATAATAGAACAAGATACACAAGAGGTTAACCACGAAATGATGCCTAATGATTTAGTCTTAATGGGAAGAGATATTGAATCACGGGTTTTGTATAGAGCTATAAAAGCTCACTCTGAAAGAAGGGTTTTTTTAAACAATAATAGAACAATTGTATTTAGAGGACAGAGAATTTAAGTATGAAAATTCAAAAAGAAAAAGTGATAATTATTGGTTCAGGAGCTGCAGGATTAACAGCAGCAATCTATGCTGCTAGAGCAAATCTAAGCCCCTTAGTAATAGAAGGCATTCAACCAGGTGGACAATTGACAATAACTACAGATGTTGAAAATTATCCTGGATATGCTGATGTTGTTCAAGGTCCTTGGATGATGGATCAAATGAGAACACAGGCTATAAATGTTGGTGCTCGTATTATAAATGATGTTGTAATTCAAGTTGATTTTAAAAAAAATGAAAAGACAATAGTTCTAGACTCAGCAAAATCTATTACAGCAGATTCAATAATTATAGCTACTGGTGCACAGGCTAAATGGTTAGGTCTAGAAAGTGAAAATAAATTTAATGGTAAGGGCGTGTCTGCATGTGCTACTTGTGATGGTTTTTTTTACAGAAATAAGGAAGTTGCAGTAGTTGGTGGAGGAAATACTGCAGTTGAAGAAGCTTTATATTTATCAAATATTTGCTCTAAGGTATTCTTAATTCATAGACGCGACAAACTTAGATCAGAAAAAATTTTACAAGATAGGCTGTTTTCAAAAAAAAATATAAACATAATTTGGAATAATGTAGTTGATGAGATTTTGGGAGATGAAAATGGGGTTAGTTCTCTAAAATTAACCTCGACTAAAAAAAATAAAACAGAAGTGATTAAAGTTGAAGGTGTTTTTATAGCAATTGGTCATAGCCCATCAACAAAGCCTTTTAAAGATGTGCTTGAAATGGATAATGAGGGCTATATAATAGCTCAAAAACCAGGTACAACAATTACTAATATAGATGGTGTTTTTGCTGCAGGTGATTGTGTTGACAAAGTTTATAGACAAGCAGTAACCGCTGCAGGTATGGGTTGTATGGCCGCACTTGATGCTGAAAAATGGATACAAAACATCAGTCTTTAATCATTTAAATTTATTAGTTCCATCATCTTGTAGACCAAAGTCGCTACTGTAAAGTCATATGCAAAAAAATTCTCAATTGGAGAAAATTCAACAACATCAAATCCAAGTACTTTTCTACCTTTAATTAAGCTTTTTATTAATTGTAGACTTTCATTAAATCCTAGACCATCAGGTACTGGCGTACCCGTAGCAGGCATTATTGACGGATCTAATCCATCTACGTCAAATGAAATATATATGTTATATGGAAAGTTTTTAGGTAATTTTAGATCTTTTTTATTTCTAATTTCCTCAACGTCAAAATATGATATTTCAAAAATTTTTCTATTTTCCGCTTCTTCTTTGCTTAATGCTCTTACACCAAATTGTGCTAATTTATATTTTGATTTGCTCAAAAGATACATAACACTTGCGTGTGAATACATTTGATTTTCATAATTCTTTCTTAAATCAGCATGAGCATCAATTTGTATAATCCCAATTTCTTCAAATTTTGAGAAATTTAATCCTTTAAAAACACCATTTACAGCACCAAAAGTAATACTGTGCTCACCGCCAAGGGTTACTGGTATTTTGTTTTGTTTGCAAATTTCTTTTGTAGTATTTTCTATATTTAGCATCACATTTTCTATTGGAATATTACAATTTAAAAAAGGATGAGTAAAAATGCCACTTTGGCAAGGCTCACTTTTACCAGTAAATCTCTCCAATTCGTTGCTCGCCTCTAGTATAGCATCAGGGCCTTTTGATGTGCCTTTGCCACAAGAGACTGTTTTTTCTAGAGGTATTGGGAGGATATGAAATTTTGCTTTTTCTTTACTTTTTTCCTCCACAGAAAGTTCTGAGTTTAAAAAATTTTTCTTTGTATTTTTCATCTCTTTACCTAAAATTAAGATAATCTATTTTCAAAATCTTCATAAGTAAATCTTTTGATTACTTCCAAGTTATCATTATCGCTATCCCAAATTGCTACAGATGGTATTTTTACTCCATTGAAAAAACTAGTTTTTACCATTGTATAATGTCCTTGATCTAATAAAGCTATTCTATCTCCAACTTTAGGTATAGACTTAAAATTATACTTTCCAATGACATCTCCTGCTAAACAGCTAGGTCCTCCAAGCATAATTTTGTATCCGTCCTTAGGTTCATTTAGCAATGCTGGCCTATATGGTGCCTCAATTACATCAGGAATGTGAGATACTGCACTAATATCTGTAACTGCAATATTTGGTGAGAGTTCATTGCTAGGTTTAAAAGTATCTATAATTTCTCCAACTAAAATACATGAATCTAATACTACAGCTTCTCCTGGTTCAATATAAATTTGACAGCTAGTTACATCTGCAATTTGTTTTAGGAAGGTTTTTAATTTGTCAATTTCATAATCATTTCTGGTAATATGGTGACCTCCACCAAGATTAAGCCAATTTAATTTTTTACATAGTGGAACAATATCATTTTTAATTTTATTCCAAGTATTTTCCAGAGGAGTGAAATTTTGTTCACATAGGGTATGAAAATGAATACCATTTAATTTGTTTATATCAATATTATTCAAATCATTTAAATGCATTCCTAATCTAGAATTGATACTAGCAGCATTATATTTGTCATTATTTATTTCAGAATAAAGTGGATTAATTCTTAAACCAATTTCATTCTTAAATTTTATTGCTATATTATAAAAATAATTCAACTGGTTTGAGGAATTAAAAACGATATGATCTGACAAGTTAACAATTTCTCTAATGTCGTCTTTTTTATATGCTGGAGAAAAAGTACTAATTTCTCCTTTAAAAAATTTTTTAGCTAATTTTGTTTCATATAAACCAGAACTACAACATCCATCTAAATATTCAGATATTAAAGAACCAAAATAGGGGGTAGAAAAAGCCTTTAAAGCAACTAAAATTTTAACACCTGTTTGTGATTTTAGGTGATTTAATGTCAACAAATTATCAATCAATGCCCTTTTATCTATTACAAAGCAAGGACTTGGTAATTTATATAAATCTAGTTTATTAAAATTTCTTGGGTCTCCTCCCATAGTTTGAAAAACTTTATCCACTAGAAATTTACTTTGTTTTCTAGCTGTATGGTTTTCGTAGGTAAACCATGCTTATTGAGAAGTTCCATAAATGGATCTGGATCAAATTGCTCCATGTTCCAAACCCCTGGTTTAAACCAACTTTTTTTTAACATAAGCAACGATCCTATCATTGCGGGTACCCCAGTAGTGTATGAAATTGCTTGGCTACCCACCTCTTTAAAACAATCTTCATGATTGCAGATATTATATGTGTAATATGTTTTTTCTAAATTATTTTTTTTACCAGTGACTATTGTGCCTATACAAGTCTTACCGTTTGTTCTTTCTCCAAGACTGCCAGGATCTGGTAAAACACTTTTTAAAAATTGTAATGGTATAATTTCTGTTCCATTATAATTGATTGGTTCGATAGATGTCATACCTATATTTTGGAGAACATCTAAATATTTTAAATAGTTATCACCGAATGTCATCCAAAATCTTGCTCTTTTAATCTCAGGATAATGTTTTATTAAACTCTCCAATTCTTCATGATACATTAAATACATATTTTTATTTCCAATTTCAGGAAATTTAAAAGAGACTTTTTTCTTAAGAGCTGGTCCAATCTTCCATTGATTATCTTCCCAATGCTTAGAATCAGATGTAACTTCTCTGATATTAATTTCAGGGTTAAAATTAGTAGCAAATGGATGTCCATGATCGCCATCATTGCAGTCAAGAATATCTAAAAAATCAATACTATCCAAATGATGTTTTTTAGTAAAAGCTGTAAATACATTTGTAACACCTGGATCAAAACCTGATCCTAAAAGAGCCATAAGACCCTTTTCTTTAAATTTTTTATCATAATCCCATTGCCATTTGTATTCAAACTTTGCTTCGTTCCTAGGTTCATAATTGGCAGTATCTAAATAATGTGTATTAGTTAACAAACAAGCATCCATTATATTAAGATCTTGATAGGGAAGAGCTAGGTTTACAACTAAGAATGGGTTAAATTTTTTAATTAATGATACAGTTTCGTAAATATTATCTGCATCTAGCTCTGCTACTGTAATGTTAATATTATACTTATCTTTAACACTTTTTTTAATTTGGAAACATTTTTCGATAGATCTACTTGCTAAAATTATATTTTTAAAATAATTAGGATTTTGTGCCATTTTGTGAACAGTTACATGGCTGACACCACCTGCACCAATAACTAAAATATTGTCCATTTCAAACTCCCATAAATTTCCGAATTAGTTATTTTTCAAAATAAGTATAACCAGAAATCGAATCCTTGAATGATTGGGTTATTTTTTTTCTCTCTGAAAGTGATAAGTCTCTACTTCTTACTGCATCCTCTACTATATGTTTGAACCTATTTATTATATTCTTAGGTTCATATTCAACATAAGTTAAAACTTCTGAAATAGTATCACCTTCTTGCTCATGTAATAATTCAAACCCCCCATCTTCTTGTAATTTTATTGTAGCAACATTTGTATCGCCAAATAAATTATGAAGATCACCCAACGTTTCTTGATAGGCACCAATATAAAATACTCCTAAAAAGTAGTCCTCATCATCACTAATGTCATGCAAAGGTAATGTGTTTGAGACACCATCTTTCAGTACAAATTTGTTAATTATACCATCACTATCGCAAGTGATATCATTTAAAATAACTCTTCTGTTTGGTTGCTTATTATGTTTTTGAAGAGGTGCAATAGGATGAATTTGATCAATAGCCCAAACATCTGGTAGACTTTGAAATAAAGAAAAATTCCCATGATATATATCTGCCATATTATCAATTGCATCTTGAAGTTCTTCAGTTATGTCCGGTGTTGTAGAGAGTAATGTTTTAATTTTATTTATGATGTATAAGTAAGTCTCTTCAGTCTTTGCCATATTTGCTAAATCTATTTGACCACTTCTAAAAAGAGCTCTTATTTCTTCTCTATAATAATTTAAATCGTTCAAACATTCTTGGGCTCTTTCTAAATTTAAATATTCGGGAATTTGGATCATATTTTTCAACAAAGGATGGTCTTTTGAATTAATTTTCTGTTTTATTTTACTATCAAAGTTTGTTGTCTCTAAAATATTAAAAATTAGCATTGAACTTGATGCAATGCATGCCCTTCCAGATTCAGTAACAATTATAGGATGATCTATGTTTGATTGATCTAATTCATATTTAACAGTTTCAACAATATTTATACAGTATTCATCTAGTGAATAATTTATTGAGTTAAGAGAAGATTTTTGTTCTCCTGTATAATCAACTCCTAAGCCACCTCCAAGATCTAAATATTCTAGTGGTGCACCTTGTTTGCACATTTCTGAGTAAAATCTACAAGCCTCTTGTGTTGCTTTTCTAATTTCAATAATATCAGGAATTTGGCTTCCAAGATGTGAATGTTGGAGAATCAAGCAATCAAGATAATTATTAACTTTTAATTTTGAGATAACTTTCATAACTTGTTCAACAGACATTCCAAATGCACTTCGGTCTCCACTTGATTGTGACCAATTACCACTAACTTTATTTGTTAATTTTACTCTTATTCCAAGTAACGGTCTTACATTTAGTTCTTCAGAAACTTCAGTGATTAGATCAAGTTCACGTGGACTTTCTAAGACTAAAATAGTTTTAAAACCAATTTTCAGTGATAAGATAGCTAAATTAATAAACTCTTTATCCTTAATTCCATTACATATAATGGTAGATTCACTAGAGAGATCGTGTGCTAAAGCTATTAATAATTCAGGTTTAGAACCAACTTCTAAACCAAAATCAAATTTTTTTCCAAAATCAACTATCCTGTCAATTACTTGTGCCTGTTGATTAACTTTTACTGGGAAAACACCCTTATAATAACCTTTATATCTAACTTCTTTTATTGCTTTAAAAAAAGACTCATTAATTTGTTTTATTCTAAATGCTAAGTAATCTGTAATTCTTAAGAGTACTGGGCAGCTAATACCTCTTTCATTAAGACTTTCTATAATTTTAATTAGGTCGATAGAAGGATTAGATGGATAAAATGGATTTTTAAGTCCTATATTGCCATTATCAAGGACCTCAAGTATATCATCACCCCATTTTTTGATTCCATAAATATCATCATCCATATTTTTGGCCTTTAATTTTAAAATGATTTGATTATAATGCTATTTACGGTTGGTCAAGTTATGCTTTTATTAATTTTAAAATTTAAATCTTTTATGTAACTATTTTCTAATGTTTTTTTTTAAAAAAAATAACCTCGTCGATAAATCAGATGCTTTGGTAGGGAGAAATGATCCTATTGAAAATGAGTTGTTTCACGAGATTAATGGTCGTAATCTAATGGAAATTCCAAATGATTTTGAAATAATCATTCTTGGAATGGGATGTTTTTGGGGTGCTGAAAAAATTTTTTGGCAACTTGATGGGGTTTATCATACATCAGTTGGGTATGCTGGTGGTTATACTAAAAATCCAACCTATGATGAAGTCTGTAGTGGTTTAACGGGGCATACAGAGGTTGTTAGAGTGGTATATAATCCGAAAAAATTAAATTTAAAAACAATTTTAATTGAATTTTGGGAAGGTCATGATCCTACTCAAGGTATGAGGCAAGGTAATGATATTGGCACTCAATATAGATCGGCAATTTTTGTAAATAATTCTGAAAACCTAAATGATGTGAAGACTTCTAAAACAGAATTTCAATCTTTACTTCATTCAGCAGGATTTAGTGAAATCACGACTGAAATTAAAAATAATATAGATTTTTATTTTGCTGAAATTTATCATCAACAATACCTTTATAAAAATCCAAATGGTTATTGTGGTTTGGGTGGCTGTGGAGTAAAATTCAAATAAATTTACTAAAGTTATTTTAGATCTTGACCAAAATGGATTGTTATTATATCAAATCAATTAATCAATTAATAGGGTTACCATGAAAGTAGTAAGTTCTTTAAAAACTCTTAAAGTTAGAGATAGAAATTCTCAAATTGTAAAACGTAGAGGTCGTCTATACGTTATAAATAAGAGAAATCCTAGATATAAAGCTCGTCAGGGTTAACTGCCAACTAGTTAAAAACTAATAAATCATTTTAGTTTATCCTTAATATGTATTTTCTTATATAGGAATAATATAATGAAGATAACTAATATAATTGAAGAAACCAAATCCATAAGTTCCAATATTAAGAACGCATATATTGATTTTTCAAAAATGACCATAAGTGTTGTTGCTGTTTGTTCTAATGTTATCAAAAATGGTAAGCCCTTAATTGGTTACGGATTTAATTCCAACGGAAGGTATGGACAGGGTCATCTCATTAGAGAAAGGTTTGCACCAAGGCTATTGGAAGCACATATAAAAGAAATTTTAAATGATGAAGGTACAAATTTCGACCCCACAAAGATGTGGAATGTCATGATGAAAAATGAAAAGCCTGGAGGTCATGGGGAAAGATCGGTGGCAGTAGGTACTATTGACATGGCGATATGGGATCTTGTTTCTAAAATCGAAGAAAAACCACTATTTCAAATGCTTGCTGAAAGATACGGTAATGGTGAACCAAATCGAAAAGTTTTTGTTTATGCCGCTGGTGGGTATTATTGGCCAAATCAAGGAATAAATGGTTTAACTGACGAAATAAAAAAATATCTAGATCTTGGTTATACTGTAGTCAAAAAGAAAATAGGAGGAGCTTCTCTATCGGAAGATTGTAAACGTATTGAAGCTGTTTTAAAAATATTAGGCCCTGAAGATCAACTTGCTGTTGATGCAAATGGTAGGTTTGATCTAAAAACTGCGATTGAATATGGTAAAGCTTTATCAAATTACAATTTATTTTGGTATGAAGAGCCTGGTGACCCTTTAGATTTTGAACTTCATAAAGAATTATCTAAGCATTATATATCTCCATTAGCAACTGGTGAGAATTTGTTCTCAGTTCATGATGCAAGAAATCTTATTAGATACGCTGGGATGAGAAAAGATAAAGATTGGTTGCAATTTGATTGTGCATTAAGTTATGGGTTAGTTGAATATTTAAAAATTATTGAAATGCTCAAAGAAAATCAATGGGATGTTTCAAGGTGTATTCCTCACGGAGGTCATCAAATGTCCTTAGCAATTGCAGCAGGATTAGGACTTGGTGGTAATGAAAGTTATCCAGATCTTTTTCAACCATATGGAGGATTTCCTGATGGCGTTAAGGTTGAAAAAAGCTTTGTAACTTTACCAGAAATAACTGGAATTGGTTTTGAAGGAAAATCTGATCTTTTTTCAATAATGAAGCAGATGGTTGATTAAATATCAAAAAAATCATTCCCTTTATTATCAATTACTACAAATGCAGGAAAGTTTTTTACTTCAATTTTCCAGATGGCCTCCATTCCAAGTTCTGGATATTCTAAAACCTCTATTTTTTTTATGCAATCTAGTGCGACTTTTGCTGCAGTTCCTCCAATGGTTCCAAGGTAAAATCCTCCATGTTTTCGGCACGCTTCTTTTACCTGCCTTGATCTGTTTCCTTTTGCTAACATAACCATTGATCCACCATTTTCTTGAAATTTATCAACATAAGCATCCATTCTACCAGCAGTTGTTGGTCCAAAGGATCCAGAAGGCATGCCCTTGGGAGTTTTAGCTGGGCCAGCATAATATACTGGATGATCTTTTATATAATTAGGTAGCTCACCATTCTTATCCAATCTTTGAAGTAACTTTGCATGAGCTATATCTCTAGCAACAATCATTGGACCAGAAAGATTAACTCTTTTTTTTATTTTACAATCATTTAATTGTTCTAAAATATTTTTCATTGGCTGATTTAGATCAATTTCTGTTACATCTTCAGAAATATCGTCCAAACTTACATCGGGTAGATATTTACTTGGCTCTGTTTCGAGTTTTTCAACAAAAATTCCATCTTTATTTATCTTGCCTAAAATTTGTCTATCTGCTGAACAAGAAACTCCAATTCCAATTGGCAAAGATGCACCATGTCTTGGAAGCCTAATAACTCTTACATCATGACAAAAATATTTTCCTCCAAATTGTGCGCCTACCCCCATTTCTCTTGTAAGATCTAATATTATTTCTTCCCATTCTAAATCTCTATATGCATGACCAGATTTTAAATTTCCAGCTTTAGGCAAATTATCTAGATAACGCATAGATCCTAGTTTAACTGTCTTTAAATTAAATTCAGCTGAAGTACCTCCAATCACTACAGATAAATGATAAGGCGGACAAGCAGCAGTACCAAGAGAAATAATTTTCTCATAAAGAAATTTTTTTAAATTTTCAGGATTAAGTGTGGCGGGTGTTGCTTGGAATAAAAAACTTTTATTAGCTGATCCTCCACCTTTTTGTACAAAGGCAAATTTATATTCCTGACCTTCATTAGCAAATATACTGATTTCAGCTGGTAAATTGTTAGCAGTATTTTTTTCTTCAAACATAGAAACTGGTGCAAGTTGAGAGAAACGCAAGTTATTTTCTTTATAAGTTTTATAAACTCCTAAGGAAAGAAATTTGTTATCATCTGAGTCAGTAAAAACTTTTTCGCCTTTATAACCCATGATAATTGCTGTGCCAGTATCTTGACACATAGGAAGAACTCCTGATGAAGATATATTTGCATTTTTTAACATTGTTAAAGCAACAAATTTATCATTACTAGAGGCTTCTTCATCTTCAAGAATGTCTCTGAGCTGTTTTAAATGTGATTTTCTAAGAAGGTGAGATACATCTTTAAAAGCTCTTTGTGCTAAAAGAGTAAGTGCCTTTGGATCGACAACCAAAATTTCTTTGTTGTTTATTTTAGAAATTTTAACGTATGAATTTGATATTTTTATGTATTCAGTTTCATCAACTGAAATAGGGAAAATTGGTGAATAATTAAAGTCGTTCAAAATAATCTCCAACTAATAATCCTATTTCTTATCTCTAAATTCATCAAGGGAAACTATTTCTCCAGATTTTACCTTTGTGTTATCTAAAGGGCTTGTCTTAGCTTTTTCAAGATTTTTATTAAAACTAGTATTTGGGTCAGTTTCTTTAAAATTATCTTCGATTTTGAATTGAAGCCCAAAACCAACTGATGGGTCAGTAAAAGAAGTAATTGATTTAAATGGAACAAAAATTTTCTTTTTTTCTCCACTAAAAGATAAAGTTACTTCAAAATAATCATCAGTCGTTTTTAAATTCCAAAATTGATGTTGAATGATTATTTTTATATCAGAGTTATCAAAATTTTTTAGTTCTGATGGTACTTTTACATCAGGATCATCTCCGTTAAATGTGATAAAAAAATGACTGTTTCCAACTAGACCAGTTTCAGAAGTAATTTTTAAAACTTTTTTTACAACATTTTTGAGACTTTCCTCAACTAAAAAATCATAGTCAAAACCTTGAGAATTAGCCCCGTTATTATCACTATTATTTGTCACTTTTTATACCTTACAAACCTTTCAAGAATAGTCTACATTTCTAAACATTATATTTTCAAATAAAATTTTAAAGATGGCGAGAAGAAACTTCTCGCCACCAAAGTTTTTCTGTTGCCAGGTAAACAATAACCCCGCCAGTTCTAGCTATAGAACAGGACTAGTTTTCGGTCGCTTTGGCTGCTTACGCTGCTGCAGCTACCGGAGCATAGTTGTCGTTTGCAACTATTAAAATAGTCCGATAACGGTGGTACAATGCCGAGTGAAAGTTTAATTTTTACTACTTGCGTCGATCCTATTTCACCCCCAACTATAATGGTGGAGGTGCCGGGTACCGCCCCCGGGTCCGCTAAGCTTATTCTAAAAAATGTTTATCACTATAGTCACCAAAATGACTTTTTTACTATACAGTATTTATTTTTTTAATTAAAGAGCACATAATGTTTACTAAAAAGTTTTTTTAAGATGAGATTTTTTTATGAAGCAATATTTAAATTTACTAAATCATGTTTTACAAAATGGCGATGTTAAAGATGATAGAACTGGTACGGGAACAAAGTCAGTTTTTGGATGGCAGATGAGATTTGATTTAAATCAAGGACTTCCATTGTTAACTACTAAGAGACTTCATTTAAAGTCAATCATTCATGAGTTGTTATGGTTTATTAAAGGTGATACCAACATATCTTATTTAAGAGAAAATAAAGTGTCTATATGGGATGAGTGGGCAGATGAAAATGGTGACCTTGGACCTGTTTATGGAAAGCAATGGAGAAGATGGGACACACCAGATGGAAGAAAACTTGATCAATTAAATGATATTATCAATGAAATAAAACATAATCCTAACTCCAGAAGATTGATAGTTTCGGCATGGAATCCGTCAGATATAGGAAGTATGGCTCTTCCACCATGTCATTGTTTGTTTCAATTTTATGTTGCTAATGAAAAGTTGTCTTGCCAATTATATCAAAGAAGTGCAGATATTTTTCTTGGAGTACCTTTTAATATTGCATCTTATTCAATATTGACACACATGATAGCTAACGTTACTGGTTTGTCGGTTGGTGATTTCGTTCATACATTAGGTGATGCGCATTTATATAAGAACCATTTTGAACAAGCTAAATTACAATTGACCAGATCAACTAAAAATTTACCAAAATTAAAAATTTCTAAAAAATATTCGAATATAAACAATTTTAAATTTGAAGATTTTGACATTACTGATTATGACCCTTATCCGAATATTCCAGCAAAAGTATCAATTTGAATGATAACAAAAGAAAACTTAAAAAATCCAATATTTTGTATTGTTGCTATGAATGAGAATAGAATAATAGGTGATGGAAAAAATTTACTCTGGAATTTACCTGGGGATCTTAAAAGACTAAAAAAAATTACAATGGGTAGCCCTCTAATAATGGGTAGAAAAACTTGGGATTCAATTGGAAGGCCATTGCCAGGTAGAGCAAATATTGTATTAACCAATTCTGTTTCTTGGAATGCTGCCGGAGCAATAGTAGTTAATTCATTTGGAGATGCAATTTTTAAAGCAGATGAGTGGATCGATCTCAATATGGAAACAAAACAAAATATAACTCAAAAAAAAATATTTTTATTTGGTGGAGCAGAAATATATAAAATAGGTTTAGAATATTGTGACAATATAGAAATGACAAAAGTCAAGTCTGATATAAAAACTGGTATTAAATTCCCTAAATTAAATGAAAGCGATTGGGAAAAAACCAAACTTGAACATCATTTAGCAACAAATGATTCTCCAGAATATAGCTACTGGCATTACAAAAGAATACTTTGAATCAATTAATGATTTGAGGCGCTTTTTTTACATCTTTTTCAATTTTATTCAATATTTTAGAACCTATTTCCATATATTTCTTTGAAATAGAATTATTTGGCTCTTTATGAACAATTGGAGTGCCTTCATCGGATGTTGTTCTCAAAGAGATGTCTAAAGGAATTGCATTCAAAAATGTTACCCCTAATTTTTCAGCTTCTGCTTTTGCTCCTCCATGACCAAAAATTTCATGTTTTGTATTGCAATTATTGCATTCAAAATAACTCATGTTTTCAATAATTCCTAAAATGGGTACATTAACCTTTTTAAACATGTTTAGTCCTTTTCTTGCATCTATAAGAGATAAGTCTTGAGGAGTTGAAACAATAATAGCACCAGCAAGTTGAACTCTTTGAGATAATGTTAATTGTGCATCTCCAGTTCCAGGTGGCATGTCAATTATTAAAAAATCTAGATTGGACCAATTTACATCTCTGAGTAATTGTTCAATAGCACTCATAACCATAGGCCCTCTCCAAATCGTAGCTGCATCTTCTGGAACTAAGTATCCAATTGACATTACTTGTAAGCCAAACGCATTATGTGGAATTATTTTTTTCCCATTACTTTGAGGCTTGTTAATAATGCCAGTTAATTTTGGAAGACTAGGACCATAAATATCAGCATCTAAAATTCCTACATCATAATTTAACTTTAATAATGACAGAGCTAAATTAATGGCTGTTGTTGATTTGCCTACTCCTCCTTTTCCACTAGCTATTGCAATAATATGTTTTGCAGGTTTCAATGGTTCATTTGTGTTAGTATTTTTTTTTGATTTATGTGATGTTAATATGATTTCTACTTTTTCAACATCATTAACAGCATATAATTTTTCTTGAATAAAATTTTTAATTGTTTCTGCTTGCTTTAGTTGTTCAGGTAGTAGTTCAAGGGTGAATGAAATAATATTATTTTCATATTTTAAACCATTTACCATTTTACTTTCATAAATATTACTAGATTGGTTTTGAAGGATGATAGACTTCAAAATTGCAATAATCTCGTCTAATTTTGTATTATTCATATCATGCGCCTATAAATAATTTTAAGTAAAGGTTGAAATTTACATTCATAGTGCAAATATCATATACAATCTAAAATAAATATCTACTATAGCCTTAAATTATGAAAATCAACTGGAGTCTTAAATGATAATTAATAACATCAATGATAATGGTTCAGGACCTTGGGGGGGAGGTAACAATCAAAACCCATGGGGCAAAAGACCAAATTCTAATGGAACTCCTCCAGATGTTGATCAAATGCTTAAAGAGAGTAGAGATAAATTAAAAAAGATGATGCCCACGGGTTTTGGCGGAGGAAAAGGTTTTACTATTTTATTATTTGTAGTGCTAGCAATATGGCTTATGACAGGAATTTACAGGGTCAATCCACAACAGCAAGGAGTGGTCATGAGATTTGGAGAGTGGGTAAGAACAACACCTCCTGGTTTGCATTATCATCTACCAACTCCAATAGAAAAAGTGCTTACACCAGATGTTACAAGAGATAATAGAATTGAAATAGGTTATAGGTCTTTTGGAGGTGCAGCAACTAGTAGAAGAGATGTTCCAGATGAGTCTAAAATGATCACAGGTGATGAAAATAACATAGATATTGATTTTATTGTATTTTGGAAGATTGCCGATGCTGGGGCTTATTTATTTAATATTCAAGACCCACCCGAAACTGTTAAAGTTGCAGCGCAATCCGTTATGAGAGATATTATAGGTCAGACAAAAATACAAACTGCTCTTACAGGTGGACGTCAAGACATACAATTGAAAGCTAAAAATATGCTCCAGGAGCTATTAAATGAATATGAAGCAGGTGTTGAAATTAGGGACGTTCAATTACTTTCTGTAAACCCTCCCTCTGAAGTAATTGATGCGTTTAATGACGTTCAAAGAGCAAGACAAGACAGAGACACACTTATCAATGAGGCTGAGGCATTTAGAAATGATATAGTGCCAAGAGCTAGAGGTGAGGCAGCCCAACTTATATCAGAAGCAGAAGCATATGCTAGCGAGGTGGTTAATAGGGCTAAAGGTGATGCTGATAGATTCAACTCTATTTATAAAAGCTACAAACTTAACCCTGAAGTAACAGAATCAAGAATATATTTAGAAACAATGGAAAAAGTCTTTTCTAGGGTTAAAAAAATCATAATGGATAATTCAGCAAGTACGTCTGGTGTTGTTCCATACCTGCCGTTAGATCAATTGAAACAAAAAGGTAATTAATAATGTCTTCTTCTAGAATAATATCGGGTTTAGCTTTTTTCGCCGTTTTGTTTGGTGTTTTAAGCTCTTTTTTTACCGTAGATCAAACTCAACAAGCTTTAGTCCTTCAATTTGGTGAACCAAAAAGACTTGTTAATAAACCGGGTTTAAACTTCAAAATACCATTCATTCAAGAGGTGACCTACTTTGAAAAAAGAGTTCTTTCTTTAGTTTCTCAAGATTCAGAAGAAGTTATATTAGCTGACCAAAAAAGACTTGAGGTTGATACATATTCGAGATTTAGAATAACAGATCCACTTCTATTTTATCAAACAGTAAGAAATGAATTTGGTGCTCGTCAACGTCTAGAATCGATTATTGACTCATCAGTTAGAAGGGTGTTTGGTAAATTCGAACTTACAGCTATATTGTCTGATGCTAGAACAAAAATTGTAGAAGATATTGGAGATGAAGTAAATTCTACAATTAAAAAATTAGGTATGGAAATAGTTGATGTTCGTATACGAAGAGCAGATTATCCAGAAGCAACTAGTCAAAATATATTTAACAGAATGAAAACAGAAAGAGAGCAAGAAGCTAAAGAATTTAGAGCTGAGGGTGCAGAAGAAGCCCAAAAGATTAGAGCTGATGCTGAAAAACAAAAAGTTGTGCTTGTTGCTGAGAGTAAAAGGAAAGCAGAAGCGCTTAGAGGTAATGGTGATGCACAAGCTATAAAAATTTATTCTGATGCATTTGGACAAGATGAAAAATTTTTTAAATTTTATAGATCTATGCTTGCTTATGAAAATACCTTTGCGGATGATGGTACCACAATGTTATTGAGTCCTGACAGTGACTTTTTTAGTTTTTTTGGTAAACAGGATGGAAAAAAGTAATTAAATTTACTTTTAATAAAATAACAAAACAATTTCAAAATTTAGCCTTAAAGGTGCCTTTTTTGTGCATAAATTAAAAATAAATTTAATAATATGGTGAATTGATGTCTTATATGTCCAAAATTTTAAATAATTATAGTTATATACTAATTTCAAATTTTTTTATTTTATTGTTTTCAGTTAATATTGCAAACGCAAAAGGTGCACCAGATAGCTTTGCTGATCTTGCTGAAAAATTAAGTCCTTCTGTAGTTAACATCTCAACAACTACTGTTATTGAGCAAAAATCTAGAGAAATGCCATCTTTTCCCCCTGGTTCGCCTTTTGAAGATTTTTTTAAACAATTTGATAAACCGGGCAATAAAAAAAGAAGAGCTCAGTCTTTAGGTTCTGGTTTTATAATTGATGAAGCAGGTTATATTATTACCAACAATCATGTTATTGATAATGCTGAAAAAATAATGGTTATTTTATTTGATGATAAATCATTTGAAGCTACTGTTGTTGGAAAAGATCCTAAGACAGACGTTGCTCTTCTAAAAATTGATCCTAAAAAAACAAAACTCAAAGCCGTTAAGTTCGGAGATTCTAACAAGCTTCGTGTAGGTGATTGGGTTATGGCAATTGGAAACCCATTTGGTTTTGGAGGAACAGTGACCGCTGGAATAGTTTCTGCTAGAGGAAGGAATCTATCTGGTTCGTATGATGATTATATTCAAACTGATGCTTCAATTAATAGAGGTAATTCTGGCGGACCTTTATTTGACATGAAAGGGAATGTAGTAGGGATTAATACCGCTATTTTTTCACAATCTGGTGGTTCAGTGGGTATAGGTTTTGCAGTATCATCAAATTTAGCTAAACAGGTTACTGATCAACTCAAACAATACGGTAGAACAAAAAGGGGTTGGCTGGGTGTGTTAATTCAAGAAATTTCTGAGGAAATTGCTGAAAGTTTAGGTATGAAAAACGCGAAAGGCGCTTTGGTTTCTTCTGCAACTGAGGGTGGTCCAGCTCAAACAGCTGGTGTTAAAACTGGTGATGTTATCATTAAATTTAATGACATTGATATCAAAAATATGAAAGAACTGCCAAAAGTTGTTGCGGGAACTCCTGTGGGTAAGTCAGTTCCGATTGTTATCTTAAGAAATGGAAAAGAAATTACTTTAAATGTTACATTAGGTGAGCTTGAATTAGCAGAAAAAGAAAATTTGATAGGTAAGACTTCTAAAAAGAATGCTAAAGCAAAACAATACGATAAACTTGGGTTTACTGCAGAAGAATTATCTGATCAAAACAAAACTAAATTTAAGCTTAAAAACATTGATAATGGGGTTGTTATTACATCAGTCAAAGATGATAGCTCAGCTCAACAAGCAGGATTAAACCCAGGTATGGTTATAATAAGAGTTGGTCAGATAGAAGTGAATTCTTTAAATGTTATTGATGAGGCAATAAAAAATGCAGTTAAACAAAAAAGAAAAGCCTTATTACTTTTAGTAAAGGTAGAAAATGGCACTAGATTTGTTGCATTAGAATTAAAATAAGATATTTTATGGTCTAATTATATCTTTGTCAGTGTATCCTTGTGCATATAACAAACCTAATAAATTTGTTTTATTAAAACTTATATCTGCTACTTTTTTTAGGGCTAATTTTCCATAGAATGATACTCCTATGCCAGCATGTTGTATCATTTCAATATCATTAGCTCCGTCTCCTACACATATTGAGTCTTTTTGATTAAGATTATACTTTTTAATGTATTGATTTAAGTAATTAAGTTTGGCCTTTTTGTCTAAAATTGATCCCTCAACTTTTCCAGTTAATATGAATTTCTGACATTCATTTCGAATGATTTGAAGTGTATTAGCATGAGCATATTTAAAACCCAATAATTCTTGTAAATATTCAGTTAAAAAAGTAAAGCCTCCAGAAACAAGAACAGTTATTGAGCCGTTCATATTCATTGTTTTAACTAATTCTCTTGCTCCATCATTAATATTTATATTTTTTTTTAAAGTTTCTAAAATATCTGTCGATTTTCCTTTTAAAATAGCAACCCTATCTATGAGAGCTTTTTTGAATTCTATTCTTCCGTTCATAGCTTCATTTGTAATAAAACTAACTTCTTTTTCTTTACCAATCTGTTTTGCGAGTTCATCCAAGCTTTCTTCTCTAATTATTGTACTATCCATATCAGCTATAAGTAATTTTTTCTTTCTCATTTCAGTTGTTTCTATAAAATTACAATCAATTCCATAATTAATTTGAAAATCAGACATAATGTTTTTAAGTTTTAAGTCATATTTGTTTGAAGTCAGTTTCCATTCATATGCTTTTCTCGGGCTTAATTCTCTATAGGAAATTTTTTCATTTGTAGATTTTTCAATGTGTGATGAAACTAAACCTAAGCAAAAATCATTGATTATGTTTTCTGTTGTATTTGATATTAATAAGTAGTCTTTCATTAAAATTTAATTATATTATTGTTATAATTATGTCCAGTCTATTTAATATTGAAACATCTTTTGATCTTGCTGAAAATCAGTATGACTATAAAAAAGATATAATTATTGTTGCGGGTCCTACTTGTGTAGGTAAATCAATGCTAGCAATAAAATTGGCAAAACAAATTGATGGTGTATTGATTAATGCTGATTCTGTTCAAGTTTATGAAGATCTACAATTATTGTCTGCAAGACCATCAGAAGAAGATATGCGCCAAGTTCCTCATTTCTTATATGGGTATGTCAATTCTCATATAAATTATTCAATAGCAGATTGGCTGAAAGAATTAGATAAAGTTATAGATGATGTTGAAAAAATTAAAAAAATAGCAATATTGGTTGGTGGTTCAGGGTTATATTTAAATGCAGCTATTAATGGTTTAGCTCCAATCCCAAGACTTAAAAAAGAAATTAAAATAAAAAGTTTGTTAAAGTTAAATGAAATTGGAATTGATAATTTTAAAGAAGTGAATTTCAATATTGACCCTCAATATGTAGCTAAAAACACAGACAAACATAGATTATTAAGATTATATGGTGTTTTCCTTCAAACTAAGAAAAATATGACTTATTGGTATCAAAAGCCTAAGGAAGGGGCAGTTAAAAAAAATATTTATAACTTTTTAATAAATTTAGAAAGAAAGTTAATTTATAAAAAATGCGAATTAAGATTTGATAATATGCTCCAAAAAGGAGCGCTTGAGGAGGTTAAAAAAATACATGTTTCTAATATTGATAGATCACTTCCAATTGCAAAAAGTCTTGGAGTAAAGTGGTTGTTAAGTTATTTGGACAAAAATATTTCTTTTGAGGAAGCTGTTAGGTTAAGTAAAAGAGATACGAGAAGATATGTTAAAAGGCAGATTACATGGTTTTCTCATAATTATGTTCCATATAAAACAATTTATATGAAATAAAATTTTAAAAATATATTAAAATTTATAATTTTATATTATAAAGTTGACGATTTTAAAAATTATTGGTAACTAATATTTTTTTATTGAAAGTATTTTATGAAATGGCGATAAATTATAATAGTGGAGCAGAGGCTGTAATTAAAGCTCTAGTCGAAAATGGTGTTGAGGTAATATTTGGATATCCTGGTGGAGCTGTACTACCTCTATATGATGCCCTTTTTGAAAATAAAAATATTAAACATATATTAGTTAGGCATGAACAAGCCGCAGTCCATGCTGCAGAAGGTTATGCTAGATCAACAGGTAAGGTTGGATGCGTTTTAGTTACTTCTGGTCCTGGTGCAACAAATGCTATTACAGGTCTGACTGATGCTTTGATGGATTCGATACCAATTATTTGCCTAAGTGGTCAAGTACCTACTCATTTAATTGGAACAGATGCATTTCAAGAAGCTGATACAACTGGTATTTCAAGACCCTGTACAAAGCACAATTATTTAGTAAAAGATGCTAATAAATTATGTGAGATTATCCATAAATCTTTCGTAATTGCTTCGTCAGGAAGGCCTGGTCCAGTACTTATTGATCTTCCAAAAGATATTCAACTTGCAAATGTAAAATACGTAAATAAAGTTTCGAAAATAGAAAAACATAACAATGTTAATATTTCTAATATAGATAAAGATTTAATTCATAAAGTTGCTACACTATTATTACAAGCAGAACGACCAATAATTTACGGTGGCGGTGGAGTAGTTAATTCTGGTCCATACGCCTCTAAACTATTAACTGAATTAGTAAATATATTAGATTGTCCAGTAACACTCACTCTTATGGGTTTAGGTTGTGTACCAAATACAAATAAAAATTTTCTTGGGATGTTAGGTATGCATGGGACATATGAAGCAAATTTAGCTATGCATAATTGTGATGTTATGCTCAATGTAGGTGCACGTTTTGATGATAGAGTGACAGGCAGATTAAACGCTTTTGCCCCTAACTCAAAAAAAATTCATATTGATGTCGATAAATCATCTATTAACAAAGTTGTTTCTGTTGATTATGGTATTGTTGGTGATTGTAAAGAGGTATTATCAGCATTAATCCATGAAGTTAAAAAACTTCACAACCAAAAATCAATAAAATCAAAAACAAAATGGTGGTCTCAAATAAATCAATGGAAAGAAAAAGATTCTTTAGGTTTCAAACAAATTGGAAATAATATAAAACCACAACAAGCTATCAAATCTTTATACGAGAAAACCAAAAATTTTGACACTTACATTACAACAGAAGTAGGTCAACACCAAATGTGGGCTGCACAATATTTTGGTTTCTCTAAGCCTAATCGTTGGATGACTTCAGGTGGATTGGGTACAATGGGGTATGGGCTTCCATCTTCTGTGGGTGTGCAAATTGCTCATCCCAAGTCATTAGTAATTGATATTTCAGGCGAAGCTTCCTTTTTGATGAACATGCAAGAGCTTTCAACAATAGTGCAATATAAATTGCCCGTTAAAATATTTATTTTAAATAATGAATGGATGGGTATGGTCAGACAGTGGCAAGAATTAAATCACGGATCTAGGTACAGCGAAAGCTACACAGCATCATTGCCAGACTTTGTAAAACTTGCTGAATCTTTTGGTATAGAAGGTTTGAGAGTTGATAATATAAATAATTTAGAAACCACAATTGATCAGATGATTAAAATTAAAGGCCCAGTTATAGCAGATATTAGGGTAGAAAAAGAAGAAAATTGTTTTCCTATGATACCATCAGGGGCAGCTCATAATGAGATGATTTTAAGTTCTGATGACAATCATAATGATACATCTAATGAAGGTCTCGCACTAGTTTAAGGTTAGCAAAATGTCTGTATATCAAAAAAATGAAGTTGAAGAAGTTGAAACTTCAAGAACATTATCCTTAATTGTTGATAATCAACCTGGAACATTGGCAAGAGTGATTGGTCTGTTCTCTGGAAGAGGTTATAATATAGAAAGCTTAACTGTAACCGAAATAGATAAAATGCGAAATTTGTCAAGAATATCTCTTGTTACAAGAGGTACATCGATGACAATTGAACAGATAAAGTCACAATTGTTAAGAATAGTTCCAGTGCACATTGTAAGAGATTTAACTTTAGAAGGACAATTTATTAAAAGTGAACTTGCACTAGTTAAACTTGTCGTCAAAGGTGCTAATAGAGTTGAAGCACTCAGAGTTGCCGAGACTTTTCGAGCAAGAACACTTGATGTTACATTATCAAGTTTTATTTTTGAACTTACCGGAAAACCAAGTAAATTAGATGCTTTTATTGATTTGATGCGTTCATTAGGAGACACAGAAATTTCAAGAACCGGTGTATCTGCTATCTCCAGAGGTAATAAAACAGAAACAAAACTACTAGATCAAATTTAACATTCCTGCTAATAAGTTCTTACTTAGAAATTAAGATCGCAATAATATATTAAAATACAAGGAGTTTTAAATGCGAGTGTATTACGATAGAGATGCAGACATAAATTTAATTAAAAGCAAAAAAGTTGTTATAGTGGGATATGGTAGTCAAGGTCATGCGCATGCTGCTAATTTAAGAGATAGTGGTGTTAAAGAAGTTGCTGTTGCTTTAAGAGCAGATTCAACTTCTGTAGAAAAAGCAAAATCTGCAGGATTTAAAGTAATGAACGTCGCTGATGCATCCAAGTGGGCCGATGTAATAATGATGTTAACACCAGATGAACTTCAGGGAGAAATTTATAAAAACGATATCGAACAAAATATGAAACCAGGGGCTGCAATAGCTTTTGCACATGGTTTGAATGTACATTTTAATTTAATTGAACCAAGAAATGATATTGATGTTTTTATGGTTGCACCAAAAGGTCCTGGGCATACTGTAAGATCGGAGTATCAAAGAGGTGGTGGAGTACCTTGTCTTATTGCGATTGACAGAGATATATCCGGAAATGTTCATGATATTGGCTTATCTTATGCATGTGCAATTGGAGGTGGTCGCTCTGGAATTATTGAAACAACCTTTAAAGAAGAATGTGAGACTGACTTGTTTGGTGAACAAACAGTTTTGTGTGGAGGTTTAGTAGAATTAATTAGGGCAGGGTATGAGACCTTAACTGAAGCAGGTTATGCTCCTGAAATGGCATATTTCGAGTGTTTACATGAAGTTAAATTAATTGTTGACCTTATATATGAAGGTGGTATTGCAAATATGAACTATTCAATAAGTAACACTGCAGAGTATGGTGAATATGTTACTGGCCCTAGGTTAATAACATCTGAAACTAAAGCTGAAATGAAAAGAATTCTAGAAGATATTCAATCTGGCAAATTTACAAGAGATTGGATGCTTGAAAATAAAGTTAATCAAACTAGTTTTAAAGCTACTAGAAAAAAAGCTGCAGACCATCCGATAGAGGCAATTGGAAAAGATCTTAGAGCAATGATGCCATGGATCACTGCAAATCGATTGGTTGATAAAGATAAAAATTAATATTTATTAATTCTTTGATTTAAGTTACTAGTTTAAATATAATTCAAATGTCTTTTTGATATTGCTGAATTAAAGACTTTTAGAAGGGATATCATATGTTTGGATATGTACGTGGATTGTTTTCTGCTGATTTAGCTATAGACTTAGGAACTGCCAATACCCTAGTTTATGTAAAAGGGCAGGGAATTCTTTTAAATGAACCTTCGGTTGTAGCTATTACTGAGATTAGAGGAAAATCTCAAGTGTTAGCTGTTGGAGAAGAAGCTAAAACAATGTTAGGAAAAACACCTGGCAATATAAGGGCGATAAGGCCAATGGCTGATGGCGTGATAGCAGATTTTGATGTTGCTGAAGAAATGATTAAACATTTTATAAGAAAAGTACATAAACGATCAGCACTAGTTAGTCCGCAAGTTGTTGTTTGTGTGCCTTCTGGTGCAACTGCTGTTGAAAGGCGTGCTATTCAGGAATCCGCTGAAGCTGCTGGAGCTAGAAGAGTTTATCTTATTGAAGAGCCAATGGCGGCTGCAATTGGTGCTAATTTACCTGTAACAGAAGCCTCTGGCTCAATGGTTGTCGATATTGGAGGTGGTACTACTGAAGTAGCTATTTTGTCTTTAGGAAATATTGTATATGCACGTTCTGTAAGGGTTGGAGGTGACAAATTTGATGAGGCAATAGTTGCATTTATAAGACGTCATCATAATCTTTTAATAGGAGAGATGACAGCAGAGAGAATTAAAAAAGGGATTGCTACAGCAAAAATTCCAAAAGATGGTGTTGGGGCTAGTATTGAAGTAAGAGGTCGAGATTTAGTTAATGGTGTACCTAAAGAAATAGAAATTAACCAAGCTCAAATTTGTGAAGCATTAGCTGAGCCTGTTGGTCAGATCATAGAAGCGACTAAAACTGCATTAGAACAAACACCTCCCGAGTTAGCTGCTGATATTGTTGAAAGAGGAATTGTGTTAACAGGTGGTGGTGCTCTTTTAGGAGAATTAGATACAACAATAAGAGAAGCTACAGGACTACCTGTTGTTATAGCAGAGGACCCTCTTACTTGTGTTGTTATGGGAACAGGAAGATGTCTTGATGAAATGAAATCTTTAAGAAATGTTCTAATTGGTGCATAACACTAACCTTATTATTAATTGCGAGTGAGACAAGATGGTTTCAGGAAAGCCGTCAAATACAAAATCATTTAAAGGGGTAAAAAATTTTAATTTCTTATTGATTTTATTATGTCTGATTTTAGTTTTTTTAGGTAAATTAGATCTAATAGCTATAAGAAATATAAAAGGTTTTCTTTCTGATTTTTTGGCTCCAGTAACTTACGCTTTTAATAAACCAGTTAAAGAAATGGTGGGAGTATTTGAAGACGTTAAATCTGCTGGCTCACTTAGGGAAGAAAACATTAGGCTTAAAAGTGAAGTAAGAAAGCTTAGGGTTATCAATAGTAAAGCATCTAGTCAAGAATTAGAGCTATTAGAACTAAGAGAGTTACTTAAAGTATTACCTGAAAAGAAAAGCCAAATAATAACTGGAAGAGCTATAACAGCGCCTGGAGGTATTTTTGCTAACACTGTTCTAATAAATGCAGGCAAAGATTATGGTGTAAAAATTGGACAGCCAGCTATTTCCTCACTTGGTTTAGTTGGTTATGTAGTAAACGTGAGTTTGAAAACAAGCAGAATTTTATTAATCATAGACATTAATTCTATGATTCCAGTATATTTAACTAGTAGCAATTGGCCAGCTGTGGTTCAAGGACAAAGTGGTAAATTATTAAAAATAAAATTTTTATCTACGAAAGCTAAACCAGTTGAGGGTGAAGTTGTTCAAACATCTGGACACGGAGGAAGATTACCTTCAGGCATCAATGTTGGAAAAATTGTTAAAAGCTTTTCCGGTAAGTATTATGTTAAACCAACAGTTGAATTTCAAAGATTGACATATATTTCTATTATTATTAACAAAAAACCTGAAAATGTTTATTCTACAACTTTTCATGGTTTTGCTCCTTTACAAAAACCAGAACAATCTATTAAACTTAAAGGTTTAAATTTAAGTGGAAAAAGAATAATTGAGAGTACAGAAGATTGATTAAAGATAATAATTTACTGCATATCTTTTACTCATTCTCTAGAAGTCTATTGTTTTTTATTTTTTTATTTTACTTAATAAATCTTCAAATATCTTTAAGTCTTTTTTCTTTATTTGAAACAGCAACCCCAAATTTAATTTCTATAATTTTATATATTTGTATAAAAAGATTAGGTATAAATCCTTCTAATACTATCATGTTTTTTATAGGTTTTTTTCATGATGTTATGATTGGTAACAACTTAGCAATTACATCAATCTTTCTTATTTTATTTAAATTTCTATCAGAAACCGTAATTTTAGATAAAAATAATCAAGAAGAATGGATTTCATTTACAATAATTTTTATTTCTTCATTCGTTATTATATTTATTTTAAATTCCATAATTAATTTATCGATTCCTGAATTGACACCAATTTTTTTTCATATAGGCATAACATTAATACTATTTCCTATTATTAACATGAGTATGCATTTTTTTAATTTTGTTACACGATTAATTAAAGGCTAAATAATGAAAAATAAAAGTCAAAAAAATCTAGAAAATATAATTTCAAAAAGATTTTTCTTATTGTCAAGCCTTAAAGCTCTTGTTGTTGGTACTATAAGTTGGAGGTTTTTTGATCTACAAATGGTTGAAAATAGAAAGTACGAAAAATTATCTGATAATAATCAATTTAATTATCTTATGATTCCTCCTGAAAGAGGAAGAATTTTAGACAGAAAAATGAGATTGTTAGCAGGAAATATGGATGGATTTTCTCTTGTTCTTAAATGGAATAAAAATATTGATGTACCAAACGTAATTAAAAAGATTTTAAATGTAGTAGAAATTGATGAAAAAGATTTAAAAAATTTTTATGATGAAATTAAAAATTATAAAACCAATCAAACAAAAGAAATTCTTATTACAAAAAATTTATCACAGAAAGATGTTGCTAAATTAGCTGTAAGAAGTGTTGAATTTCCTGAAATATTTTTTTCAATGACTAAGAAACGAGTCTATCCTCAAGGTATAATTGCTGGTCATATAACTGGTTATATTGGACCTTATTCAGAAAAAGATAACAAAATAAAAGTTAAACCATATATTTCATGGCTTGAAGTAGGGAAAACGGGTTTAGAAAAATTTTTTGATAAACAATTAAGAGGTAAATTTGGAAGAAAAAGAAATGAAGTAACCTCTAAAGGTCACATAATTGCATCACAAGTATACGAAAAAACTATAGCGGGTAATGATATACAAATATCTTTAGATATGGGACTTCAAGCTTTTGCAATTGAAAGATTTGAAAGAGGCAATAATACTTTAGTATCTGTAAAAAATAAGAATATAAAAAAACAGATCGAAAATATGAGAGAAATTACTTACGTTAATAAAAAACATGTTTACAAAGATAAAAAGAATAGAATTGTAAATCCACAATCTGGGTCACTGATTGTAATGGATGTAGAAACTGGCGAAATTTTATGTAGTGTTTCTTCTCCAGGATACGATCCTAACATTTTTTCTGATGATTTAGAGACTAGTGATTGGAATAAGCTAAAAAATAATTTAAGAGCTCCTCTTTTAAACAGAAGTATGTCTGGCGTATATCCTCCAGGTTCTACAATAAAGATGGCTGTAGCATTAGCTGCTTTAGAGAGTGGCATAATTGATTATAATACTAAATTTCACTGCAGCGGTTCAAAAGAATTAGGAGAAAGTACATTCCATTGTTGGGCCAAAAATGGACATGGAAAATTAAATTTAATAGAGGCTATTGAACAATCATGTGATGTATATTTTTATGAATTAGGTTTAAAAGTTGGAATTGACAAAATAGCTGTTATGATGAAAAAACTTGGCTTAGGTCAATATTTTGATATTGAAATTGATGATAGGTCAAAAGGCGTAGTTCCAAACATTGAATGGAAGCTTAAACATGATGGTTTGAAATGGTCACTAGGAGAAACATTAAATGCATCTATTGGCCAAGGATATATACTTACAACTCCACTTCAGCTAACCACAATGGTTTCTAGAATAGCAAATGGAAAATTTGCTGTTACACCAACCTTAATGATAAATAAAAATCCAAAAAACTTCGAGCCTTTGAAAATTAATCCTAAACATATGATGTTTGTTAAAAAATCTATGGAAAAAGTTATTACTGGTAGTAATGGTACTGCCAAAAATTATAAAATTGGATCAAAGGAAATTGAAATGGCTGGCAAAACAGGAACAGTTCAAGTTGTAAGAATATCTGAAGCAGAAAGAGAAAAAGGCCTAATAAAAAATGAAGATCGACCCTGGAAGAAAAGAGATCATGCTTTGTTTGTAGGGTATGCACCGACATCAAATCCTAAATATGCTATAAGTGTAGTTGTAGAACATGGAGGAAGTGGCTCATCTGTAGCTGCTCCTATAGCAAGAGATGTTTTTAAGTATATTTTTAAAGTTTAACATAACTAATTAAATGAAAAAAAGTCTAAATAAATTTTCTGAGAAAACTTTTGGTAAAATAGTTTTATCAAAATTAATAAAGATTAATATTTTAATAATTATATATATATTTTTATTAGGATTTGTAGGTGTTTTATCATTGTATTCTGCAGCGGGTGGAAGCTGGGACCCTTGGGCTAAGAACCATCTAACAAGATTAATATTTGGTTTTCTTTTAATGCTGATATTAGCATTAGTGCCACCTAAATTTTTTTTTAAATTTAGTGTTATTTCGTTTTTTGTAGGTATATTTACTTTAATATTAGTGAAATTTATAGGTACTGGTAATGTTCAAAGATGGATTACCATAAGCGGGATTAATTTTCAACCATCTGAATTTATGAAATTAGGATTGATTTTAATACTTGCTAGGTATTTTGATCATATATCCCGAATTCAACTTAATAAATTAATTAATTATTTAATACCATTTATCTTAATACTTTTTCCTGGTTTTTTGGTAATTTCACAACCAGATTTAGGAACAGGTTTAACTATTATTTTACTAGGTTTGGCAATATTATTCTTCGTGGGAATTTCAATGAAATTTGTAATTTTTTGTTTTATAGTTTTTGCAGCTTCTGTTCCTTTAATATGGAATCAATTGTATGATTATCAAAAAAGTAGAATTCTAGTATTTTTAAATCCAGAAATTGATAGTTTAGGAAGTGGTTATCAAATAATACAATCAAAAATTGCAATTGGTTCAGGTGGAGTTTTTGGAAAAGGTTATTTGTTAGGAAGTCAAAGTAGGTTAAATTATTTACCTGAAAAACATACTGATTTTATTTTTACTTTAATTTCTGAAGAACTTGGATTTATAGGATCCATGTCTATAATACTTATATTTTGTATTCTAATATTCTCTATTTTGAAAATTTCTTTTAGAGTGGAATCTCTTTTCTCAAAAGTTGTTGTGTTTGGAATTGGTTTTTTACTATTTCTTTACTTTAGTTTAAATATTGGAATGGTATGTGGATTACTACCTGTAGTAGGGGCTCCACTTCCATTAATAAGTTATGGAGGTACTTCTTTATTAACCTTTTTAATTGGTGTAGGAATAGTACTAAGTATAAGCGTTCACGAAAAAAATTAAATCAATTTTACAAAGACTTTATTGGGGTAAGGTATGTTTAGGTTTTTTACAGTTAAAAAATGGTTTTTATGGTCATGGTTAGGTTCATTCGTAATTTTATCATCTTTATGGGTTCAAGTTAAAATTGACGTTAAGATTAATGAATGGTTTGGTAAGTTTTATGACATGATCCAAAAAGCGTTATCTAAACCTAACTCTATTACAATGCAAGAATATTGGGATAGTTTGTTTTCATTTATTTCGTTAGCAGGATTATATGTTTCAGTTTATGTAATAATGATTTTTTTTACAGCACATTATCTATTTAGATGGCGTACTGCAATGGTTGAGTGGTATCATTCAGTGTATGATAAAGCAAGTAAAATTGAAGGTGCAGCACAAAGAGTACAAGAAGACACTATAAAATTTTCTAGAATAATGGAATCATTAGGTACGAGTTTAATAGAATCAATAATGGTACTTGTTCAATTTATACCAATATTATTAGGACTATCTGTAGGTATTCCAATATATTTTTTTGGAGATTGGGAATATGGCTTAATTACTGGGGCTTTGTTGTGGACAATTGGAGGAACAATTTTTTTAATTGGTCTTGGATGGGTTTTGAGATTAGTTGGTGTAGAATATGATCTTCAAAAAAAAGAAGCTGCATATAGAAAATTACTTGTTATAGCCGAAGATGATAACACAGTTCGTCCTAAAAATATCGAAGAATTATTTAATGATGTAAGATCTATACATTTTTTCAGTTTTATCAGGTATCTATATTTTAACATTGGGAGAATGGCATATATGCAGGCAAATGTTTTATCTGCATATGTTTTTTTAGCCCCAGCAATAGTAGCAGGAGTTGTAACCCTTGGTGTGATGCAACAAATAATAAGAGCTTTTGGAAGAGTTGAGGGCTCTATGCAATATTTATTGAGAGCATGGCCAACTATTATTGAGTTGGCGAGTGTTTATAGGCGTTTAAGAGAATTTGAGCACCGCATATTGAAAAGTTAACTTTAAGAGTTTTTTTTATGGATGATCTTCGTTTCGCAATAGGTATACTTAGCTGGAAAGGATACGATAGTCTAGATAATTCTTTATATTCATATAAAATAAATGGTCTTTCAAGTATGACTGATCATAAATTTGTTTGCTTACCTGAATATACAGAAGAAGGAATTAAAATTGCAGAAAAATATAATTACAAACCAATATTAATTGATCAAAATTTAGGGATTCTTGAAGGTTTCAAAAAACTTGCAGAAAAAATGCCAAAGGGCCCAATCTTATTGTTAGAAAATGATTTGGAACTAGTTGAAAATAAAATAGAAACATATAAGCAACTAAAAAAGTCAATTGATTTATTGAATGAACATAAGATAATTCAAGTTAGATTAAGAAGTAAAAACAATCCAGGCGAACCATTTGAAGGACTTAAAAAATATAAAAAATATTGGTCAAATAACTTAATGTCTCGAATTATAAGATTTTTGAGACCTCTTAAAGCTCGAAAATTAATTGGTACTTCTACTTATTGTTTAAATGATCCTGAAAAGTTTCATCCTGATATAGTAAAAAAAATTTCAAAGGGTTTCTATTTAGTACCAAGTTCTGTTTTAACTTGGGCTAATTTAGCAATATTAGTAGATAGAGATATCTATTTAGAAACTATCATTAAAAAAGCAGAAAATACAGTATCGAATAAATATGTAAATGGTTTTAAAAATATTGAAATTGAATTAAATAATTTATGGTGGAGAAAAAAAGAATTTAAAATACTTATTACTCCTGGATTATTTAAACATAATCGCTTGTCTTACAGAGGTTACTGATTTTTCTTTTTATTTATTTGATAAGATCTGCCTATTGAGAGATTGTTGTTTGGAATATTTTTATTGAAAACACTTCCTGCACCCATAGTGACATTATCACCTATTTTAATAGGGGCAATAATTGTTGAATTTGATCCAACAAAAGAGTTTTTCCCTATTTTTGTTTTATTTTTGTTCTTACCATCGTAATTACATGTAATTGTACCAGCGCCAATATTTGTTGAAGTTCCAATTTCACTATCACCAATATAAGATAAGTGATTAATTTTTACGTCTTTAGATATGTTACTTTTTTTGATTTCTACAAAGTTGCCAATTTTTGAATTTTCATCAATAATTGTTCTTCCTCTTAATCTAGCAAAAGGCCCAATAATAGAACCTTTTTTTATTCTACATTCTTCAATATGTGAAAACGACTTAACCTCTACAAATGAATCAATAATTACATTGTTACCAAAAACTACATTTGGATACACTATTACATCTTTACCAAATTTTGTATCATGATTAATAAAAGTAGAATTAGGATCAATTAATTTTACTCCATTAAACATGGCTTTTTTCCTAAGTAAATTTTGAGAGACACTTTCAGCAAATGATAAATCGAGTTGAGTGTTTATTCCTAATATTTCTTCTTCCATAATTTCAATATAAGAAATATTTTTATCTTGTTGATTTAGAATTTTCACAATGTCAGTTAAATAAAATTCTCCTGAAACTGTGTTTTTTTTAATTTTAGATAAGAATTTCAGAGCAGAACTATGGATACCCATAATTCCTCCGTTACAAATGTTTGAAACAGTATTTTTTCTCTCTGCGTCTTTATATTCTAAAATTTCAGTAGGTTTTTTTTTAGAATTAAAAAAAATTTTACCATATTTATTTTTCTCGAATTTTTTAAAGCCTGTTATAACTAAATCAGTTTTATTTTTAAAAGCATTAGAAATTTTTTTAAGTGTCTTTGGGGTTATAAAAGGTGTGTCTGCGAAACAAATAATTACAACACCTTCAAAATTATTTAGCAAAGGAACAGCTGTTTTTAGAGCATCGCCTGTTCCAAGAGGTTTTTTTTGGATAACAGTTTGAATATTTTGATTTTCTAATTTTTTAAATTCTTCTGAGATTACTATAATTGATTTTTTTATTCCTGCAGATTTATTAGCATCAATAACCCATTGAAGCATAGACTTACCCGAAATTAAGTGTAATGGTTTAGGTATGTTAGATAACATCCTAGTTCCTTTTCCAGCACTCAATATTATTGAACAAATTTCCATAAAAATGTTATATCTCTTAAGTTTAGAAATATAAAGCTTTAAAATGTAAGTTAAAAATAATAATAATGAAAATTTTTAAAAGAGGTGAGATATGTGTGGTGTTGTTGCAGTGGTAGGAAAGCAAAATGCAACCCAACTTGTTATTGAAGGTTTAAGAAAGCTTGAGTATAGGGGATATGATTCTGCGGGTATTGCCTCGATGTCTAACGGAACGCTGCGAACTATTAAATCAGAAGGTAAACTTTACAAATTGATAGATAAATCAAATGAAATATCTAATGATAAGCTTCATTTTGACAATTCAATAGCAATAGGTCATACAAGATGGGCTACACATGGCAACATATCAGTTGAAAATGCTCACCCATTAACAAGTGAAAACAAAATAGCAGTTGTTCATAACGGAATTATAGAAAATTATGAAATTTTAAAAAATGAACTTATTTCAGAAGGATATGATTTCATTAGTCAAACTGATACTGAGATTTTACCCCACTTATTTATGAAATATATAAAATTAGGAAATGATTTTCTAGAGGCAGGCAGACTTGTATTAAAAGATATTAGAGGTGCATTTGCATTTGTTGCAATGAGTCTTGATTTTCCAAACCAATTATTTGCATCTAGAAATTCATCTCCTTTAGCAATTGGTTTAGGTGAAAAATCAAATTTTATTGGATCGGATGCTCATTCTATTGATCATTTAACACAAAGAATTATTTATTTAGAAGATGGTGATCATGCTTTAATTAAATCAGATGAGTTAGAAATTTTTACTAAAGATAAAGTGAAAGTAAATCGAAAAGTTATCAATATAAAAGCAGAATTGGGATTAATTACTAAGGGTGGTTATAAACATTTTATGGAAAAAGAAATATTTGAACAACCTTCGGTAATTCCACAAACAACTTCAACTTTGATAAAGAATAATTCTGAAATTACTATAGACATTGATAGGTTAGGATTTGAAAATAAAAATACTTTGCTTATCTCTGCGGCTGGAACGAGTTACTATGCCGGAATGGTTGGTAAATATTGGATAGAACAAATTGCAGATTTGCCTGTAATTGTTGATTTGGCCTCAGAATATCGATACAGAAAGCCATCTGTTTTTGGTCAAAGCTCTATGTTAGTTATTTCTCAATCTGGTGAGAGTTTAGATACACTTATGGCCCTAAGGCATGGTAAAGAGCTTGGGCTTATTACTAATGCGATTGTAAATGTTGAAGGTAGCACCATAGATAGAGAAGTTGATAATAGCTTATATACTAAAGTTGGAGCAGAAATAGGAGTGGCAAGCACAAAATCTTTCACTTCACAATTGGTTATATTATTCCTAATTGCAGTCGCTCTAGGTAAAAAATTTAATAATGTAAAACCAAGAAAAATAAAAGAAATTTGTAGCTACATAAATAAATTACCAAGTGCAATTGCACAAATGTTAAGAATAGAAGATGAAATAAAATTAATAGCACAAAATATTAAAAATGCTAAAAGCATAATTTTCCTTGGAAGAGGGCTTTTATACCCTCTTGCACTAGAGGGCGCTTTGAAATTAAAAGAAATTAGTTATATTCATGCTGAGGGTTTTGCAGCAGGAGAAATGAAACATGGTCCTATTGCTCTCATAGAGGATAATGTTCCTGTAGTTATGTTTTTGATATCAGATGGTAATGAAGATAAATCAATAAGTAACTTACAAGAAGCTCATTCAAGAGGTGCTAAGATAATTTTAATTGCTGATAAAAAATGTATTGAAAAGGCAACTTTTGCTCATTTAAAAATAGAAATACCATTTTTTGAAACAGATTTTAAGTCTTTACTATCACCATTTTTAATGGCAATACCTGCCCAATTGTTAGCTTATCATGTAGCAAATGAAAGAGGAACTGACGTTGATCAGCCAAGAAACTTGGCTAAATCAGTTACTGTTGAATAAATCATTGATTTTATTGTGTTTTTTTGACCCTACAGAGTGATAAAGTAAGTG
Organism: uncultured SAR116 cluster alpha proteobacterium; assembly: GCA_902530325.1. Taxonomy (GTDB): domain Bacteria; phylum Pseudomonadota; class Alphaproteobacteria; order Puniceispirillales; family Marisalimonadaceae; genus Marisalimonas. The sequence goes on along the minus strand of CACAAB010000010.1, from coordinate 3,441 downwards.
TTTCTGTAGGGGTGTGAATTTGATGTAATTCTGTACTTATGCTATGTCTTTTTATATGGAAAGTTTTGAGAATTTTTATAAATCTTTCGAACTATGTTGGTATTAAAAGTGGAGCATTCTATTGTATAAGCGTTTGTCAGAATGATACGAAAGAAACTTGAGCATTTCACAGAACTTTGTAATCAGGTCAGAGACCAGAACAATATTCTTGAAATTAAAAATTATGCTGCAAAAACTCATAAAAAAATTGAATGGCAGTGCCCACTTAACGAAGAACACATATGGAGTGCTTCAGTTGCTAATCGAGTCTCAACTTATGAGAAGAAAGGTCTTTTTGATGCTAAAGGTTTAACGATTGGTTGTAGGTTTTGTCAAAGTGTTGAAGTTTCCAAAACAAACAATCTTAAATTTTTCATGCAAAAAAATTTTCCGGAGTTATGGCAATACTATGACCACAAAAAGAACATAGAAGATCCCAAAACTTTATTACCTTATGTCGATAAAAAGTTATTTTGGTTATGCCAAAACTGTAAAAGTAATCATTTTCAGGCACGACCTAAAGATGTTTTCAGAAAAGAAACTAAAAAACGACAAAAACATTGCAAGGCATGTTTGGCAGTTCGGGGAAAGAAATATCAAAAAACTATACTGAAAAAGCATGGCAGTCTACTTGATAAGTTTCCAGAAATTTCCAACGAGTGGGATTATGATCTTAATGACTTTGGTCCTGAAGATGTTTCTCCGTCGTCACATGCTACAGCATATTTTAAATGCCTATTCGGACACGAAAGTTACCCCGCAATAATTTATAATAAATTCCATGCCAGGTCTAAATGCCCTAAATGTACAATCCATTCTTCGGAAGCAGAAATTCGCATATTTCTTGAATTATCCAATTTTTTTAATGAAGTATTCTGGCAACATAAACAACATGGAAAAGAAATTGATATTTTTATCCCACAGTTCAATCTTGGGATTGAAGTAGACGGATACCCTTGGCATGAAAAAAGATATTTACAGGATAGAAATAAGACCAAGTTCTTCGCCAGTAAGGGAATAGATATAGTGAGATTAAGAGACAAGAAACTTACAACAACCTTCCCAAATGCTTTCCTTTGTGATTTATCAAACTTTAAATTTAGTGATTTTAAGGAGTTTTGCTCTTTCATCTCCAATATTTCAAAAATGCCAGACTTGGATTTTAGTAATATCCATAATTTTTTGAAAGAAGAAGCATTCAGAGAAATTTATTCACAATTACCAAAACCTGTCTACGAAAAGTCTCTTCTGTTCATTTATCCAGATATATCATCTGAATTTGATTTAGTTAAAAATTCACCATTTACGCCTGATATGTTTGCTCCAAATTCCCATGTGAAAGTATTTTGGTTGTGCAAAAAGGGGCATTCATATACTGCAGTAATCGGAGAGAGAACACGTGGATTAGGTCAAGGTTCTAGAGCAACTGAGAAAGGAAGGAATACAGGTTGCCCTTTCTGCTCTGGTAGAAATGCGCATGGGGAAAACAACCTTTTACTTCATTTCCCAGGAATTTCAAAATATTGGGATAACAAGAAAAATAATAGTAAACCAAGTGAATATTTACCTAGAACAGAGCAGAAAGTTTTTTTTATTTGTGGATACGGACACTCTTTCCAAAAATCTGTTAAGAATTTTGTGAGAAGTAAAAAAGTTAACTGCCCTGATTGTCTTAAAAAGGGTTATGACAATCCCAAAAAATTTTTGAAAGCATAGTTTTCAATAGTGATGCATTATAAACACTATTTCAAATTACTTTGTAAACATAGTATAGTCCTTAGAGCGGGTATATTTCTGTTATTAAGACGAAGTTTGAAATTATATATATCTATATGTTATAATTTACTTTTTAAACATTTATTTATTAACAAAGTATCTATTATAAAATTGATCACTAAATGTTAATTTCGGTTTTACTGGCACAGCAGCGTACTCATTACTATTTAATTTATTTAAATTCATCCATACATGCCCAAGAGGATATCTATTTCTATAGTGTGTAAATGCATAACAACTTTTTCCCTTCAGTCTACCTTGTGCAGAACCTGACTCCATCATAATATCGGTTCCATTGAATTGACCAGTTTCTAATGGTTTTACAAATTTTGGGAAAATTACATTGTTATAACATTTATGTATTAAACTAACTAAATTTGCAGAATAATCTATTTTTCCACGCCATCCCATATCAATTAACTCATCAAAAGTAACTTGGTTGCCCACATCAAATTCATCCAACATGTCAGGAAGGTCGTTTTCTTCACAATTATCCAATTCTATGGAATAATTTTTACGATCATTCTCATCATATTTACCATATGTTATTAAAGACCATGTTCTTGAACCATTTTTAAAACCATTTCTTTTAAGATAAATGTTTTGTACTTCTTGGCATAACATAGGACCTGCATATCTAAATCCAATATAGAAAACCCTCTGTTTTAAAATTGGTTTTTTTCGTTTTTCTTTTTTTGGGAATATAAGGATATTATTCACTTTTATCTCCTGTATATTTCCAACCCAATTTTATAAGGGATTTAGTTAAGTGTATAATCCTCTCTTTTCGTGACATTTTTTTTGGTATTTTTACTAAGTCAATATTTTGGATTTTAGGTTGAGATATAATAAAACCTTGTTTGAAGATAGGGTCATCTTCTTTAAGTTCTTTCCATATTATTTTTTTCATTGAATCCTCCGCTTTAGTACTTTAGGCGGGATGCCAAGGTGTACAAGTTGGTTATTAAATACCTTTAATAAGCATATCATAATTCAAACATATTTACCAAAGTTTTATCCACCACCTCCAAACTAAAATCAGACCACTCCTCTGGATACTTTCTTTCTAATTTCTCATCTTTAAGTCTTTTCTTCTTCAGGATTGAATGGACATGATTACCTTTGAACTTCTTTCCACGAACAGATAGGTAACCTTTCTTATTTAACCACTCTGCAATCTGGTCAAATGTCTTTCCTTTTTCTCTTTGTTCAGTAACTGTTTCATAGAGAAAGAATTGATATGATGTATATCGATTATCAGTTAGAGCAGGGGAACGATAACTGATAGAGAAATTGAAAGTTAGGTCTGCATTTTTTAATGCACCCCTACACCGCACAAACGATACTGTCGAATAAATCATTGATTTTATTAGTTTTTTTAGACCCTACAGAGTGATAGGGTAAGTGTTTCTGTAAGGGTGTGAGTTTGATGTAATTTATTACTTATGCTATGTCTTCTTAAATGGCAACTTTTGATAATTTTTATAAATCCATAGAGACTGACAAGTCTGGCAAAAATTTTGAGAAATTCGTGAAGTGGTTTCTCAAAAACGAACCTACTTGGAAACTAATAGTGGATGAAATATGGTTATGGGACGAATATCCTGATAGATGGTCAAGAGATAA